>JBEPVS010000022.1:0-19476 GCA_041690875.1 Gammaproteobacteria bacterium
GCGCTGTATCGACGATTTCCTCGCCGGCCGGCGGCTGCCGCTGTCCGCGATCGACACGGTCTCCAGCTGACGATGGCCGGGGCAAGCGGACAGCGTGTCGTAGTTGGAATGTCGGGCGGCGTCGACTCGGCCGTCGCGGCGCTGCGCCTGATCGAAGCCGGGCACGAAGTGCATGGCCTGTACATGAGCAACTGGGACGATGAAGACGTCCATTGCAGCAACGCGCAGGATTACCAGGATGCGCGCGCTGCGGCGCGCGAACTGGGCATCGTGCTGCATCGGGTCAGCTTCGAGCCTGAGTATCGCGAACGTGTGTTTGCCGAGTTCCTCGACGAGTACCGGCGCGGGCGCACGCCGAACCCAGACGTGCTGTGCAACCGCGAGATCAAGTTTGGCGTTTGCCTGCACTACGCGCAGCGGCTCGGTGCGCGCTGGTTCGCGACAGGGCATTATGCCCGGCTCGCTGCGGGCGCCGACGGACCGGCGCTGTTGCGCGGCGCCGATGCTGCGAAGGATCAATCGTATTTCCTCTGCGGCGTCGAGCGCGATCGATTCGCGCAAGTGTTGTTTCCAATCGGCGATCTGGACAAGTCCGAGGTGCGTGCACGGGCGCAGCGCGCCGGCCTGCCGGTGTTCAACAAGCGCGACAGCACCGGCATCTGCTTCATCGGCGAGCGCCCATTCGTGGAATTCCTGGCCACGTACCTGCCCGAGCAGCCCGGTCCGATCGAAAGCGCAGACGGTCAACAGCTCGGCACGCACCGCGGCCTGCATTTCTACACCCTGGGACAGCGCGGCGGACTCGAAATCGGCGGTGTGCGCGGCGGGAGTGGCGATCCCTGGTACGTGTCGCACAAGGACACGGGCCGCAACGCACTGATCGTCGTCGCGGCGCGCGAGCGTGATACCGTCACGTCAATGGCGCTGCGCACCGGTGCGATCAACTGGCTCGCGACCGCGCCCGCTGCGCCGTTCAGGGCGGGCGTGAAAATCCGCTACCGCCAGCCGGATCAGCCCGCGCTGGTCACGCCGCATGCCGACGGCAGCGTGCATATCCGCTTCGACTCGCCGCAGTGGGCGACGACGCCGGGCCAGACAGCGGCTTTGTACGACGGCGAGCGATGTCTCGGCGGCGGCGTCATCGAAGAGACTCTATAATGGTGGCACTACGGAGGCACTATGAGCGATAGCTTCAAGGCGCGGTCGACATTGACAGTGTCGGGGCAGATCTACCAGATCTACAATCTCGCGGCACTAGGCGCCGAACGCATGGCACGGCTCCCGTACTCGCTGAAGATATTGCTGGAAAACCTGCTGCGTTTTGAAGACGGCGTCAACGTCACGCGCGCCGACATCGACGCCATCGTCAATTGGGATCCGAAGGCACAACCTTCATACGAAATCTCGTTCACGCCCGCCCGCGTAATCATGCAGGACTTCACCGGCGTACCTTGTGTCGTCGACCTGGCGGCGATGCGCGAGGCAATCACGCGCCTCGGCGGCGATGCGGATAAGGTGAATCCGCTGGCGCCCGCCGAGCTCGTCATCGATCACTCGGTGCAGGTGGACGAATACGGCACGCCGCAATCGCTGGCGGATAACAATCGCATCGAGTTCGAGAGGAACGGTGAACGCTATGCGTTCCTGCGCTGGGGCCAGAACGCGTTCCGAAACTTCAAGGTCGTGCCGCCGAACACCGGCATCGTGCACCAGGTAAACCTCGAATTCCTCGGCCGCGTCGTGTTCGGGAGTGAACCCGGCGGCACGCACCAGGCTTATCCCGATACCGTTGTCGGCACCGACTCGCACACGACGATGATCAATGGCCTCGGCGTGCTCGGCTGGGGCGTGGGCGGCATCGAGGCCGAAGCCGCGATGCTCGGGCAGCCCGTCACGATGCTGATTCCGCAGGTGATTGGTTTTCGCCTGACCGGCAGCCTGAATCCCGGTGCGACGGCAACCGACCTCGTGCTAACGGTGACCGAACTGCTGCGCAAGCACGGCGTCGTCGACAAGTTCGTCGAGTTCTTCGGCGATGGACTCGCGAACCTTCCGCTCGCCGACCGCGCGACGATCGGCAACATGTCGCCCGAATTCGGCAGCACCTGCGCGCTGTTCCCGATCGATGAGGAAACCATCCGCTACCTGAAGCTGTCCGGCCGCCCACCCAGGCAGATCGAACTCGTTGAGCAATACGCGAAGGCGACGGGCCTGTGGCGCGTCAACGGCGCCAAGGCCGCCGACTACACCGCAGTCATCGAGCTTGACCTTGCGACGGTCGAACCCAGCCTCGCCGGACCGAGCCGCCCCCAGGATCGCGTGCCGCTGCGTACGGCGAAGAGCACTTATCAGGCGCACTTGAAGAAAATGGCTGACGAGCGCACGAAGAGAAATCCGGGCGCCAACGGCTCGGGCACCGCCACAGTCGCCGGCAGGACTTTCGATGTCAGCGATGGCGCCGTGCTGATCGCCGCAATTACGAGCTGCACGAACACGTCAAACCCCTACGTGCTGATTGCGGCAGGCCTGCTCGCGCGCAATGCACGCAAGCTCGGCATCACGTCGCGCCCCTGGGTGAAGACCAGCCTCGCACCCGGTTCGCGCGTCGTCACCGATTATCTGAGCAGCGCTGGGCTTCTCGATGAGCTCGCGGGCATCGGTTTCAATCTCGTGGGTTACGGATGCACCACGTGTATCGGCAACTCCGGACCGCTGAAACCGGAGATCTCCGCTGCCGTCAAGGAAGGCGATGTCATCGGCTGCTCGGTGCTCTCGGGCAACCGCAATTTCGATGGCCGGGTGCATCCGGAAGTGCGCATGAATTTCCTCGCCTCGCCGCCACTCGTCGTCGCCTACGCGCTCGCCGGTTCGCTCAACGTCGATCTCAATGAGGAACCCCTCGGTATCGGCGCCGGGGGCAAGGGCGTCTACCTGCGGGATGTATGGCCCTCGCCGCAGGAAGTCGCCGACTGCGTGCACAAGAACATCACGTCCGAAATGTTCCGCCGTAGCTACAGTGGCGTGTTCGAAGGCGACGAACGCTGGAAATCAATCAAGGTGTCGGCCGGTAAGGTCTATGCCTGGGACGACAAATCGACCTACGTGAAGAACCCGCCCTATTTCGACGGCATGACGATGCGGCCCGCTGCGATCGGCGAAATCCGCGGCGCGCGCGTGCTCGCGGTACTCGGCGATTCAGTGACGACCGATCACATCTCGCCGGCCGGCAACATCGCCAAGACCAGTCCCGCAGCACAATACCTGATGGCGCAGGGCGTGCAGCCGGCCGATTTCAACCAGTACGGCGCACGCCGCGGCAACCACGAAGTGATGATGCGCGGCACCTTTGCGAACATCAGGCTACGCAACCTCCTGGTGCCGGGCATCGAGGGCGGCGTCACCGTGCATGTGCCGAGCGGCGAGCAGCTCAGCATTTTCGATGCCGCGATGCGCTACAAGGCGGAGCACACGCCGCTGATCATTCTCGCCGGCAAGGAGTACGGCACCGGTTCGTCGCGCGATTGGGCCGCCAAGGGCACGATGCTGCTCGGCGTACGCGCCGTAATCGCCGAGAGTTACGAACGTATCCACCGTTCCAACCTGATCGGCATGGGCGTGTTGCCGCTGCAGTTCTCCGAGGGTGTGAATGCGCAATCGCTGGGCCTGACCGGTCGCGAAACCTTCGAGATCCGGGGACTCGAGCAAGGCAACGCGCGCACAGTCACGGTCGTCGCATCCAGGATGGACGGTGTATCAACGCAGTTCGTTGCGCGAGTACGAATAGATACGCCGAAGGAGCGCGACTACTTCCAGCACGGCGGCATCCTCCAATACGTGCTGCGGCAGCTCGCTGTGGGCAGCAAGGCCGCCTGAAGCGGAGCGCGGCCCCAGCGCCTGTTCATACGTCAATGGCCGCGAGCACGCTGGCGATCTTCGACCTGGACGGCACGATCACGCGCCACGACACGATGTGGCCGTTCGTCAGCGGATACCTGTTGCGCCATCCCGCGCGCTGGTGGCGCCTGCCGCTGTGTCTATTCCCGCTGCTGAAGCATTTTCTTTCCGATCGGGACCGTGGCCTGTTGAAAGGCGCCGTCCTTCGGCTGACGCTCGGCGGCGTCGCACGCGCCGACCTCGATCGCTGGGCTTTTCAGTACACGCGGCAACTCTTGCGCGCGGGCTTGTACGGAGAGGCACTCGAGCGCATCGCGACGCTCCGAAAAGCGCAGGCGCGCCTCGTCTTGTTGTCAGCGAGCCCCGACCTGTACGTGCCCTTGATCTCCCGTGCGCTGGGGTTCGATGAGTGCATCTGCACCGAAGTGCGCTGGCGCGCGGACGGCAGGCTCGATGGCTCGCTCAGTTCCGCAAACCGACGCGGGGCGGAGAAAACGCGCTGCGTGCGTGAGCTGCTGGCCAAATACGAGCCGTCACTGTCGCAGGCCTATGGCAATGACCCTGCCGACCTCGAACACCTGGCCCTGGTCAGCGCCGGCGTCTACGTCAACGGCCGGCCGCAGGATGTGCTCAAGATGCCCTCGATTCGCGTCGCGCGCTGGTCGACACGGGGCGACGGCGGCACTTTGGCGCCCCAGGCGGGTCTGTAACCTTTGAGGTAGCGGCGACGAAACATGGGGATGACACCGGCCTCGATGAGACCAACCGTGCGCCAGCCCAATTTGCCCGCCATCCGGCCTTCAGAGATTACCGCCGAGCGCTATTTCCACATGCGGCGCGGACTGCTGGCGGGCGCCCTGGGGCTCGCGGGCGCGCAACTGCTGCCCGCCTCGGCCCGCGCGGCCGCGGCGTCGACGCCCGTGGCATCGGCATCGACCGCGCTTCGATTTGCGCGCAATCCGAATTTCGTCGCGCCCGACAAACCCAACAGCTACGAAGAGATCACGACTTACAACAATTTCTACGAGTTCGGCCTGGACAAATCCGATCCAGCCGCCAATGCAGGATCGCTGCGCACCCGCCCGTGGAACCTGACGATTGCCGGCGAGGCCGAACTCACCGGTACTTTTCATCTCGAGGACATCCTGAAAGCGCATCCGCTCGAGGAACGCATCTATCGGCACCGTTGCGTCGAAGGCTGGTCGATGGTCATTCCATGGATCGGCTTTCCGCTCGCCGATTTGCTGAAGCGCTTTCGCCCGACGGCACGCGCGAAATACGTCGAGTTCACGACGTTGCTCGATCCGCAACAGATGCCAGGGCAGCGCCGCGGCGTGCTCGACTGGCCCTATGTCGAGGGGCTGCGCATCGACGAGGCGATGAACCCGCTGGCACTGATGGTCGTGGGCGTGTACGGCCGTGAATTGCCGAACCAGAACGGCGCGCCGCTCCGTTTGCATGTTCCATGGAAATACGGCTTCAAGAGCGGCAAGTCGATCGTGCGCATCCGTTTCACGGAACGGCAACCGGCCACGACATGGCCGCTGTCATCGCCGGGCGAGTACGGCTTCTACGCGAACGTGAATCCGCACGTCGACCACCCGCGCTGGAGCCAGGCCACGGAGCGGCGTATTGGAGACGGGCTGTTCGCGCCGCGCCGCCCGACCGAAATGTTCAACGGCTACGCTGCGCAGGTCGCGAGCCTTTACCAGGGAGTCGACCTGCGCCGCTACTTCTAGCGCGCCGCGCGCCCCTTCGCCATGAGCCAGCAAACCGACACTCGTTATCGCTACCTATACAAACCGGCGCTGTTCGTCGGGTGTGCGATTCCGTTGGCCTGGGTCCTTGCGGCGCTCGCTCATGCGCCGGTGCCCACGCTGGGCGCCGACCCGGTGCGGCGCATGCTCGGCATCTTCGGGCACAGCGCGCTGAACCTGCTGCTCATCACGCTGTGCGTGTCGCCATTGAGAGCGTTGACCGGCAATGCACACCTGCTGCGGCTACGCCGCATGCTGGGCGTATGGGCGTTCACGTATGCGCTGCTGCATTTCCTGACCTATATCGGCCCCTTCCAGGGATTCAGCTGGAGCGCAATCGTCAAGGACCTGGTGAAGCGCCCGTACATCACCATTGGATTCCTGGCGCTGCTGATGCTGCTCGCACTGGCGATCACGTCGACCAATGGATGGATGCGCCGCTTGCGGCGCCGCTGGCAGAGCCTGCATCGGCTCATTTACGTGGCCACCGCACTGGGCGTGTGGCATTACTGGTGGCAGGTGAAGAAGGATATTCGCGAGCCGATGATCTACGTCGTGCTCGCTGCGATCCTGCTGGGCTGGCGCCTGTGGCGCTGGCAGCACCAGCGTACGGCCTCGCGCACTACATCGAATTCCGCGCTTCCCATAGTTCCGGAAAGAACCTGAGCCGCAGCGCCTTGGCGAGGTAGGCCACGCCGGCCGTGCCGCCCGTGCCAGGCTTGTAGCCGATGATGCGCTCGACCGTCTTCATGTGCTGGAAGCGCCAGATCTGGAAGCGATGATCGACGTCGACGAGGTGTTCGCCGAGCTCGTACAAGTCCCAGTCCTTCTCGGCATTCAGGTACACGCTGAGCCACGCGGCCGTGACCTGCTTGTTGGCTTCATAGGGTTGCGAGAAATCACGCGCCAGCAGTTCCGCTGGAATATCTCGCCCGCGGCGCGATAGCAGGCGCAGCACCTCGTCGTACAGGCTCGGCGCGCGCAGCGCGCGCTCCAGCTCGGCGTGGGCCTGCGCATCGCGTTGATGAACTTTGATCATGTCGGCGTGCTTGTTGCCGAGCAGGAATTCGATCAACCGGTACTGCTGCGACTGGAAACCGGAGGAGCGTCCAAGCGTGTTGCGGAACGCCGCGTAGTCGAATGGGGTCATCGTCGACAGCACATCCCACACCGCCAGCAACTGGCCCTGCACGTGATCGATGCGGCTGAACATCTTGAACGAAGCGTCGAGTTCATCGCGCCGCACGCAATCCATGACGGCCGCCAGCTCATGGCGCAGCAGGCGCATCCACAGCTCGGAGACCTGGTGGACGATGATGAACAGCATTTCGCTGTGCTCACTGGTCAGCGGCCGCTGCGCATCGAGCAACAGGTCGAGCCGCAGGTATTGCCCGTACGACAGCGAATCACCCAGGTTCCAGTGCACCGACTCATCGCGAAGATCGACGCTGCCCACGTGTTCGCCCGGCACTTTCTGCTCGTTCACCCGCCCACTCCCTGCAGCGCCCATCCGGGCACCTGCCTCCAGCCCTGCGTCAGTGCTCGATCATGCTCGCGCCAGCGCGGCTCGTATTGCTCCACCAGGCGCCAGAAGCGCGCTGAATGATTCATGTGCGTCAGGTGCGCAAGCTCGTGCGCGAGCAGGTACCGGACGACTTCCGGGCGGTGGAACAGCAGGCAGCAATTCAGGCTGATCGTGCCGCTCGTCGAGCAGCTTCCCCAGCGCGTGCGCTGCCGGCGAATCTGCATCCGTCGATACTGCACGCCAAGTTGCGCCGCGAGCGCCGCGAGCAGCGGTGCCAATGCCTGGCGCGCACGTTCGCGCAACCACTCGAGCAGCGCCGCGCGCAGCGCAGCGCCGTGCAGCGAATCGTTCAACGCCAATACGCCGCCCAGTTCGACAAGCGCGCCTGGCGCAACCGTTTGGGCGGGTGTGTATTGGCAACGCCAGCTCTCGCCCAGCGCCGGCAGATCGATCCGTTCCGGAGGAAAACACGTGTCGACGCGCGGCCAGCGTCGCCGCAATTGCTCGATGCGTTGGCGATGATGATCCACGAAACGCGTGACCTGGCGCGCGCCGGCACTGGCCGGTACGACGATTTCGACACTGCCGTCGGGGAACACGCGCGCGCCCAGCCGCCGCGCGCGTCGGCTTCGACGCACGCGCCAATCGCCTTCGACCGCGCCGTCGCTCCAGAGCGGCAGCTGATGCAGGGCTGCTGTGGTCATGCCGGCCGCATCATATCAGGCGTGCGCAGATCGGCGTGCGCACCCTCGCGCGCTGTGTACACTGGCGCGCGCATGGAACTGCTCGATATCGGCATCAACCTGGCGCACGACAACTACGACGACGATCGCGACGCCGTCATCGCACGGGCCCTTGAGGCAGGGGTCGCGCAGCTCATCGTGACCGGCGCGACGCTCGATTCCAGCGCCGCCGCGCTGCGGCTCGCGCACGCACATCCGCAACGCCTCTACGCAACCGCGGGCGTGCATCCGCACCATGCTGCGGAACTGGGTGAAGGGCAATTGCCACGGCTGCGCGCACTGCTCACTGAACCCTGCATCGTCGCGGTCGGTGAATGCGGGCTGGATTATTTTCGTGACTTTTCGCCGCGCGCCGCGCAACGCAATGCCTTCGCGCTGCAACTCGTGCTTGCGGCTGACTGCGGCAAACCATTGTTCCTGCACCAGCGCAATGCGCACGCCGATTTCATCGCGGCGTTGCGCGAGCATGCGGGCGCTACGCAGCGCGTCTCGCTGCACGGCGTCGCGCATTGCTTTACCGGCGGCGAGGCCGAGCTCGAAGCCTATCTCGAGCTGGGATTGCACATTGGCATCACAGGCTGGATCTGCGATGAGCGCCGCGGCCAGCAGCTGCAGGAACTGGTGCGGCGCATTCCCGCCGGAAGATTGCTGCTCGAAACCGACGGACCCTACTTGCTGCCGCGCGATCTGCAACCGCGCCCGGCCTCACGCCGCAACGAGCCGGCGTACCTGCTGCACATCGCCCAGGCGGTGGCCCGGCTGCGCGGTGAAACACTGGCGGATTGCGCGGCACACACGACGGCCGCTGCCCGGAAGCTGTTCGGAATTCCCCCGCCCGCTGCGCCCTGAGCGTCCCGCGCCCGCGCACTTCGCGGCTAGATAGCGGCTTTCGGCGCGACCAGACTGCTGGGTTTGCTGGCGGAGACGAGGCGCGCCCAGTCTCCACGCCACACTTCCGGAACGCTGCCGGCTTGCGCGCGCTCCGCTGGAGGGAACTCATTTGCCATCGATGCCAGCATCAACGTGTAGCGCGGCAATCCCTTCGGGAAACGTCCGCGCTGCGCGAACACGACGCGCCCCTCGACCGGCATTTCCGAGATCAGGGCGCGCACGGCCGCGATGCGGTCGTACAAACCGGTCTGAGGATTGGCAAAGGTATAGCGCTGTTCGCGATGCATGACGGTCCACTCCGTCATCTGGTCGCCGCCGAAAATATTGCCGGCAATATCGCGCATGTCGAGGACAATGCAACCGCGCGCCGTCAGCAGCACATAGTCCATGTGGAGCGCGGTGCCCTGCCCGTCAGGCACCAAGACATTCTGCAGGTATTCGAACGCGCCGCCGGTCACCATCGCCAGCCGCCGCGCCGCAGCGCGTCGCCGCCGGTACCAGCGCCACACCACCAGCAACAGCGCCACCAGCACGAGCGCGCCGACGATGCTCGCGGTCGTGCGCGTATCGAGATTGCGCAGTGTCTCGCCGAGTTGCTGCAGCTCGTTCATGCGGCCTGTCTCATCATGGCACCACGGAGCGACGCGAGCGTCGCGTCGATCTCATTGTACTGCGACGGCCGCCGGAACAACTGCTCAAGAGCCGGTGGCACCGGCACGGGCCGTCCGACCAGCGGTTCGACGATCTCGCGGAACTTGGCCGGGTGCGCGGTCGCGACCAGCACCCAATGGCCGGACTGCCTGCGCGCGGCGTCGAGCCGCGTCCAGGCCTCGGCCGCGGTCGCCGTGTGTGGACACCAGATTTGACCGTAGCGTTCGTAGTCGGCACGGATGCGCGCGCGGATTGCTTCGTCATCGATCGACACCGCACTGACCGCGAGCCGCAATGCAGCCGCGTCCGGATACAGCGCCGTGAGCCGCTCGAGGTTGCTGGGATTGCCGACATCCATCGCGGAGGCCAGCGTCACGACGCTGGGACGCACGCGCAGCACGCCTTCGGCCAGGTAATCGGGCACCGTGCGGTTCGCGTTGTGCGCCAGCACGATTTCCGCAATCGGTGCCCCCAGGCGCCGCGCCCACACGCAGGCCGTCGCATTGCCGAGGTTCCCGCTGGGAATGATGAACGATGCGGGGGCGCCGGTGCGCGCGTGCAAGGCGACGCTGGTGGCCGCGTAGTACACGGCTTGCGGCAGCAGTCGGCCAAGATTGATGCTGTTGGCAGAAGACAGATCCCACTGCGCGGCAAGCGAGGGTTCGACGAAGGCCTGTTTCACGAGGCGCTGGCAATCATCGAAGCTGCCGCGCACCGCGAGGCTCCGCACGTTGTCGCCCCAGCACGTCAGCTGTTGCTGCTGCGTCGGCGAAACCTGTCCTTGCGGGAACAGCACGACGACTTCGATACCGGGCTTGCGATGAAATGCCGCCGCGACGGCGCCGCCGGTATCGCCCGAGGTCGCGACCAGTATCGTCAGCGGGCGCTGCGCGCCGCGCCGCAGCCGCGCCAGCGATGCCGCGAGGAAGCGCGCGCCAAAATCCTTGAACGCCGCCGTGGGACCGTGGAATAGCTCGAGTACGCCCAGCGCGTCTCCATCGAGTTGCACGAGGGGTGCCGCAAAATTAAACGCCTCCGATGCGATCGCAGGCATCTCACCCGCCAGCGCATCGCCGCTGGCAAACGGCGCGAGGAACACCGCCGCCTGCTGCGCAAGCGCATCACCCGGCTTGATCGCGCTGGTTGCCGCGCCCGGCCAGTCCGTCGGCACATAGAGGCCGCCGCCGCTCGCGAGGCCGCGCGAGAGTGCATCGCTGAATCCAACCCGATGCTGCGCATCGCGCGTGCTGGTGAATTGCATCAATCCACCACGTGCGCGCCGATCGGCTCGAGCGCCGTCGTCCAGTGATCGCTTTCCAGGTCGTGGCGCGAGAACTCGACCACCAGTGCTTCGCGCACGGCCAGCGCGTGGCTCTCGACGCACCACGCGAATACGGTCGGTCCCGCGCCGGAGATCGAGCAGCCCAGCGCTCCCGCCGACATCGCCGCGCGCCGCACGGCCGTAAAGCCCGGTATCAACGCCGCGCGCTGCGGCTCGATGACGACGTCTTCGAATGACTCGCGCAGCAGGTCGATGTCATTCGTGTAGCAGCCGGATATGAAGCCCGCGAGGTTCGCGGTCTGCCAGACAAAATCTTTCATCGGCACGCTGCTGCGCAGGATCGCGCGCGCTTCACGCGTCGACAGGAACATGTGCGGATGCACGACAACGGCGCGTATGCTTTTCGGCACCGGGATCTGCTTCACGCGTGGATGATCGATGCCGACGGTCAACACGAGACCGCCGAACAGCGAGGGCGCAATGTTGTCGACATGGAGCGAACCGCTCGCGACCTGCTCGCCCTGCATCGCGAATTTCAGCAGCTGCAGTTGCGTGCACGATTCGGCCAGCAATGCATTCGCAGCGACGACGGCCGCGACCGCGGATGCCGCTGATCCGCCGAGACCCGAACTCAATGGTATGCCCTTGTCGAGTTCGAGCTCCAGGCCGAATGGCAACGCCAATGCATCGCACATCGCCTGCAACGCACGGCCGGCCGTGTTCTTCGCGGGTTCGAGCGGCAGGTCGCCGGCAATGCCGCGCACAGCGGCGATGCGAACGCCCGGCTCACGCGTGCGCCGCACCGTCGCGCGATCTCCAATCGCGCCCACGGAAAACCCGAGGATGTCGAAACCGATCGCGACGTTGCCCACCGACGCCGGCGCAAAGGCACAGGCCGCGTCGCGCGGCGCCTTCGCGGCGCTCAAAGGCGCGCTCCGAGAAAAGTGGCCAGGCGCAACAAGTCCGCGAACACGCCGCCGGCGGTCACGGCGGGCCCTGCTCCTGGTCCCTGTACGATCAACGGGTTATCGCAATAACGTGAGGTTGAATATCGCACGACGTTATCGGTAAGCGCGATGTTCGCGAAGGCGTGCTTCGCTTCGAGCTCCACGAGGCCGACTGTCGCCTGGCCTGCCGCCGTGATGCGGCCGACGTATCGCAACACATGCCCGCGTGCCTTGGCATCGTTGAAGCGCTTCGCCATCTGCTCATCATAGCGCGGCAGTTGCGCGAGGAATTCCTCGCTGCTGCCACCGGTAAGATCTGACGGCACCAGGCTTTCCACGCGCACGTCGCGCAGCTCGAGCTTCAGGCCCATCTCTCGCGCCAGGATGATCAGCTTGCGCGCCACGTCTGTGCCCGAGAGGTCATCGCGCGGATCCGGCTCGGTGTAGCCGCGCTGCTTTGCATCGCGCACGATCGCTGAAAACGCTTTCGCGCCGTCGTACACGTTGAACAGATACGCAAGCGTGCCGGAGAAAATGCCCTCGACGCTCGCGATGTCATCGCCGGTCTCGCGCAGGTCGCGCAGGGTCTGAATCACCGGCAGTCCCGCACCGACCGTGGCTTCGTACAAATAGTGCGCGCCGCTCTGGCGCCGCACCTCGCGCAGCGATTCGTAGTAGTCGAGCACGCCGCTGTTCGCTTTCTTGTTCGGCGTGATGACGTGCACGCCCGCCGCCAGCCAGTCCCGGTAGCGATTCGCGACATCCTGGCTGGCCGTGCAATCAATGATTACCGTGTGCGGCAGGTGATCCACCTTCAGGTGTGCGAAGAATTTGTCGTAGTCGGCAGGCATTGCGCCGTCAGTGAGTTGCTCGCGCCAGCGCTCGAGCGCGATGCTCTGCGTGACCAGCTTCATCGTCTTCGAGCTCATGATGCCGCGCACGCGCAAATCAATATGGAATTGCTGTTTCAGCCGCTCTTGCTGGCTTGCGAGCTGGTCGAGCAGCACCTTCCCAACCGTGCCGGGCCCGATCACCCCGATCGACAGCGTGTGTGGAGACAGGTAGAAACCCGCGTGCACAGAACGCAACGCGCGCGTCACCTGGCTGCCCTCGACGACGACCGAGATGTTGCGCTCGGAGGCGCCCTGCGCAATTGCGCGCACGTTGACGTTCGCGGTGCCAAGCGCGTTGAACACCTTGCCCGAAACGCCCGGCATGCCAGCCATGCCGTCGCCAACGACCGCGAGAATCGCGAGCTCGCCCTTCACGTCAACGCTCTGAATTTGCCCGTCCGCCAGCTCGCGCGCAAACGCGCGCTCGATGACCGCCGTGGCGCGCACCGCCTGCGTCGCCGGAATCGCGCAGCAGATCGAATGCTCCGAACTGCCTTGCGAGATCAGGATGACGGAAATGTTCTCCTCGCGCAGCGCGCCGAACAGGCGATGCGCGGTGCCCGGGACGCCAATCATGCCGGCGCCCTCGAGGTTCACGAGCGCGACATTCTCGATGCTGGTGATGCCCTTCACCGGCTGCGTCGACTGCGGTTGCGCGCAGATCAGGGTTCCCGGTTTTTCCGGTGCGAAAGAGTTGCGGATCCAGATCGGAATGTCATGGCTGACCGCAGGCGCCATCGTCTGCGGGTGAATTACCTTCGCACCGAAATAAGCGAGCTCCATCGCTTCGTTGTAGGAAAGTGAACTGATGATCTGCGCGTCAGGCACGCGCCGCGGATCAGCCGACAGCACGCCATCGACATCGGTCCAGATCACGATTTCACTGGCCGCCAGCAACGCGCCGAAGATCGACGCAGAGAAATCACTGCCGTTGCGCCCGAGCGTGGTCTGGATACCGGCGCTGTCGCTGGCGATGTATCCGGTGACGACCAGTGTTGCGGCGCCGGGCTGCAATTGCGATCGCAGCCGCTCCGTTGAAACTTCCCACTGGATCGAAGGCCCGAGCGGCCCCCACTCCGCCACGACACAGGTACGTGCGTCGATCCACTCCAGTCCTGCGCGCTTGCCTCGCTGCTGCAGGTAGCGCCAGAACAGCCGCGTGGACCAGATTTCACCGTAGCCAGAAACCTTGTCGCGCACATGCTGGCCCGCGGTGCGCATGACCTGGGTACTGCGCAGCACGCCATCGAGATCGGCCGCGTCACGATCAAACTCGGCGAGGAACTCGCCCGCCACCGCGGCCGGCAACAGCGCGGTGGCGATGTCCGCGTGCCGCTTGCGAACCGTGGCGAGTTGCGCGTGCCAGGCGTCATCTTGTTTTTCCGCGAGCAACACCAGCTGCAGCAGCGAATCGGTGACGCCACGGCAGGCCGACAGCACCACGGCGACGCGCTGCGCCGATTGCGACTCGATGATCGCGGCGACGCGCGCGAAGCATTCCGCGTCGGCAACGCTCGAGCCACCAAACTTGTGGACGACCCAGGAACTGGGATCTCGGGAACTCATGACCTGGGCACTTTTGACGGGTAAAACCGCGGCACTTTAAGGCCCACGCGCTATTCCCGCAAGTTGATGAAATTCGCGCGCGTGGGCTATGGCTGGAATCCCAGTTCGCGCTGATGGCGCAGCGCGAGTACCCGCACTTCGTCGCGCAGGACATGGAATCGATAAAGCGCAATGTATCCGGTTCGCCCGTATGAGATGACCAGCTCGCGGATCTCTCCTTCGATGCGACGGCCGATCAATGGATGCATTGCCAAGTGGTCGATTGCGGTCTGGATGGCTGCCGCCGCGGCAAGCGCCGCCGTTGGATTCTCGTCACGCAGGAACTGGAATATCTGCTCGAGATTCGCGAGCGAGCGCGACGAATAGACTAGCGCCGCCACGGCTTCGGTCTGTCGGAAACATGCCCCTTTGCGAGTCGACCCATCCAGGCGTGCACGTCTTCCGCGCGATAAACCTCTCCGGTGAGCTCGATTTCCGCGTCAGCCGCCATGGCTTCCCTGACTAAGCTCCGCATCTGCTCCTCGTAGGCCGCGTGCCTCTCGACGGCTTCGATGATCAGGCTGTGGGCCGAGCGTCCGGATTGCCGGGCCAGCAATTGCAGACGCGAACGTAACTTGGGCGGCAGTCGTATCGTCGTCGTGGCCATGCGTTTCTCCCGCATCAACTGGCAGATAATACAAATGTAGCACAACGGTGCTCCCGCCGCACAACCTCAATCAAGGCGCTTTCGGAAACGCAGCGCCGCCAGCGTCATTGCCACGACGAGGAATATCGCCAGCTTCACGACCGGCCACCACAAATCGCGCAACGTCGCGCCACGCAAGATCACGCCGCGCAATATTTCGACGAAGTGCGTCAGTGGGAGCGCCTGCGCCAGGTATTGCACCACGACTGGGCTGCCCTCGAACGGGAACGCGAAGCCCGATAACAGGATCGACGGCAGTAGCGTGAAGAATCCGAGTTGCATGGCCTGGAATTGGGTGCTCGCGACGGTCGAGATCACGAGGCCCAGTCCCAGCGTAGCGGCGATGAACAACCCTGCTCCGAGGTATAAATTGAACAAACTTCCGTTGATCGGCACGCTGAACAGCAGCACGCCGACCAGCAGCACGAGTGTCGTCTGTATCAGCCCGACGCCGATGTACGGCAGGATCTTGCCGATCATCAGCTCAATCGAGCGCACCGGCGTCGTGATCAGCAATTCGAGGTTGCCGCGTTCGCGTTCACGCACCAGCGCGATCGCCGTGAAGATCACCATCGTCATGCTGAGGATGACGCCGATCAGCGCCGGCACCACCTGCACCGCGGTGCGCCGTTCTGGATTGAACTCGGTCAGCACTTCGATCGCCGGCGTCGCCCGCTGCACCAGGCCATCGCGTCTGGGCAATGGCGTATCGGTGATCGCACGCACCGCGGTATCGACTCCCGGACGCGTGCCATCGACGATGACCTGCGCTACAGGCCTCGAGGCATCGATTCGCCGCCGCTCGAAATCGGGCGGAATGTACAGGCCTGCGTGCACCGTGCCCGCAACGATCAGGCGCCGCAGCTCATCGGCGCCGGCTGGATGCGCGACAAAATCGACCACCTGGCTCGAGGCGATATCAGCGATCAACGCGCGCGAGGCCTGCGTGTTGGCGAGATCGACGACGCCGGCGCGGATGTGGCGCACGTCATAGTTGATGCCGTAGCCGAAGATCAGCATCTGAAGCAGCGGAATGCCGACGACCATCGCCAGCGTCAACCGATCGCGCGACATCTGCCGCAACTCCTTGACGGCGATTGCCCTGGTGCGACGGAGCGAGGCGGGCAGCATCTAGCGCTCACCTCCTGGTTTGGGGTTGTCGCCGACTGCCGGGAGCGTTGCGCCTACGAAAACGTCCTCGAGACTCGCAGCAGCGCTGCGCACCTTTGCTTGCACGTGTTGGTCCGCCAGCAGCTTTTCGACGCGCGCGACCGCATCGGATTCTTCCGGCGCGATGAGCGCGTGCAGCCGCAAGCCAAGCTGCGCGAGCGACCTGAGCGAAGCGAGCCCGTGCAATGCAGCGCGTGCGCCCGTCGTGTTGTCGGTCTCGATTTCGACCACTTGCAGTTTCAGATTCGCCATCAACGCCTGCGGCGCGCCATTGGCGACGATGCGGCCCCGATCGAGTATCGCCAGCGCGTGGCAACGCTCGGCTTCATCCATGTAGTGCGTGGAAACCAGAATCGTCGTGCCGCGCTCAGTGAGCGCGAACAGACTCTCCCAGAAATCGCGGCGGCTCTGCGGATCGACGGCGCTGGTTGGCTCATCGAGCATCAACAACGGCGGCTCATGCAATGTCGCGGCCGCGAGCGCGAGGCGTTGCTTCTGGCCGCCACTCAACGTGCCTGCGGGCCGGTCGAGGAATTCGGCCAACCGGTATTCCTCGATCGCGCGCTTGATGCGATCCGCCGCCAGCCCCGGCTCGAGCGTGTAAATCTCGGCCATGAAAGTGAGGTTCTCGCGCGCGCTCAGGTCTTCCCACAGCGAGAAACGCTGCGTCATGTACCCGATCTTTGTGCGCAGCGATTCGGCCTGGCGCGGGATGTCGAATTCGAGCACGCGGATCGTGCCGCTGGTCGGCCGGATCAGGCCGCACAGCATGCGAATGGTCGTCGACTTCCCGGAACCATTGGGTCCCAGGAACCCATAGATCTTCCCGCGCGGAATCGACAGGTCGGCGTTGTCGACGGCGGCGACATCGCCAAACTTTTTTGTCAGGCCGTGCGCCTCGATCGCGGGGTCCGAGGCGTTCGCATCACCATCGGCGCGCGGCGCCGCCGCGGCCCTCACGGCGGCGGCGTCTCGTCCAGCCGCACTTCGACTGGCACACCCACAGGCAGGTTGAGCGCTGCCGGATCGGGCAGGTCGATCTCGGCGAGATAGGCGAGGCGGCTGCGGTCACGCTGCGTCAACGCGAAGTACGGCGTGAAGCTCGCCTCGCCGGCGATGTAGCGCAACGTGCCCTTGAAGGCTTGCTTCACGCCATCGACGTGCACGGCAACAGATTGTCCGGCGCGCAGCGAGGCGCGTTGCGGCTCGGGAATGTATACGCGCGCATAGGGCATGCCGGAGGCCAGCATGATGACCACCGGCGCGCCCAGCGCGGGCCGCTCGCCGAGGCGATAAGGCAGCGCTTCGATGACGCCGTCCACGGGCGCGACCAGTATCAACCGGCCGAGCAGCACATCTTGCTGTTGCAGCAATGAGTCGGCGGAGGCCACTGCGGCGCGCCCCTGGCCGAGCTGTTCGCTGCGGGTTCCTTCCAGGAGCAGGTCGAGCGCTGCCTGCGCCGATTTCAGTTCGGCCGCACTGCTGTCGCGCATTTGCAGCTGTACATCGACCTGCGCCTGCGCAACCAGGCCTCGCTTGAGGATATCGGCGAGCCGCAGGTATTCCTTTTCATTCTGGTCGCGCACCGCACGGGCGGCGGCCACGCGCTCGCGCGCCTGCGCAATCTCACCGTTGCGCGCCCCGTGCTGCAACTCGTCGAGCCGGTGCTGCGCCTGGCGTGCCTGCGCGGCGACGCTGGCGCGGTTTGCGGCAAGCGAGCCGCCATCGAGCTGCGCGACCACATCACCCTGCTTGACCGCCTGCCCTTCGCGCACCGGCATCGCGATGATCTGTTCAGAGGCGGGCGCGGCAATTTCGAAGCGATGGCGTTCCAGCGTGCCGACTGCAGGCGGCGGCTGGTGGCGTGCACAAGCGGCCACCGAGGCGATGACAGCACTTACAAAGCCTGCGCAAAGCGCGGGTCGCAACATTTCAGCATCTTAGCGCAGCGCGGCCACGTGCACATCGCTCTGCATAACTATGCTCGCGCGCGCTGCGAGTGGTGCTCGCCCGGCGAGGAGGCAGCGCTGGTGACGCGGGTCGGTATTGAGCAGGCGCAATGCCGCGACGAGTGCGGGGCCCGCCAATGGCACGACAACTTGCTGGCAATGGATGACTTCGATCGTCAGCACATTCGCATCCTGCACGTCGCGTGGGCGGAACTCGATGGAATCATTCGGGATGACGCGTTGGCCGCTGCGCACCACAGCAAACCGATCCAGGTCGTCTCGAGTGGGATTAAGCACCCGCAAGCTATCGAGCGATAAGACATCCTTGAGTGCGTTGCCATACGCCAATGCCACTGCCGCCGGCGAGGCGACGCCGCCGCGCTCGGCGCGCACATACAGCGGCACAAGTGCGCGCGCCAGCGAACGCTGCATGGTGCCCGGTTCCGCTCCGTCGACGGCACCGTCGCGCGCCGCCAGGAAGGTCGCGAGATTCAGTTCGTTCTTCGCCACCAGTAGCGCAGCCATCTGCAGCACGGACATGACGATCGGCAGCACTCCGAGGATCAGCGCGAGCGCGAACTCGATCAGCGTTGCGCCACGCTGCATGGATGGGTGCGTTCTTGAAGGTCTCGTGAATGGGACGAGCTTCAGCATGACGTTAGCCGGTCGCCGATGCGCAGCGCCAGGTGAGCAATTGTTCCACCGGGAAACTCCCAAGTGCAGGCCGCGACACGACTGGCAACGCAACGCCAGGGCGGAAGCATCGGGGCGAGGCGCACGATGGATCCACTTGAATCGCAGAACACGACGTCAATGGGTTGCGACAGGAAAAATGTATGCACCGCGCGGCACGGCCGCAGGCGCCAGGCGTGATGCGCCTGCGCCGGAGGAGATGCAAGCCGACCGCGGGCGCGGCTCAGGAATGTGTCGCAACAGGTCACGTGCCATTCGCTCGGCGCGCCATTCACCGTCAGTCGTGGTTGCACGGCCGACTAGCCGCCCCAGAATAGATGCACTGCAATCGGGAAGCCGATTACGATGAACGTGCACGGAAAGATGCATAGCACGAGCGGCCCAAGCATCTTGACCGGAGCTTCCATCGCGCGCTTTTCGGCGCGGGCAAAGCGCTCCTGCGTGCCGCGAATGGCTTGCGCGCGCATCACCGGCGCCAGACTTACACCGGTGGATTCCGCCTGGATGATCGCGGCGACGGACGCCGTCAGCGCTGGCACACGCATGCGTTGGCTGAGGCGCTGCAACGCCTCGGCACGCGTGCGCCCGGCGCGCATCTCCTGCAGCGCGCGTTCCAACGCGGCGCGCAATGGACCAGGGGCCGAGCGTGCGATGGTCAACTGGAGCGAAGCACCCAACGCGCAACCGGCCTCCAGGCCGAGCGTCAGCAAATCGAGATAGCCCGGCAGTTCGCGTGTAATCGCTTGGTGGCGCCGGCTTGCCCGGTCGCGTAGCCAGATGCACGGTGCGCCCGCCGCCGCCAGCGCGGCCATGATGGCGTGCAACAGGAG
>JBEPVS010000023.1:0-19349 GCA_041690875.1 Gammaproteobacteria bacterium
GTGGACGACCCGTGCGGAACGGGTGCGCGCATCCCACAGGCGCACCTCGCCATCTTGTCCGGATGTGGCGAGTTGCTGTCCGCCGCTTTGCCAGGCAACGGCCAGCGCGCTTCCCGAGTGCACGCCGAGCTGCTGCGCAGCCGGCATCGCATCGGCGGTGTTGACCCAGAGCAATGCGCCTTCGCCGCACGCAACCAGCAGCGTGCGCCCATCGGGCGACCACGCGGCATCGACGGGAAAATCGCCGAGGTCGATGCGCGAGCGGCGCTCGAGCCTGGCCACCGGAGCGGTCACGCGATGCAGGATTCGAAGCCGGCTTCCAGTTCGTTGCGGTCGAGCTTTCGACCGATGAACACCAGCCGGTTGCCGCGCGGCGCATCGCCCCACGGCCGCTCGAGTTGCCCGTCAAAGATCATGTGCACGCCGTGGAACACGTAGCGGCGCGGCTCGTCGCGGAAATTGAGTACGCCCTTCATGCGCAGGATGTCCTGCCCCCGGCTCTGCAGCAGATAGGACAGCCACTCGTTGACCTTCTCCGGGTTCAGCGCCCGCGCATCTTCGATGCCGATCGAGGTGATCTCGGTCTCGTGGTGATGCGAACCGTATTCGCCCTCGCCCGTCGCTTTCGCGCCCGGCAGGCTGAGGCCGAACTCCGCCGGCGCGTGCTCGCAGAACAGCACCCAGTTCCCGGCAGCGGCAATCTTCAGCTGGAAATCGGCGTGTGCGCCGAGCTGCAGGCGCTGATGCCGTCCGACTGTGAGCGTGCTGCCGGCCGGCGACGCATCGCCTGATTGCGCAAACGCAGCGACGGCGGCGGGGACCAAAGCATCGATGCCCGCGGTGCCGGCCACGCCCGCCTGCAACAGCACGACCCCGACCTCGTGCAAATTCGCCGCACCGTGTTCGTGGTCATGAGCGTGAGCGTGGGTGTGATCGCCACCGCGATCGTGCGCATGGTCGTGTTCGTGCGCCCGCGCGCCGGTGTGCAGTACATGTTCGCCGGCCGCCAATGGATAGTTTCCCGCCCACTCGAACGGCTGTTGCGGTTTCAGGAACGCCGCATCGACAGAAAGCGCGCGCTCGAGATCGAATGCACCGAGATCGAGCACCTGTGCAAGTGGCAACTCGGCCCGTTGCGTACGCACGATGCGTGCCGTGCCGTTGATCGCGCGCAACTCCCGCTCCGTGCGCGCGAGCTCTGCGGCACTGACGAGATCGGTCTTGTTGAGCAACAGCACGTCGGCAAAACCGATCTGGTCGCCAGCCGTCGGCACGCTCGCGAGTTGCCCGGCGATGTGCGCGGCATCGACGAGCGCCACGATCGCATCGAGCTGGAATTCCTCGCGCAGGTCTTCATCGACGAAGAAAGTCTGTGCCACCGGGCCAGGATCGGCCAGGCCAGTGGTTTCTATCAGCACATAGTCGAAGCGATCGCGCCGCTTGCGCAGCTGGTTCAGCACGCGAATCAGGTCGCCGCGCACCGTGCAGCAGATGCAACCATTGGCGGTTTCGAAGATTTCTTCCTGCGCGCCGATCACCAGTTCATGATCGACGGCCACTTCGCCGAATTCATTTTCGATGACGGCAATGCGCTTGCCGTGCTGCTCGGACAGAATGCGATTGAGCAGCGTGGTCTTGCCGGATCCCAGAAAGCCGGTGAGCACCGTGACGGGTACGCGCTTGGGCGATATATTATTCATGGTGTTCCACTCGTCGCCGCAGCAAGCTCGCAACGCCAGGCACACGCAGCACATTTAGGAGCAGCGCCCAGCCGGCGCGCAACGTCCACGGCGCGGTGACGGCAGGCAAGGCCCGTGCGAACGGCGCGCCAGCGCTGCGATGCACCTGCACGGATCGCGCCGCGAGCATGCGCACAGTGCCGGCGCCGCGCAGTTCCCACATCGGTTTCTCGGGTTCGCCGCTCACGTGTAGTTCCAGGGCCGGCATCCGTTCCGGCAATTGCAGATCGGGCACGCCGCACAACGTTACATCGAGCGCGCCCGCGCAATCGCGATCCGCGCCGCTCAGGCGCCATTGCACGGCGCCGGATTCGCGTGTGCACTGCACCTCGCCGCTGAACGCGGCCACCAGCCGTGTGCTCATCGATCTGGCTCGTCGAGATCCCAGAGCGTGACGGGCGCGCCGCGTCGCAGCCATATACCGCATCCCAGCGGGCGGAAGCCGCGCGCCAGTTCGCGCCGGTACCACGCGGCGGACCGCAATCCCGGTACCTTGTCGGTACGCGTCTGGTCGCAATTTTTCCGCCAGTCGCCGCTGGTGAGCGCACCGAAATACAGGGCGCCGCTACACACAGCCGTTAGCTTGGCGATTGCCTCGTGGGCCGCACGCGTATCGAGGTATTGCAGCACGTCATAGCAGATTACGAGTTCGTAGTGTTCCGACGCATCGAGCGTCTGCAGCGTGCCCTGCCGCCAGCCATAGCGCCGGCACAGATATTCGCTGGCCTCGAGCCCCGTAAAATGAGCGCGAGGCAGTGCTCGCTTGAGCGGTGCGCGCATCAGGCCGACGCCGCATCCGGCATCGAGAATGCGCGACACCGGCAGGCCGATGTAGCGCACGCTGGCGGCAATGAGTCCTGCGCGCGCGTGCATTTCGGCGCGCGATGTCACGGCCGTGCGCGGGTCATGGTAGTAGCGCCGATAGTAGGCTTCGTTGAACGCTTCGAATGGCATGCTCTCTGCCCGCGCGCCGCAGGCGCCGCAGGCAGTGTCCTGGTGTAAGATGAGCGCTCTATTGTACCGGACACGCCGGCCGAACTCCCCATGAAAACAGCCTCTCCAGCCGCTCCTGCCGGCCGCGGCGGTGCCCGCGGCGCCAGGCAAGAACGCGCACCTGCTGTCGGATTCGTGAGCCTCGGATGTCCGAAGGCGCTGGTCGATTCGGAGCGCATCATCACCGAGCTGCGGCTGCGCGGTTACACGATCGCGCCAGAATATAAGAGCGCCGACCTCGTCGTCGTCAACACCTGCGGATTCATCGATTCGGCGATCGATGAATCGCTCTCGGCGATCGGCGAGGCGCTCGATCAGAATGGACGCGTCGTCGTGACCGGGTGCCTGGGCACGCATCCAGATCGCATCCGCGAGCGCCATCCGAAAGTGCTCGCGATCACCGGCCCGCACGCCACCGAGGCCGTGCTCGAGCACGTGCACGCGCATTTGCCGCGACCGCATGATCCGCACATCGACCTGTTGCCGCCGCAGGGCGTGCGCCTCACGCCACGCCACTACGCGTACCTGAAGATTTCCGAAGGCTGCAACAACAAATGCAGCTTTTGCATCATCCCCTCGTTGCGTGGACTGCTCGACAGCCGGCCGCTCGATGAGGTGTTGCGCGAGGCCGAACTGCTGGTGCGCGGCGGCGTGCGTGAATTGCTGGTCATCTCGCAGGACACGAGCGCGTACGGGAGCGATCTGCGCTACGCAGAAGTCGAATGGCGTGGCCGCAAGGTCGACACGCGCTTCATCGATCTGGCGCGCGAGCTCGGGACCTTAGGCGTTTGGGTGCGGCTGCACTACGTGTATCCGTATCCGCACGTCGATGCGGTGATTCCGCTGATGGCGGCGGGCACGGTTCTGCCCTATCTCGACATACCCTTCCAGCACGCGAGCCCCGCGGTGCTCAAGCGTATGCGCCGGCCCGCACACGCCGAGAATACGCTCGCGCGCATCCACGCCTGGCGGCAACAGTGCCCCGATCTCACACTGCGCAGCACCTTCATCGTCGGATTTCCCGGCGAAACCGAGTCAGATTTCGAACTGCTGCTGCAGTGGCTCGATGCAGCGCAGCTCGACCGCGTCGGCTGCTTCAAATACTCGCACGTCGAAGGCGCGGCCGCCAACGCACTCGACGGCGCGGTGCCGGAAGAGATCAAGGATGAGCGCTACGCGCGCTTCATGGAGCGTGCCGCCGCGATCAGCGCACAGCGCTTGGCGCGGCGCGTCGGCCTGCGCATGCGCGTACTCATTGACCGCGTCGCGGATGGCATTGCCGTCGCGCGTACCCGCGGCGACGCGCCGGAAATTGACGGTGTCGTGCGCATGGCGGCGTCAGCGCAAACGCGGCCGGGGGAATTCATCGACGTCGACATTACCGGCGCCGACACTTACGATCTCGCAGCGCGCGAGATCGCGTAACGCGTGTCAACGCTACGGCAGCAGGCTCGCGAGGCTGCTGCGTTGCCACCAGGCACGTAGGCTTAGGCCCAGGCCGATGGCGACGCCAACGGCGGGCAACGCATACACGCCCGTGCTGCCGTAGTGGGCCTTGATCCACGGCAACGCAAAATTGATCAGGAGTCCCGCGGCGAAGGCCGCACCGATCAGCGTACCGAGCGTACGCTGGCGCAGCCTCACGTATCCGCGGCGCAAATCAGCCAGCTGCGCGGCATGCTCACGCTCGGCCGCTACGCGCAGCTTCTGCAGATCGTTACCCGCGCTGCGCGCGACCGAGGCTCGCAGCTGCTCGCGGAACGTCGCCGGCAATTCGGGTGCAACGAGTGCACGGGCCAGCGCCGCATCAAGCGCCCGTTCAAGTGCTTCATCACGCATTGAATCGGATGGCTTGTTCATGTGCTTTCCTCCAGCCACAGCTGTACGTCGCCGAGCCCCAGTGCGCGCACGCGCTCCAACAGCATCGCGCGCGCCCGATGGAGCCGCGTCTTCACGGTGCCCTCGGGCTGGCCGAGCATCGCCGCGACTTCACTGACCGATCGTTCCTCATAATAGAACAGTGTCAATGTGCGCCGGAATTGTTCCGGCAATGCATCGACCAGCTGGCGCAACAACGCCAGGTGATCCTTGGACGCATCGGCCGGGCCGCCTCCCGCGGCGGCGGCGGCCCCGGCCGCTTCGGCCGCCTGCTCGATCGCCGGGTCACTCATTGAATCGTGCTCGCGCCGCCGCTCGATCGCCGTAAGGCAGCGGTTACGCGTGATGGTGTAGATCCAGGTCGATAGCGACGCCCGCTGGTCGTAGCCCGGCAGCGCCTTCCAGACCCGCAGCAGGCTTTCCTGCGCGGCATCGGCGGCCTGGTCGGGATCGCGCAGCATCGAGCAACATAAACGAAATACCTTGCGTTCATAGCGCTCCGCCAACCGCTCGAAGGCGGCATCAAAGCCTTCGCCCTGCAGTAATTCGACGATATCCCGGTCACGCTGCCCGGCTTCGGACAGGACTGCTTGCTGCAAGGGCCTCTCCCAATGGCCTTTCTACCCGGGCGCTTTGGCCTTGGTTTCAGCGTTGAAACCGACCCCTGCTTGCCGGGGTATCAAGGGCGCCAGGAACGTACTACATAAAGGATTCGCCGCTATGGAACCGCAGCAATTGGTATTCGTCATTCCGATCGTCGCCACCGTCATGGGGATCGGCATCGCCATGTTGGCCATTGTGGTGGACTACCGCAAGAAACGGGACATGTTCGCGCTGCACCACAAGGAACGCATGGCGGCTATCGAAAAAGGCATGGAATTGCCCCCGCTCCCGCCGGAATTCTTCCAGGACGGCCGTCGCCGGCGCCCGAGCCATCCCAGCGATTTCCTGCGCCGCGGACTGGTGCTGCTGTTCATCGGCATCGCGGTCTCGATCGCAATGTACCAGAGTGCGCCCGATGCCTACCTGTGGGGCCTGGTGCCCGCGGCAATCGGTGTCGCGTTGCTGCTGTATTACGCAGTGGCCGGCCGCAAGCTCCCGCCTCCTCCGCAGGGCTGACCCCGATGCGCTAGGCCGCGCCCGGCATGACGCCATCCGCAGGCCGGGCTTCGAGCCACTTGCGGATGCGTTGCGCATCGGCGACGCGCGTGTATTTGCCGAAGGAATCGAGCAGCACGATGACGACGGCGCGGCCGCGGATCAGCGTCTTCATGACCAGGCACTTGCCCGCCTCGGTGATGTAGCCGGTCTTCTGCACGATGATGTTCCACGCCGGGTTGCGCACCAGCAAGTCGGTGTTGCGGAACTCGAGCATGCGCCGGCCGACGCGCACCGCGTGAAGTTCGTCGGTGGAAAACTGCTGGATCGTCGGCTCGTGCGAGGCCGCGATGACCAGCTTCGACAAGTCTGCCGGGCTCGCGACATTGCCGTTCGACAAGCCGGTGGGGTCGACAAAGCGGGCGTTGCGCATGCCCAACGCGCGGGCCTTGGCATTCATGGCGGTGACGAAGGCCGGCAATCCGCCTGGATAGTTTCTGCCCAACGCATGCGCGGCGCGATTCTCCGATGACATCAACGCGACATGCAGCAGATCGCTCCGGCTCAATCGCGTGCCGATCGCGATGCGCGAGAACGCGCCTCGCCCGTGCTCCCGATCTTCATCGGTGATGACGAGCATCTCATCGAGGGGTTGCTTTGCATCGAGCACGACCACCGCGGTCATCAGTTTTGTGATCGATGCGATCGGGATGGCCGCGTCCGCCTGGCGCGAGAGCAGAACGGTCGAACTCGCCTCATCGAGCACCAGCACCGCGCTGGATCGAATCTGCGGATCGGCACCCTTCGCCGGCACCTTGGCTGGCGCATGCCGCGCTTCGAGCGCCGCGCTGTTGAACATCACAGCCAGGATGAGGAACTTACCCAGACTGTGGCCGAAAACGCTGCGCTGCATGGCTACCCTTGGGATTCGCCGCGCGCGCAGTCTAGCAGGCAGGCATACTCATCGCATGGAAGTTGCAAGCTGATGGACGCCGCCGCTCTCGCATCACGCGGTTACACGCGTACCGCCGTCGCGCTGCATTGGACCGTCGCCGGTCTCGTCATCACCCTACTGGCGATGGGCTGGATCATGACCGACATGTCGGCGAGCCCGACCAAGCTCCAGATCGTCACGTGGCACAAGTGGGGCGGCATCACCGTGCTCGCGCTGTTTTTCGCGCGCACGCTGTGGCGGCTTACGCATCCGGTGCCACCGTCATTGCCGGGGCCGCTGTGGCAACAGCGCGCCGCGAACCTCGTGCACGCATCGCTATATGTCTTGCTGCTGGTGCAGCCGCTCAGCGGCTGGCTGTACAGCAGCGCCGCGGGCCGACAGGTCGTCTACCTGAACCTCATTCCGCTGCCCAATCTGATTGGCCGCAATCCGGCCGCCGGTGCGCTGTTCAAGGAACTGCATGATACCTGCGGAACACTGCTGGCCGCGCTCGTCGCAGTACACATACTGGCTGCGCTCAAGCACCACTTCGTCGACCGCGACGACACATTGCGGCGCATGCTGGGCTGGCGCGCCCCGTGATTCGCATGGGCGCGTCATGCATGTTGGGCTCGGTCGTCGCGGTTGCGCTCGCGGCGGCGACGCTCGCTGCGGGGCAGCCCTCGGCTGCGCAGGCAATCAAGGCGCAACAGAGCACCCTGGTAGCCAGTTTCAGGCAACAGGCTGTGACGGTGGATGCGCCGTTCAAGCGCTTCGATGGCAGCATCCAATACGATCCGGCCCACGCCGGCGACACTCGCGCGACATTGCATGTTGATACGACCAGCCTCGACATCGGCGATGAGGATTCCGACGCCGAAGTGCGCGGCGTCGCCTGGTTAGACAGCGCGCACTATCCGATGGCTACCTTTGAATCGACGCGAATTACGCCGCGCGATGCGCAGCATTTCGATGCCACCGGCAACCTGACCATCAAGGGGCGCACGCGGCCTGTCACGATGATTGTCAGCGTGGCGCCGGCCGCGCGCGGCTACGTTTACGATGGCAGCTTTGAACTGTCACGGCGCGACTTCGGCATCGGTGATCCGCAATGGGATTCCGTACTCGACGACCGCGTACTCGTCCGATTCCACCTGCTATGAAGCCGGCCGAAATCAATGGCGCCGCAAGTTTCGCCGAACTGGGATTGAGCGAGCCGGTGCTGCGGGCGCTGGCGGCAGTGGGCTACGAGGCGCCTTCGCCGATCCAGGCGGCGACGATTCCCGCGTTGCTCGCGGGCACGGACGTGCTCGGCCAGGCGCAGACCGGCACCGGCAAGACCGCGGCCTTTGCGCTGCCGATCCTGTCGCGCCTCGACCTGCGCCAGCGCGATCCGCAGGCGCTCGTGCTGGTGCCGACGCGCGAACTGGCCATCCAGGTCGCCGAAGCCTTCAAGAAATATGCGGCGGAATTGCCGGGATTCCACGTGTTGCCCATCTACGGCGGCCAGAGCTACACGCCCCAGCTGCAGGCACTGAAGCGCGGCACGCACGTGATCGTCGGCACGCCCGGTCGCGTGATGGATCATCTCGAGCGCGGTGCGCTCACGCTGCAGGGTGTGCGTTACGTGGTGCTCGACGAAGCCGACGAGATGCTTGCGATGGGATTCGTCGACGCGATGAACTCGATCCTGGGCAAGGTTCCTGCGGAGCGACAGGTCGCACTCTTTTCCGCGACGATGGCGCCTGCGATCAAGCGCATCGCGCAGGCGCATCTGCGCGCGCCGCGCGAGATCACGATTCGGGGCCGCACCAGCACCGCTGCCAACACGCGGCAGCGCTACTGGCTGGTCAGCGGCCTGCACAAGCTCGATGCGCTGACGCGCATTCTCGAGGTGCTGACTTTCGATGGCATGCTGGTGTTCGCGCGCACCAAGCTTGCCACCGTCGACCTCGCCGATCGCCTCGAGGCGCGCGGCTTCGCGACCGCGGCACTCAATGGCGACATGCAGCAGGCCGAACGAGAACGCACGATCACGCAATTCAAGGGCGGGCAGATCGACATCCTCGTGGCCACCGATGTCGCGGCGCGTGGCCTCGATGTCGAGCGCATCAGCCACGTGGTCAATTTCGATGTGCCCTACGACACCGAATCCTACATCCATCGCATCGGCCGCACCGGACGCGCCGGGCGGAGCGGCGAAGCGATCCTTTTCATTGCGCCGCGCGAACGCAACATGCTGCATCTCATCGAGCGCGCAACCCGCCAGCCGATCGAGCCGATGGACCTGCCCACCATCGCCGACGTCAATGCCACCCGCGTCGCGAAATTCAAGCGGCGCGTTGTCGAGCTCATGGAAAAAGGCGTTGCTGATGTGTACCGCGGTGTCGTGGAAGAACTGGTGCGCGACGCGGGCGCCGAACTGGGCGACGTGGCCGCCGCGCTCGCCGCCATCGCGCAGGGCAAGACGCCGCTGCTGATCGGCGAATCGCCCAAGTCCGCAGCCCCAGACGAATCGCGGGGCCCGCGAGAAACCCACAAAACCCGCGACGAACGCCCACCGGATGGCCGTGGGCCGAGTCGGCCGCGCTCAGGGCGCTTTGCGCCGCAAGACACCTATCGCCTTGAGGTTGGCAGGCTCCACGGCGTGCAGGCCGGTAATATTGTCGGCGCCATCGCCAATGAGGCCGGGCTCGACGGCTCGGAAATCAACGGAATCAAAGTACGCGAAGATCACACTCTGGTGCGGCTTCCGGCCGGAATGCCGGCACAGGTGCTCGCGCGGCTCGCCGGCGTAAAAGTGCGCGGCCGGCCGCTCGCCATCAGCCTGCTGGACGCTCGCCCGGCGGGGCCGCGTGGAAAATCGAAACCCGGCCGCGCGCGCCGCGATCGCGAGTAGTCGGCGCCGCGAAATCCCCTGCGGCGCAGCTAGAGCGTGCGCCTCATGAACACGCTGTATGGGTGGGTTTATACGGCGCGAACGGCTCGCTCCAGCATCGCGCTGGATGATCAAGTGCTCGCACCGGACTGCAGCGCGCGCAGCTCCGCGATCGCCCTGTCCACCTGCCCGGCGGGCACGAAGATGTGATCGTGCCGCGCGCCGGCGATGACATTGCAGCCGATGCGCGCCCCGGCCAGTACACGCGAAAACTCCGCCGTCAGGCCAACGGACTGCAGATCGGACTGCACCGCGAGCGTGATCCACGCGAACAGCGGCGATGGCGGCAATCCCGCGGCGGCAGCGGCGCCGGCTTCGATGACCGCCGATGTCCCTTCCGGTTCGCGCATCGTTGCGACGATGGCCGATGCATCGATGTTCCCCACTTGGGTGAGCGTCACGAATACGTATTCGCCCGAATTCAGGCGCGGATCCAGCCCGGCGAGTAATTGCTTGAGATCCGAGACGGCCGCCATGGTCACTTTCCGGGCAAGCCCCGATAGACACGCCCCACCCAGATCGCCATGCCCGCCGCCGCGGCGGTGAGAATGATGAAGGACGGTTCCTTCAGCAGCGATGCACCCTCGACGAATGCTCGCCAGATATGCGACTCTTGCGCACGACCAGCTTCAACGGCCTTAGCCGACATTCGGCTTGCCAGCCCGTTCGACGAGCGACGCCATCTCGCGCGATGCGTCGTCCGGCTGTGCGGACAGTGCCGCAACAACGCCGGCGCGCTCCGCCGGCGTTCGGTTCTGGCTGAGCTTCCATTTGCCCGTCAGGCGGGTGATCGCGATCTCGAAGCCGACAATCGCGGCCAGCATTTGCTGGATGTATTCCTCCGGCGCATCGCTCGCGCGCCAGGGCGCAGGCCGGCCGCTCTCATGGCGATCGGTCAGCGTCTCGACAAGCGTTCGCAACCAGGCTCTGTCCTGATTCCAAGTAATGCTGCCGTGAGCGTGCGCGACGACGTAGTTCCATGTCGGCACGACTCGCCCATGCTCGCGCATGGACGGATACCAGCTGGGAGAAATGTACTGGCTCGGTCCCTGGAAAACGGCCAGTACCTCGGAGCCGGAAGGCACATCCTTCCACATCGAATTGGCGCGCGCGATATGACCTCTGAGAATGCCGTGGCCGCCGTTTGCCGGCTCGAGCATCAATGGGACGTGGTTCGCCTGCAGGCCGGTCGCGCTTGCCGCGACCATAAGTGCGAGCGGATGTTGCGCGATGAACTCGTGCAGCACATCGGTGCGCGACTCGTTGAAGTGTGATGGCGCGTACATGGAACTCCTGACCCGCGGCTCACGTGGGATCTTTGTCGAAAACCCGTACGCCTTCAGGCAACTGCACCCACGGATGTCGCTGGCAATCGTACACCGACACGCGCGGTGCGTAGAAGCCAGGATCACCGAACGCACCCACTGCCACGCTGACCCGGCTCGTGTCACCCTCTTCTGTGCGGAACACAGTGCTGCCGCAAACAGGACAGAAACTGAATCGGAATGTCGAACCCTGCTCGCCCGTGCGCAGGTATTCGGTCGTGGTGCCGGTTACCGTGTACGGCGCCTTGAAGCTCGCGTGCGCGGCAAACACGCTGCCGGTGCGACGTTGGCAGGCGAGGCAATGACAAACGCCCACGCCCAGCGGCTCACCCGATACTTCAATGCGAAGCTGTCCGCATGAGCAATTTGCGGTACGCGATGACATGCATGAGCGAGTATTCAGGGCAGGCGCGGCGTCCGCTATGCCGATCGATTGCCCTGGAACCGCACCACCATGTAGATCATCAGCAGCATCGCCACCAGCACCCCGATCGAGGCGGTGGCGAGGATCGGTTCGAGCGTGGGCATCGGCACCATGTTTCCAAACAGCAGGAATAGGCCGCATGCCATGGTGAATGCGGAAACTTGATGCAGTATGAACTGCACGTTGCCGATGCCCGCGCCTGGAGCGACCAGCCACAACTTGTGGATCGTTCCGTAGATAAATGACACGACAAAGCCCACCAGCAGGATGTGTGCGTGCGTGACAAACTCTGCGTGGTTATTCGACGCGGCCATGTAGATGCCAAGCGACATTCCCAACACGGCATAGACCAGCGCGCACAGCAGATACTTTCTATCGAAAGTCATCGGTCCCCCTCCCGCTGATGTGCCCGACTACATTGGAATGTCGGGTTCTACGAGTTTCGCAAGCTGTTTGAGCGATTCCTGCCAACCGAGGTAACACATCTCGACTGGGATCGCAGCCGGGATACCGGACTGCTCGATACTGATGTCGGTGCCGCAGGAGACACTCTTCAGCGCGATCGTCACGTTCATCTCGCCCGGCATGCTCGGATCATCGAACTTGTCTTTGTAGCGAATGGTGGTGCCCGGCACCAACTCGACGTATTCGCCGCCGAATGAGTGGCCCTGAGCCTTCGAGAAATTCCTGAACGCCATTTTAAAGGTGCCGCCAACGCGCGCGTCGAGGTGATCGACTTTGCACGTGAAACCGTACGGCGGTAGCCATTTCGCAACGGCATCGGCTTCGAGAAAAGCGCGGTACACGCGCTCGGGAGGCGCGCTCAGCACGCGGTGCAGTCGGACGGTACCTGTTGTCATGACTACTATTCTCCCACTCTGATCGGCCATCGGCAATGCGGTCTGATCCTACACAATACCTTCAGCTGCTGCGTTCCCACGATTCGATTTCGCCCCTGCGCCCCCGCATCAACGGATGGCACTGCGGGCGTCTCATCGCGCGCAATTCCCGATAGCGCGCCGGGCTTCGCTTGGACAGTTTTCGTAGCAGGTGATCCCACTCGAATTCGACCTGCCCGGCTGACACTGGGATCAGGATTTCAGTGCTGCCGCGGCCGACCTTGGTCGAATCGAATGAGTACCCGCGTGCGCTCGCTTCTTCGCAGACGACATCGAGATACGTCGAGATCGCCGAGCGCGGCATCGGATGCGCCTTGAAGCGTTCGAGCTGCGGATGAAAACGATAACCCCTGGTCTGGCCGCGCAGCACGGCACGCGCCAGCAGCGCCTCTCGCCACAAGGCCACGAGTCCCTGTGGGTCGAGATAGCGCGGATGGATGGACCAGAGCCTCATAGTAGCGGTTGCGGGAACTCGACGCGCCCGATCCAGTTACGCTTGCGGCGCTCGCGGCGCGAGCCTTCGCCCTCGCCTTCGAAGCTCGCCGGCCGCAGCGCGACGGAAATGTTCCCGCAGTGGCATTTACCGTTAATCACCATGCCCAATTCACCCGCGTTTCAGCGCCAACAGCAGGACGCCCGCGGTGACGAACGCGATGCCGAGCCAGTCGCGCCCTGAAGGCCGTTCGCCGAGGAACACGAACGCGAACACCGCGACAAGCACCAGGCTGAACTTGTCCACCGGCGCGACCTTGGAGGCCTCGCCGATCTGCAGTGCGCGGAAATAGCATACCCACGAGGCGCCCGTCGCCAGCGCTGACAATCCGAGAAAGGTGAGCGTGCGGCTCGACAGCTCGCGCGGGTCGCTCCACTTGCCGGTGTACCCGACAAAGCCCGCGAGCACGACGACGATGAACAGCGTCCTGATCAGCGTGGCGAAATCAGAGTCGACGCCCTGGATGCCGATCTTGGCCAATACCGCGGTAAACGCGGCGAAGCAGGCCGATAGCAGCGCCCAGAAAAACCAGCCTTGCGTGGATGCGAGCATGGGAGTGACTTCTAGTGCTTTACGTCACGCAGTTCAAATGCGTTGGCGGGAACCGAGCCGACGGGTGAAGTGTAGCCCCATCGATGGTCGCACAATGAGCTCGCATTGAAGGGCGAATCAGCGCGGTAGTTGGCCCGCGCATGACTCGCCTCACTTCCCCTCCCTGGCCAGGCAATCGCTGAAACCACTTGAAGCTGCGCGCAACATCAGCAACGCCAATGATTGTCCACGTGCGTTTCATGACAATCCGGCCCGGCGCGCGCCGCGTTGCGCTATGTCCCTTTTGTTGGCATCGAAGAATGGATGGAGTCCCAGCTCTCCAGCGGGCGGATGTCTTCCGCTGCCTTTCGCTGGCGCGCGTTGCTGGATTGCTCCAACGTCATGTCGAGATCGAGAACGACCTCAACCAACTGATCTTCGAGGTGCGCCGTATCTGGCTTCGATGCAGTCGCCTGCGCCTTCTGCCATGCCTTGTCAACAACCTGCTGGATGTTCACCAGCGGCTGGCCGATGCGTGATGCCACCGTTGGCTCAGTCGTCGTCAGACGCGAAGAAGCGCGCACGAACAGCTTCCCGCTGGCGGGATTGAACTCGAGTCGCGCACGCGCCCCGGTGATCGTCTGGAAGGTATCGGCAGGCAGCGATTCGCGCAACAATCGACCCGTGATTCCACGCAGCGTGCACACGTAGCCGAGTGAATAATCGGAAAGATGATTCTGAGTATCGAGTCCGGCAGTGCGGCAGCGCTTGCCCGCATCGGTGTAGTCCTGCGTAGCGCCCTCGCCGAGGCCAATCTTGGCCACGTAGTCCAGTTGCGCGGCGGGTTCGCCCAGCTCGGCGGCATGCGCAAAGAACTTGGCCGCGGCGATGGAGTTCTTCTCGACGCACAGACCTTCATCGAGCATGCGCCCCGCGATGAACACACTTTGCGGCGCGTTTGCCTCAACGTCACGCTTTACCTGCGTGACGGCATCGGTGCAATTTCCGTGGCCGACGGCCACAGCCACGGCGTTCTGCGAGAGCGGCGTTTCCGTCTCCGCATGGGTGTAACTCGTGCCCAGCGCCAATACCAGTGGCGCGAGCATGAAGCGGCCAATACGGAGACTGTGCATGGTTGATCCTCGGCGCATGCGTCGTTGCGAGACAATACTAGCCTGCCGCCTTGTTCTTGTCGTCCCACTGCATCGGCTCCCACAGTTCGACCTTGTTGCCGTCGGGATCCATGATCCAGGCGAATTTGCCGTTCTCGTGCGATTCGGGACCCGCGACGACTTGCACGTCCGCCGCGCGCAATTGCTCGAGCAGGGCGACCAGGTTGTCGACGCGATAGTTGATCATGAAGGAGGATTCGCTCGGGCTGAACCACTTGCTGTCCTTCGCGGCGAGGTGCCAGACCGTGAGGCCCTTGTCCTCGGCTTTGTCATCCGGCCATCGGAGTACGGCACCGCCAAAATCCTGCAGCGGCATGCCCAGGTGCTGCTGGTACCAGGATGCCAGTGCCTGCGCGTCGCCTTTGCTTTTCAGGAATACGCCGCCAATCCCGGTGATTTTGGCCATCGCTGCTCCCTCGGAAATCGTCGAATTGCGACACTATATCCCGACCGCCTGCAGCGACACCTGCTTCGTGCCGTTTGCGACCCATTGCGTGCCCTGCTCCTTGAACCCGAATTTCTCGTGGAAAAGTCGCGAGGGTTCATTGGGCGGAACGATGTTGTATTCGCAGACCGCGACCAGAATGCGCGAGCGCCGCGCCCATGCAAACAGATCATCGTAAAGCAACGACCCAAGCCGCAGTCTGCGGGTATTGCTCGAGACGACAATACGATCCACGTACACGAAACTCGCGTACCGCGCGGAAAACCACGCAAAGTTGTCGTTCTCGTAGGCGGCGCCATTGCACATTGCCAGCAAGAATGCCGCGAGCTCGCCGTCCTTGCAGGCGACGCGGTGATAACAAGACAGCGCGAGGAGAAACGTCAATCTCGCCTGATCCATCGCACTCGTCGATACGACATCGGCATCGTTGAGCGCGAGGATCGCGCCGTAGTCTGGCGGAACCGCGTCGCGAATCGCGATGTTTCTAGGCGCACGTTCAGAGAGATTCACTTCGCGTCAGCGGGCGGCCACGCATCGTACTGCGGAAGCGCGTCGGTGATGTCGTGCCACGCGGCTTTTGAACCGACGAACATGTGATAGCTCGGCCGAACGCCCGGGTCGTCGTCGACTGTGCCCAGCGTCACGCTGCCAAGCGTGTCGCCGCTCGGGATGCCCAGGCTTGAGCCGCAATTACGGCAAAACGCCCAACCGATCCCCGACGTGGTTTCGTACACGGAGAGCAGGTCCCGGCCCTTGACCCAGCGAAAATTACCGGCGTTCACCTTCGCGTAGGTTGAGTACGCGGCACCGTGGAAACGCCGGCACATCGAGCAATGGCAGTTGCTGATGTCACTCAGCGGACCAGCCAATTCGTAGCGAATCGCTCCACAAAGACATCCGCCCTGCATGGTCTCGCCCTCACATGTCGCGGAAATAGACAATGAATCCATGGTGCTGGGAGACCTTGTCGTAGAGCGGCCGGTCTGCCGCATTGTCGACTTGTGTTTGCCAGTACACTCTTTTGACGCCGGCGGCTTTTGCCTGCGCACACACGGCCTCTGTCAGCGCGCGACCGACACCCTTGCCGCGCATGGATTCGGCCGTGTACATATCGCTGAGGTAACAGACAGGTTCGGAATCGAAAAAGCGCTGCCACGTCTTCGCGTAAACGAATAGTCCAGCGTTCGCGGGACCGCGCATAGCCGCATCAACCAAGCGCTTGTCCGAACACGATGCGGTGTCCGTCAGGCGTGACGATTGCAAACTCCCGCATGTTCCATGGTTTGTCCTGCAGCGGATGCCAGATCTCGACGCCACGATCCTTGAATTCCTTGAACAGCCCTATTGCATCTGAAACATGCAAGTAAGCAAACCATGAGTGATCCTGGAATTCGGAGATGGGCTTGGCGTCGGGGCAATCGCCAATGCGCAACCGGCACGCGCCGCGGCGCAGGAACGACCAACCCTCCACGCGGAGCTCTTCAACGAACCCCAGTTTGTCGCAGTAGAAATCTCGCGACTTCTCCAGGTCGTTTACCGCCAGGACAAAGGTGGCTGTCGTGACTTCAGTCATTTCGCGTTTCCTTTTGAGACTTTCCTGGCGAGTGTCTTGAACCTCGCGCCATCGTTCTGCGCGACCGTCCCTTAAGCGAGCCGTACGAGAACACTCGCGGCATCCTAGCGCTCAACAGAGTTGTCATCGACCCAGGCGAGCGATGCGATGCGCCAGCCGATGCCCATGTCCACCAGTTGAAAACACTTTGTGCCCGATCCCGAATAGTCATTGCCGTTAAGCAAGCCCGCTTTGGCGTAGCGTGAGGTACGAGCAGCGATGCCACTATGAATGTGTGTCGTCGAGCTGACCTCCCATTCATGGAAGTCACGAAGTGCCCCATGAGTCAGCAACTCGATCCGGGGATCGGCGAACTCCCCGACTGTGTACAGGTCCACGCCGGAATCGAAGCGTCGCACGATTGTGGCTTTCTCCGTGAAGCACTCCGTGATAGCTGCGCGCTCAGGCCTGGCGTGGTTCCGATTGTCGAATGCCGAGAAGAATCGAGCGATGAGAGCGTCGATCTTGTCCTCGACGGTCATTTCGTCCTCAATACCTTATAGCCCGAACGTGAAAGCTCATCCACGAGCGCAGCCTCGACGTCCGCGCCGAAGTGCGTTTGATGTGCTACAGGCCACTCACGCAGCCTCACGGACCATGCATTACCCTGCTCATCAAGTGCGAAAGTGATCGACATCTCTCCCGGGCGTCCGGTGGCCAGGTTGGGCCATTGACGTCGAAAGCCGAAGGAACTGGTCGATCCCGCATCGAAGGACACCAATCCAAAAGGCACAAGCGCCCTCTCGGCCTTGAGCTCCAACGCGGAATCACCCACTTGGTCGGGCGTCACGTGATATTCACGCAACAGCACGGGGCTACAGGCCGCAAGACAGAGTGAAAGCAATATCGCGCCAAGCACGTCGCACTTACGCATCATTCGCGCGGGGCCATTTCCATGCCAGATACACTATCGACAGGTGCATTGCGGACCATCTTTAGCTCCTTGGGCGCCAACGCTTTCACTGCGGGTACTCGGCCACCAGCTCAACTTCCAGTACAAGATCAGGTGTGTACAAGCGCTGCACTTGTATCCAAGTCGCTGCAGGGAGCGGCGTCTCGGCATAGAACTTTTGCCGGAGCGCTTTGTTCTGGACGAAGGCGTCAAGATTAGTGGTGTACACATTTTCCTTCACGACGTTGGCGAAGGTCAGACCATTTGCTTCAAGAGTCTTGCGCAGGTGTTCGTAGACGCTTTGAATGGCCACGGTCATCTCTCCGTTTCCGACGTGCCCAGATATGTAGAGAGTGTGGCCTGTCCGAACGGCTTGGCAGTATCCCACTTCCACCTCAAACGCCTGATCGTCGTGGAAGCACGCTCGCGTATCAGGCTTTGGAGGGGTAGTCGTGCAACCAAGCAGCGCAACCGAGGTTACGGCCAAGATAACGCAGGCGCTCCAGTTCATGGTAAATCTCATTGGCGCCTCGAAAGCATAGTCAGGCGTCCGCGTCTGGGAAATTAAGTTCGACACCATTCCCGGCAGGATCCTTGAGGAACAGTTGAATCTGGCTGGATTGCGGAACGTGGGCTACATCATACTTAACGCCCAGGCGCGCAAACCTGCCCTCGAACTCTCGACGACCAACGCAGTTAAATGCCGCGTGATCGAAAGTCGTCGCCGCGCCGACAGCGGCCGATTTATCGGCTAGGGACTCACTGAGATGGAGCACGGCTTGTTCACCAGCGTAGAGCCAGTAGCCGAAAGTCTTGAACGATGGGCGAAACCCGCCCTCCAGGCCGACTACCTCGACATAGAACGTCCGAAGCGTATCCAGCACTTCTCGAGGGGCGCGAAGGTTGTAGTGACTGAAACTAAGTACACTCATGTGGCGCTCGATATCGGCTCCTGATTGTCACGGATGCTCCTTCGCGGCATCGCAAGACAGGTGACCTGTGGCCAGGAAATCCAGTTCGTCATCAGTAAAGTTGACCTCGGCGAGCAGATATTTGGCACGATGCAAGAGCGAAGCCTCGACCATGATGGCGCATTGCCGACCTTCACCCAGCAACGACGTGTCCGACTTGAGCTGGCATTCAATACCGCGACCCTCAAGTAGGGTCACAAGAGCGTGCGCGGCCGGAATATTCGGCGCTGTCGTCAGAAGTTTCCAAGTCATTTCCGACACGTTGCCCTCAGCCAGTTATCGCCCGCGTTAAGCGCTTCGCATGAGCGCCGCGGACACTCACGCTCGAGCTTGGCACTTGATCGTTCACGTGGCGCTCGATTCGGTAGGCCGCCGCTTCATTCTGACTTCGCATCGGCGCCATGTTCCGATAGTTGGGCCCCAAACCACCGATGTACCGCGGTCAGCATGTGGAGATCTGCCGTCTCGAATGTGATTGTTGCGCCGTTCGGTAAAGGCTTGTACGACACCCTGATGTGAGCGTGCCCTTCTTGGAGTTCCTTTAAGCCAGGCATCTCCGCGCCGTGCAGGGTAACTGGATCGGAAAAGTCACCCCGTCGGAACTGTTCCGCCTCTTGCTGTAGATGGTGCTGAATAAGTGCGATTTGATCATCTGCGCCCGCGACTCGCGTCACAACGCTCTCTACTCCACCCCGTTCAGTCATGTTGAAGATGTGCACGGTCTTAGACATGCCAAACGGCATCACCCCATGCGACGTTGGATGAATGTGCTCCTGTTGCGAGGAGTCCGCCCACGCAAATGCGGTTGCAAGAAACGCTGCCATCCCAAGACCACACGCTCTTGTAATAAGGCCCATAGTCTCGTACTCCCGAGAAGTAAGCTGAGCGGCCTAACGCACCGCATGAGCGCCCGGAGCGCTCATGCGAACAACGAACTGGTGGGCGGACTCACGGGCGCTCGATGCGGCAGTTAGGCGTCATGTCGCCTGACTCGCCTGGTACGCT
>JBEPVS010000024.1:0-18651 GCA_041690875.1 Gammaproteobacteria bacterium
GGTTGGATCTGTGCCAACGATGTGTCGCGCCCGGTTGGCTCGATCGTGTACACGCAGATGCTGAACGCGCAGGGCGGCATCGAATGCGACCTCACGGTCGCGCGACTCGCTGCCGACACCTACTACCTCGTCACGGGCACCGGATTTGCGACTCATGATTTCGACTGGATTGCGCGCCACGTCCCGGCGGGACTGGACGCGCGGCTGACCGACGTGACATCGGCGTACGCGGTGCTGGCGTTGATGGGTCCGCGTGCGCGCGACGTGCTGGCCGCACTCACGCGCGATGACGTGGGCAATGTGGTTTTTCCATTCGGGCAGGCGCGGCGCATCCAGGTCGCGGGCGCGGCGGTGCTGGCGCTGCGCGTCACGTACGTCGGCGAACTCGGCTGGGAACTGCACGTGCCGGTGGAATTTGCCGCGACCGTGTACGCCGCGATCATGAACGTGGGCGCCGCGCATGGCATCGCCAACGGCGGCTATCGCGCCATCGAATCGCTGCGGCTGGAAAAAGGCTATCGCGCCTGGGGCGCGGACATCGGGCCGGACCACACGCCTTTCGAAGCGGGGCTCGGCTGGGCAGTGAAGCTCAAGACCGGCCAGCTGTTCATGGGCCGCACGGCGCTCGAACAACGCGGGAACGCACCGCAGAAGAAATGGTTGTGCACCTTCACTAACGACGATCCCGCGCTGGTCCTGCTCGGACGCGAAACGCTGTACCGCGATGGCGAGCGCGTGGGCTGGCTCGGCAGCGGCGGTTACGGCCACACGGTCAGGAAGAACATCGGCTTAGGGTTCGTGCGCCGCGCCGAAGGCCTGACGCGCGAATACCTGCTCGCCGGCCGCTACGAGCTCGAGGTGGCCACCGAGCGCGTGCCCTGCGCGCTGCATCTCCAGCCGCTGTACGACCCCGCGATGGCGCGCATCAAATGCTGAGACGGCGCCAGCGAGTCCAGTACTCGGCAACTTCAGCGCGTCAGTGCCGCTTCCGCCGCGGCGATCTCGGCGTGGCGCCGCGCGATCGAATCGCCGATTGGAGGTCCGTTGAATCGACGCCGCTCAAAGGCAAACCAGACGATCGCCGTCATTGCGAGGAACCCCACCGTGACGCCGAGCGCCTTGTCGTTCGGTGGCTGAACGCCAATGACGAAGATCAGCAGCATCGAAACGACCGACAGCAAGGCGCACAACGCATAGCCGCCACGGCCCAGGCTCCAGGGACCCATGTTCGGCCAGCGCGGACCGCCGTAGGCGATGAGGCCGAGCACGATCGGAATCGCGAACGAAAGAAACAGGAAGATCACCGTGCAGGAGACGACGACGGTGAACACCGGCGTGTGGCCAAACCGCTCCAGGTACATCGCGCCCCACACGAACAGCATCGAAGCGATCGCGCCCGTCCAGATCGCGGCCACCGGGGTTCGATGGCTGCGCGACACACGCGCCAGTAGGGTCGATGCCGGCAGCCCCCCATCGCGAGAGAAGGCGTAGATCATTCGCGATGTGGAGGTGACGGTGGCGAGGCCGCACAGGATTTGCGACAGGAAAATCAACGCATACAGAAAATCGCGCCACGACGCAGGAACACGCTGGTCCATCGTCCAGAAGAAGACGTTCCACCCCTGGCGCGCCGCTGCGCCCATGTCGGGAATCATGAACAGGAACGCGACCAGGAACAGGTAACCGAACACCCCGGACCAGAGAATCGACGACACGATGCCGCGCGGCACCGCGAGCGGCGCATTGCGTGTTTCCTCGGAGGTGTGCGCGGAAGCATCGTAGCCGGTGATGGTGTAGATCGGGAGCAGCAGGCCCAGCAGGAAAATCCAGCCATGGCTCGTCGTGCGCGGCCAGACGTCGGCGCCTGCGGCACCGGAATAATTGCCGAAGTGCCACAGGCGCGAGAGGTCGTAGTGCTGCGCGCATGCAAGGCAGACGAGCGCGAGCAATAGGGCGGTTCCGAAGATCAGGTAGCCCGAAAAGTCGGTCAGCTTCGCGGTCAGCGAGATGCCGAAGTGATTGATGATCGCCTGCGCGCAGGTCACGACGCCAAGGAACAGCACCAGCAGCGTCATCGAGTCGACGAGATGGAGCCGGGGTCCGAATGCGCCGAGGAAAAAATTGTAGGCACCCACATTGATCGAACCGAGCACGGTGATGAGTCCCAGCAGGTTGAGCCAGGCGGTCAGCCAGCCGGTGAAGCGGTTGCCGAGAATCGAACCCCAGTGATACAGCCCGCCCGCGGTCGGAAACGCGGATGCGATCTGCGCCATCGCCAGGCCGAAGCAACCCGAGATCAACACGCCAAGCGGCCAGCCAATTCCGATTGCAGCGCCGCCGGCGCCGGCAGTGGCTTGCGCAAGCGAATTGATGCCGCCGGCCAGAATGCAGATGATCGAGAACGAAATCGCAAAGTTCGAAAATCGCCCGAGGCGGCGCGAGAGTTCCTGCGCGTAGCCCATGCCATGCAGAATGCGCACATCGGCGTCATCGTTCGCTTGCCGCTCGCTCAAAGCCCGAAGCGCTCCTTCAGTTCACCGGCGAGGCGCCGGCTGACTTCGAGACGCTCGCCGATGTCGCGTATCACGACGCGATATTGACCTTCGGCGTCGCGCTCGATCGCCGCGAGGCTGTTGATTCCGACCAGTGCGTTGCGATGCACGCGCACGAATTGCGCCGGAAATTCCTCTTCGAGCGCGCGCAGGCTGTCTTCGATGAGATCGGTGCCTCCGTCGTGGCGCACCGTCGTGTACTTCTGGTCGGCTGCAAAATAGTAAATGTCTTGCAGCGGAATCAAGCGCACCGAGTCTCCGAGCCGCGCTGCCACGTGGGTGCGGGCTGCGCGTTGCGGATCGCCGGCCGCCAGCTTCGCGAGCTTCGGCGCCGCCAACCGCGCGGCACGCTGCAGCGCTGCGGCGAGCTTCTCGGCGCGAATGGGTTTCAACAAATAACCGATCGCATTCGCCTCGAATGCCTCGACCGCGTAGGCGTCATAGGCCGTCGTGAAGACGACGGCCGGCGGCGATTCGAACAGCGCCAGGTGGCGCGCGGCCTCGAGCCCATTCATGCCGGGCATGCGCACGTCGAGCAGAACGAGATCGGGATGCATTTCGCCAGCCAGCCGCACCGCTTGTTCGCCGTTGGCGGCTTCCCCGGCAATGTCGACGTCGCCTTGCTCCTCAAGCAGTCGGCGCAAGCGCTCGCGGGCCGGCGGCTCGTCGTCGACGATGAGCACACGCAGGTTCACAGCGAGGAAATCCGTTCGCCATCCTCGACGTACGGAAAGCGCAGTCGCACGATGTATTCATCGCCGATGCGGCTGGCCTCGACCGAGGAGCGGCCGGGGTAGAGCAGTTCCATGCGTTCGCGGATGTTATCGAGCGCGATGCGGTTGCCCGAGTGCGCTTCGCCGCCGGCCTCGGGCAGGGGATTGCGCACCGTGAGCCCGATGATGTCGCCATCGAGCGCGCCGCTGACCGTGACGATACCGCCGGCGGGACGCGGCTCGATGCCGTGATAGATCGCGTTCTCCAGGAGCGGTTGCATCAGCAGCCCGGGCACCATTGCGCGCATCGGCAGGTCGGCGACATCCCAGATCACGTGGAGGCGCTCGCCGAGCCGCAGCTGCTCGATGCGCTGGTAGATGCGCGCGACCTCGAGCTCCTCCTTCAGCGTGATGTTGCTGCGTTTTTCATTGAGATTGGCGCGGAACAGATCGGCCAGGTCTTCGACTGCTTCCTCGGCGCGCTTCGCGTCGGTGCGCGTCAGCGAGGCGATCGTATTCATGCTGTTGAACAGGAAGTGCGGCCGGATGCGCGCCTGCAGTGCGCGCACGCGCGCCCGCGCCTGCAGCTCGACATTCCGTCGCCATTCGCCGGTGACGTAGAAATAGCGCAGCGCGAGTGCGGCGACGATTGCACCGAGGCCGAGGTTCGTGGCGAAGAATTTCCACGGGCGCTCGGGAAGCAGCAGGTTTGTCGCGCGCGCACCCAGGAGGGAACTGCTGCCGAGCCAGACTACGCCCCACGACACCAGCGCGATCACCGCCAGCATGCTGCCGAGGGCGAGCGCGCTCGCGGCGCCGAGCGGCATCTGCGCCAGGCGCTTGCGTAGCAGGCAGAGCGCCGCGGCGCTGCCCAGGCCGGTCCACAGCATGAACAGCGACGTGCGCGCCAGGTCGAGCCAGAAGTTCAACGTGCCGCCCTGGTGCGCCACCGTCAGCACGATCGCGGTCAGCGTGACGATCAGCACGACGGCGAGCACCGCCTGCGCGGCGCAGAAATCCGGTAGGTTCAATGCGCGCGGAGCGGGACGGATGCCGTCAGCCATGAGATTTCAGGCCGCGGCCTGCGGCGCAAACAGCGCTGCGGTCAGCCGGAACATCGAGGAAATATCTTCATCGCCGTGTCCCGCGGCGATGAGCCTCGCATAGTCGGCCAGTGCGTTCTCGACAGCGGGCAATTTCGCGCCCGCTTCACCCGCCATCGCGCGGCAGATCAGCAAGTCCTTCTGGTGCAGGCGCACGCGAAATCCGGCCGGATATTCGCCGCGTTCCATGTACGGGCCGCGATTGGCCAGGTACCAGCTGCCGCCTGCGCCGCGGCTCAACGTCGCGACGACCTTGCCGAGGTCGAGCCCCTGCGCGCGCGCAAACGCCATCGCTTCGGCATTGGCGCGGATGATGCCGGCCACCATGATCTGGTTGGTCGCCTTGGCCGCCTGGCCGGCGCCGTGCGGACCGAAATGCGTGATCGTTGCGCCCATCGCCGCCAGCAACGGCCGCGCGCGCTCGAGCGTCGACGCCTCGCCGCCCACCATGATCGCGAGGGTCGCCTTCGCCGCGCCCTCGATGCCGCCGCTCACCGGTGCGTCGAGGAATTCCACGCCACGCGCGCCGAGCTCAGCGGCCGCGGCGCGCGCCGTTGCGGCGCTGACTGTCGAGCAATCGATGACGAGTGATCCTGCGCGCAGCGCCGGCGCAATCTGCGCGATGAGCGCGAGCACGTCCTGGTCCGCCGAGACGCACAGCACCAGCGCATCGCAGTCGCGCGCCAGTGCGGCCGCGTCGGGCGCTGCGGCGCATTGCAGTTCCGCGGCCAGCGCTGCGGCTTTCGGCGCAGTTCGGTTCCACACGCCGGTGAGGAACCCTGAGCGATGCAGATTGCGGGCCATCGAACTGCCCATCGCACCGAGACCGATGAAACCCGTACGCATGATTGAACTCCGCTTTCGCGTCCGCCGGCAATCTAGCAGGATGCTTGCGTCGTTAGCGACGGAAATGCGGACGGTGGCAGCGCTTCCATGGCGCTCCGGCCAATGAGGCGTCTCAGGTCGACGGATTACCGCAGGCGCGTTCCATCTCGAGCCGCGCATTCAGGCGAGCCTGGTCGAACTCGTTGTCCGACAGGTACTCGCGTTCGCCGGCCTTGTTGACGCGGTACAGGCGACGCGCGTCGATGGACTGCTGGTATTTTTCCTTCGCGCCCTTGCACTGCTCGGCACGGCTTGCCGCGACGTCCTTCTGCACGGCGGCGCGCGAGGCGGCCTGATCGGGGGCGGCGGCCGGTGTGTTGCCGGTGGTGTTTGGCACGGCCGAACTGCTGCTGGTGGCAGGCGCGCTGGGGGCGGGCGCCTGCGCATAGGTGCTGCCCTTGAACTGCGCGCCGGGACTGGGCCGGTCGCTGCAATCCTTGCCCTGGTTGTTGCAGTAGATGTCGCCCGCGCACGTAGCGCCGCAAGCGCCCATGGCAAGGGCCAACAAGGACAGCACTGTCACATAACGCATCGTAGGGCTCCCGCAGGGAGTCCCAAGAGTATCAGTGCTGCACCGGCGCACAAGTCGGTCGTTCCCATCCCACGGTGAAATGCATCACAAAAATAACGACCCCGGCAGCCGTGCGGGCCTGCCGGGGCCGGGGAGCGCAAGCCACTCCCGGGGGGTCTGTTTTGAGGCCTATTCGATGCGCTCACCATGCAGCGCAATGTCGAGGCCTTCGCGCTCGTCGTCGAGGCTGACGCGCAAGCCGATGGTCAGGTCGATGAGCTTCAGGATGATGAGGCTCATGACGAAGCTCCAGATCAGCGTGGCGGCCACGCCCTTGGCCTGCAGCAGCACGCTGCCGTGCGCGCCGCTGATCTCGGTGCTGACCAGCGCGCCGGTGAGCAATGCGCCGGCGATGCCGCCGATGCAGTGCACGCCGAAGGCATCCAGCGAATCGTCGTAGCCCATGACCTTCTTGAGCGAAGTCGAGGAGAAGAAGCAGATCACGCCGGCCGCGACGCCGATGACGACCGAGCCGCCGGGGCCGACGAAGCCGGAGGCGGGTGTGATCGCAACGAGGCCCGCTACCGCGCCGGAAGCGATGCCGAGCACGCTGGGTTTACCCTTGGTCACCCACTCCGTGAACATCCAGGCGAGTGCCGCCGCGGCTGTGGCGATGTGCGTCACCGCAAAGGCCATGCCGGCGCGGCCATCCGAGGCCACCGCCGAACCCGCGTTGAAGCCAAACCAGCCGAACCAGAGGAGCGACGCGCCGATTACGGTCAGCGTCAGGTTGTGCGGTGCCATGGCTTCCTTGCCGTAGCCCTGGCGCTTGCCGAGCATCAGTGCGGTCGCGAGTCCGGCGATGCCGGCATTGATATGCACGACGGTGCCGCCGGCGAAATCAAGCTGCGTGGAGACGAACCAACCCGTCGGTTCCCACATCCAGTGCGCGACCGGGCAGTACACGACCAGCAGCCAGATCGCCATGAACCACAGCATCGCCGAGAACTTCATGCGCTCGGCGAAGGAACCGCAGATCAGCGCCGGCGTGATGATCGCGAAGGTGGCCTGGAACATCACAAAGACGGTTTCGGGGATCGTCTGCGCCATGTGCGAGACGCTGAGTTTCGACGCGTCGTGCATGTAGACCACGCCGTTCAGGAAAAAACGGCTGAAGCCGCCGAGGTAGGGCGTGGAGCCCGGTGTAAATGCCAGTGAGTAACCCACGGCCCACCACAAGATCGTCACGACGCACGTGATCGCGAAGCTCTGCATCAACGTGGCGAGGATGTTCTTCTTGCGCACCATGCCGCCGTAGAACAACGCGAGCCCGGGAATCGTCATCAGCAGCACGAATGCCGTGGATGTGAGCATCCACGCGGTGTCGCCCGAGCTGATCTTGTCGAAGGTGGTCAGGAACGGCGCCGTCGGCGCGGCCGCGGCGGGCGCAGCGGCTGCAGGCGCTTCGACGGGTGCGGCAGTAGCTGCCGGCGCAGCGGCAGTCGCCGCGTCGTCCGCCCATGCCGGACGCGATTCCAGTGGCGCGAGCGCCAGCAGCAGGCAGGCCAGCGCTCCCGCGAGCAGCCGTGCGTCCAATAAACGAAATCCCTTCAATACTTCAATGCGCATGCGTGCGACTCCCAGCTTCAGTTTCAGTAAACGGCAATCACGTGGCGGCGGCGCCCGTTTCGCCGGTGCGAATGCGGATGGCCTCGTCGAGCTCGCCGATCGTGATGTGGCCATCGCCCGCGCGGCCCGTGCGCGCGACGTTGGCTATGGCTTCCAGCGCCGCTTCGGCGACGGCGTCGTCGACGGCGATCTCGACCTTGCAGCGCGGCCCGAACTCGATCTCGTGTAGCTCAGTCACGGTCACGCCCTGCACGCCCATGTGTGCGAGCGCGTCGCGCAGCACATCCAGCTTGAAGGGCCGGATCACCGCCGTGATCAGTTTCATGAACCGCATTTATCAATGGACAAGCCTTTAATTCCGTATTCCAGCCCGGCGAGGGTGCGCGTATGCTGCTTCCCGCACGCAGGTGCCGAAGGCAAGGTGCAGAATCCGTGCCACGGCCGAATATGGCGAATTCGCGCGGAGCTTGGGTTAGGCGGCGCGCGGTTGCACCAATCTGGCCGCGCTCGCGCGCCCCGGCGCGCAGTTTCGGGGCAAGCTCCAGTTAAGGAACCCGTCCATGGAAAACATGCAGATCGACGAACTCGCCCGTCGCTTTATTGCGGGGCTCCCCGCTGCGGTCAGCGGCATGCGCGCCGAGCTCGAGGCCAACTTCCGCGCAGCGCTCCAGGGCGCGGCCGTCCGATTCGACCTGACCTCGCGCAGCGAATTCGACGTGCAGGCGAAGGTGCTTGAGCGCGCCCGCGCGCGCATCACCGAGCTCGAGGCGCGCTTAGGGGAGCTCGAGCAGCGGCTCGATGCGCTGCAGGGCTCGCGTCCTTAAATCCAGTCACGGTGAGCATCGCTTCAGTTCTAAGCCGGGCGCAGCTCGGGCTCGAGGCGCCGCTGGTGCAGATCGAGGCGCACCTCGGCGCCGGCCTTCCAGGGTTCAGCATCGTGGGCCTGCCCGCGCCGGTCGTGCGCGAAAGCCGCGAACGCGTGCGCTCGGCTATACTCAATTCCGGCTACGAGTTTCCGTCCGGCCGCATCACCGTGAACCTCGCGCCGGTGGAACTCTCGAAGGAGGGCGGCCGCTACGACCTGCCGATCGCGCTCGCGCTGCTGAGCGCGAGCGAACAAATCACGCTGCGCCGCCCGACGCTACCCGAATGCTACGGAGAACTCGGGCTCGGCGGCGAGTTGCGTCCGGTCCGCGGATTGCTGCTCGCAGCCATTCACTCGGCGCGCGCGCAACATGAAATGTTGGTGCCGGCCGCCGACCTCGCCGAAGCGCGGCTGGCGCGTCACACTTGCGCGCATGGTTTCGCCACGTTGCGCCAGGTGTGCGAATTCCTAGGCAGCAAGAGCGCGAGCGAAATGCCGTCCAGCGATTCGCCCGAACGCGCGCTACTGTCGCCCGGCGAACTCTTGCCGGGTGACAGCACGGCGCTCGATGAAGTGCGCGGGCAATGGCAGGCCAAGCGTGCGTTGACGATTGCCGCGGCGGGTGGCCACAGCCTGTTGATGATCGGCCCGCCGGGGAGCGGCAAATCGATGCTGGCGATGCGGCTGCCTGCACTGCTGCCGCCGCTGACGGAGTCCGAGGCGATCGAGGTCGCGGGCATTGCCTCGATCAGTGCAGCGGGGTTCGATCCGGTGCACTGGGGACGCCGTCCGTTTCGCGCGCCGCATCATGCCTCGTCGGCCAATGCGATCGTCGGCGGCGGCTCGCGCCTGCGCGCCGGCGAAATCAGCCTCGCGCACCGAGGCGTGCTGTTCATGGACGAACTGCCGGAGTTCGACCGGCGCGTGCTCGAAGCGCTGCGCGAACCGCTGGAATCGGGCGCGATCACGCTGGTGCGCGCATCCGATCGTCTGGAGCTCCCGGCCGAGTTCCAGCTGATCGCCGCGATGAATCCCTGTCCGTGCGGATACCTTGGCGATGATTCGCGCGAGTGCCGCTGCGGAGCGCGAAGTGTGCGGCGTTATCGCGACCGAATATCCGGTCCGCTGCTCGATCGCATCGACCTGCACATTGATCTGCCGCGCGCCGACATGGCCGAGCTGCAGCGGCCGCTCAGTGCGGACCCGGCGCACGATACGGGCAACGCCAATAGCGCATCGCCGCCCCAGACTGCGATGGCCATCGCCGCGCAGGTGCGCCGTTCACGCGCGCTTCAGTTCGAGCGGCAGCGATGCTGCAACGCGCGGCTCGATCAAGCAGGTCTTAACGCGCATTGCCGGCTCGAGCCGCCGGCGCGACGTTTGCTGGAACGCGTCAGCGAGCGAATGGCCTTGAGCGCGCGCGGTTACCATCGACTTTTGAAAGTGGCGCGCACGATCGCCGATCTGGATGAATCGGTGCTGCTTGGCCTTGGCCACGTCAGCGAGGCCGCGACGCTACGGCCCTCGAGCGAAACGGCGCGCTAGAAAAACGCGCGGCGCGCGCGAATCAGCCGCCCTTCTGCACCATGTAGTCGACGCCGGCCTTGATCAGGTCGTCGCTGAGATCGGTGCGGCTGCCCTTCGCGGGCATCGCGTTGAAGCCCTTCAGTGCGTGCTCGTACAGCGCCGGCTTGCCCTTCGCGATGCGCGGCGCCCACGCCGCGTGGTCGCCAAACTTCGGCGCGCCGATCAGGCCCGGGCCGTGGCAGTTCTTGCAGACGGCGTCGTAGAGCGAAGGGCCGTCCTTGGGCACCGGCAATGCCGTGGGTGTGCCGGTTTGCGCGACCGCCTGGATCGCCAGCGCGGAATTGTCGGCTCCGGCTACCGCTTCGCGCGCGAACGGTTTGATGCGTTCATCGACGCTCGCGACGTATTTCGCGTCGGCGTAGACCTCCGGCTCCTCGGTGCGGCCGGCTACGGTGCGAGCCAGCGCAAAAATCAGCAGCGCGATCACGATCAATCCGCCAATGACCATGCTGAAGGTGTTGAAGAAGTGCGTGTCTTGTTTGCTCACGGGCAATCCGATCCAGGCCTGAGAAAACGCGGCGGCCATTATAGCCATGGCGGATTGGATTGGCGCGCCCGGCGAGATTCGAACTCACGACCCCTGCCTTCGGAGGGCAGTACTCTATCCAGCTGAGCTACGGGCGCAGGCGTGCAAGGTTACCTGAATGCGCCGTAGAACGGGCGGTCGGCGGCACGGCAGCGGCCGCACCCGGATGCCCTTACAACCAGCCGCGACGCTTGAATATCAGGTACGGGACGAGCGCGGACAAAACCATCAGGCCGAGCGCCCCCAGGAATCCCCACGATTCATGGGCCCAGGGGATGTGGTCGAAATTCATGCCGTAGATTGCGCCGATCACCGAGGGCGGCAGCAGGAACACGGTGACGACCGAGAAGATCTTGAGGATGTTGTTCTGGTCGATGTTGATCATGCCCAGCGTCGCATCGAGGATGAACGAGACGTTGGTGCCCAGGAACGAGGCATGGTCGCTCATCGCGACGACGTCGCGCGAATGCGTGTGGAATCGCGCGCGCACCTCGTTGCTCAGGTTGGCCGACGTCGCCTGCTGCAGAAACGTAAGAGCGCGCCCGAGGCTGACCAGGCTCTCGCGCGTCTTCGCGATCAACTCGCCGCTCTGGCCGACGCGCTCGAGCACCGCACGAAAGTCGCGCGGGCCGCCGCGGCGGCGGCGCAACTGGCGCGTGAACACTTCGGCCGAGATCGCATCGAGATCGGCACTGACCCGCTCGATGACGTCGGCAACCCGGTTGATGATCGCCTCGACGAGTCCAGCGAGAATCGCCGGACCCGTGCTGCACGCCGGCGCATGGCGTTCGGCGTAGCTGATGAAGCGCCGGAAAGGCAGCGGATCGGTGTAGCGGTTGGTGATCAGCCGTCCATCCTTGAGGATAAACGTCACCTGTGAATTCTGCGGCAGGTCGGTGTCGAGCTTCGTGACGATGGTCGAGGTGAGATAAACGCCGCCTTCCTCTTCGTAGAGCCGGTTCGATGATTCGATTTCCCGCATTTCCTCGCGCGTCGGCACATCGATGCCGCACTGGACCTCGACCGCGTGTTCTTCTTCGGGGGTCGGTTCGAGCAGATCGATCCACAACGTGTCGGCGAGCGGCGCGTCGCTGACGCTGACCAACCCTGAGCCCTGCAGCGCGTAGCGGTGGAGCATCGGCCCTCGCCGGCGGGAGACCTAACGACCCTTTTCGCTGGCGGCGAGATCGTCGATGAGGCTGAGCAGCCGCTCCGGCCCCTTGCAGTCGCGGTTGTCCGGTTGGTCAGCACATGCCATGTTCACATCGCTCATGTACTTGCCGTTGATGATGATCGCCGGCACGCCATCGACGTGATATCGATGCACCAGGTCATCGGCCTTCGACAGGTTGGTCTGCACTGTGAACGAGTTGTAGGCACTGGTGAAATCCGCCGCGCTGATGCCGTGCGCCTTGACGAAATTGGTCTGAGCCGAAAGCGTTTCCGCATCGTCGCCCTGCACGAACATGTAATTCTTGCGCTCGTGCATCTCGGCGAAAATATCGGCGTGCAGCGCGGACTCCTTGCCGAGCGCCTCGAGCGCGTAGAACATCCGCGCGTGCGACTGGTGCACGGGTTGCCAGGTGACCGGCACGCGGCGGAATTCGATGTAAGGCTGCTTGTGCTTCAGCCATGCCGTCAGGAAAGGCTCGAGCGCGTAGCAGTGCGGGCAGGCGTACCAGAACACCTCGAGCACTTCGATCTTGCCGGGCGGCACATCGGTCGGTTGCGCGGGCATCAGCACCTTGTAGTTCGTGCCCGCGACCCACTTGCCCCCGGGCAACAATCCGGCGGCCGGGAGCGGTGAAACCTTTTCGAGCTTCGATTCCTCGGCGGGCGGCGTTGGCGGCGTCTTCGCAGTGGCCGCTGATTCCGGCATCGCGGGCGTGGCCGCGGCGGCCGGTGCGGACTGTGCCGGTGCCGGTGTTTCGGCCGTGGGCGCGGCGGGTGTCGATGCCGTTTGCTGCGAACAAGCGGCCAGAGCCAGCAGTGCAATACCGATGATCGCGTAGCGAATGTTCATCAGCGCAGTCCTTGAACGTAGGAAGCGAGATTGCGCATGTCCACATCGGTCAGGCGCGCAGCGATCGTGTGCATGATGTTGTCGGTATCGCCGCCGACACTGACGCCTTTCTCGTTCATCGTGTAACGCGCGTCGGTGCTGTAGGCGTTGAGTTGCTTGACGACATACACCGACTGCTGCGCGCGCAACGCCGGATAGCCGGCCGCCGGATTGCCGCGGCCAGTCGGACCATGGCAGGCAGCGCAGGCCGGAATCGCGCGAGCCGCATCGCCGCTTCGGTAGAGCTTTTCACCGGCTTTCCAGTAGGACGGATCGGCCTCGAGGCCGGTGGGCGTCTGCTCGGCGTAATACGTCGCAACGTTTTCGATGTCCGCATCGGTCAGCGTCTGCGCCATCGGCGGCATCATCGCGGCGGAACTGTCGCCGGGCTTTCCGGTGCGATGGCCATCGTGGAACATGTGCAGCTGGCGCTCGATGTAAGCGGCATTCTGGCCGGCAAGGCGCGGCCATTCAGGGTTCGTGCTGTTGCCATTGGGACCATGGCAGGCCATGCAGGTGCCCGCCACCGCGGCGCCCGCTTCAGCGGAGCCCGTTGACCAGGAAATCGGTGCGGCGAGCATGAGCAGCGCGCACCAGGCGAAACGGAATGTCGCGGTCATGATATTTCCCGTGTCAATGAGGCGCGGGAATTGTACACCAGCGCTCACGCGCACTACATTCATCGCCTGTGAGCACCTATCCAAACGCGGCATTACTGCTGAGCGCTGCGCATCCGAGCCATTTTCCCGCGGATTCCGGCGCCGAAGCGGCCTTCGCGGGCCGCTCGAACGCGGGCAAGTCGAGCGCGATCAACGCGCTGACCGGACGCCGCTCGCTGGCGCGTACCGCGAAGACACCGGGGCGCACGCGGCTGCTGAATTTTTTCGAGCTTTCGCCCGGCTGCCGCATCGTCGACCTGCCGGGTTACGGCTACGCCGAAGCGAGCGCAGCGGAACGAGCGAGCTGGGGCCCGATGATCTCGGCACTCGCGACGCGTGCTTCGCTCCGTGGCCTGTTCCTGATTGTCGATAGCCGCCGCGGATTGCTTGAGGGTGATGAAGCGCTGATCGAGTGGGCGCAGGCGGTGAATTGCCCGGTGCACGTGCTGATCAGCAAGTCCGACAAGCTCAAGCGCGCTGAACTCGCGAAAGCGTTGGCCACCGCAAAGTCAGCACTCGCCGGACGCGCCACGCTGCAGGCCTTTTCGGCGGTGGACGGCACCGGCCTCGAGGACGCCCGGCGCCAGCTACATCGGTGGCTGCAGAAATAAAAGGCCCCGGTGGCTAGAGATCTGGGGGGGATAAGCCACCGGGGCACAGAAGCCCGCTTAGGGAGGGAAGCGGGGAGCGCCTTGTTCGCGCTCACGTGAGATCAGAGTGGCGCTCCCGGCGATAGTTCCAACGGAAACCCGCCCGATTTACAAAAATGTGTAGGTCGCGCCGAGCGAGAGCATGGTCGGCCGGGCCGCTTCCTTGGCATCAAAGGCCTCGTACTCGAGGCGCGCGGAAACGCTGCCGAAATGCAGCTGCACGCCGGCGCCGTAAGCCAGGTCGCTCCCGCTGCGGCGGAACGAGGACACCGTGGGCGCTGAGGCGTCGGTCTTCCACGACACTAGCCCAAGCTTGCCGTAGACATCGACGAGCGGAATCGGCAGGAACACCATGGCGAACCCGTCGGCAGCTTTCGTCTTGGCGCGCGCGCCACCGACGTTGGCGGCGCCCAGGTCGACGTAGTTCAGTTCCACGCCCAGAACGCCGAGCATGCGGATGCCGGCGATGAGCTTGTAGCCCTGGTCGCGATCCTTGAAATTGAAATTGCTGTCACGCACGCCGCTCTCGGTCTGGCCCAGCGCGGCGCCGACATAGAAGCCTTTGTCGACGGCGAACACCCGGGCGTTGACGCAGGCAAGCGCCAGCATGGCAGCGAAGGCAAAAGTAGAAATCTTCATATGGATTGTCGCTTCAGGTGGCGGAGCGTTGGCGAGCTCCAGGTTGCGGATATTTTAGTTGCTGCCGCAGCGCGCCATCGACTGTCGGTACGTAGCGACGTTTCTAGCGCTGGTACGTGGCGACAACGTGACGGCCCGCTAATGCGCACGATCCCAGTTGCTGCCGTGACCGACCTCGACCTTCAGCGGAACCTGCAGCGCGGCGGCGCCGACCATCAAGTCACGCACGCGCGCGGTCGCCGCGTCCAGGAAATCAGCGCGCACTTCCAGCACCAGCTCGTCGTGCACCTGCATCAGGAGTCGCGCCGGCACGTCGGGCTGCTGGCACCACGCGTCGACCTCGAGCATCGCGCGCTTGATGATGTCGGCGGCCGTGCCCTGCATTGGCGCGTTGATGGCGCTGCGTTCGGCGTATTGCTGCAGCGGGCGATTCTTCGAATTGATTTCCGGCAGATAAAGGCGGCGCCCGTACATGGTCTCGACGTAGCCGTCGCGCCTGGCGCGTGCGCGCGTGTCGTCCATGTAGCGGCGCACGCCCGGATAGCGCGCGAAGTACAGCTCCACGTATTTCGCCGCTGCGCCGCGCTCGATGCCGAGCTGCTTGGCGAGTCCAAACGCCGACATGCCGTAGATCAATCCGAAGTTGATCGCCTTTGCTGAGCGGCGCTGGTCGGCGCTGACCGCATCGGGCGTAACACCAAACACTTCTGCTGCCGTAGCACGGTGGATGTCCTGGTCGGCGGCGAAGGCGCGCAGCAATCCTTCATCGCCCGACAGGTGCGCCATGATGCGCAGTTCGATCTGCGAATAATCGGCCGCGAGCAAAAGATGATCGGGCGGCGCAATGAAGGCCTGGCGGATGCGCCGTCCTTCAGGCGTGCGGATCGGAATGTTCTGCAGATTCGGATCGGTGGACGAAAGCCGGCCGGTCGCCGCAACCGCCTGGTGATACGAGGTGTGCACACGCCCGGTGCCCATGTCGATCTGCTCGGGCAATTTCTCCGTATACGTCGAACGGAGCTTGGCCAGCTCACGATAGTCGCGAATCAATCGCGGTAACGCGTGCTCTTCCGCGAGTTCCTCGAGTACGTCGTCGGCGGTCGAAGGCTGTCCCGTCGGCGTCTTGCGCACGACGCGCAACTGCAGCTTCTCGAACAGGATCTGCTGCAGCTGCTTCGGCGACTCGACGTTGAATTCCTGTCCGGCCTCGCGCTGCGAGGCGGCGGCCAGTTCCTGCATGCGCGCGGCGAGCTCGACGCTTTGTTGCTTCAGCATCGCGCGATCGATCAGCACGCCGCCATGTTCCATGCGTTGCAACACCGGCACGAGCGGTTGTTCGATCTCGGCATACAGCTTCGCCAGCGCCGGCACCGCCTCGAGTTGCGGCCACAGTTTCTCGTGCAGCCGCAGCGTGATGTCGGCATCTTCGGCCGAGTAGTTCGCCGCGATCTCGACGCTCACCTGGTCGAAGCAGATCTGCTTCGCGCCCTTGCCAGCGACATCCTCGAAGTGAATCGTGCGGATGCCAAGATACCGCTCGGACATCGAATCCATGTCATGTCGCGTCGCGGTGCTGTTGAGCACGTACGATTCGAGCATCGTGTCGAATTGCTGGCCGCGCAGGTGGATGCCGTAGTTCTCGAGCACGTGCATGTCGAACTTCATGTGCGCGCCGATCTTCGCACGCGCGGGATCTTCGAGCAGCGGACGCAGCGCTTCGAGCACGCGAGTGCGGTCGAGCTGATCGGGTGCGCCGGGATAGCGATGCGCGAGCGGCACGTAGGCGCCGCGCCCCGGCTCGACGCAGAACGACACGCCGACAATTTCCGCGCGCATGTAATCGAGCCCGGTAGTCTCCGTGTCGAACGAGAAAAGCGGCGCGCGCGCCAGCCGTTCGCGCCAGGCGAGGAACTGCGTCCAGTCATCTATCAGCGTGTAGTGGCGCTCGATCGGATCGGCGACGAGCGCGGGCAAGGCCGCCGCGGGTGTGGACACATCAGTGGCCGCAGCGACCGCGGCGCCTCCGGCGTTCGCGGGGCTTGCGGCCGTTGCGGTGCCAGGCGCGGCATCGCCGGCTTCGAGCGCGCGCAGGAAGGAGCGCATTTCCAGCCGCGTGTACAACTCGCGCAGCGCCGCGTTGTCCGGCGGACGCGCATTGAGCGCCGATTCTTCGACCGGCAACTGCACGTCGCAGCGGATCGTGGCGAGCTGGTGCGACAACGCCAGCGTGTCGGCGCCGGCGCGCAGGTTTTCGCCCACTTTGCCGGTGATCTCCGCGGCGTGCGCCTGCAGTTCGGCGAGCGTGCCGTAGGTGTTCAACCATTTCGCGGCGGTCTTGGGGCCGACCTTGTCGACGCCAGGAATATTGTCGGAGCTGTCGCCGACGAGTGCGAGGTAGTCGATGATCTGCTCGGGAAACACGTCGAACTTCGCCTTCACGCCGGCGCGGTCGAGCAGCGTGTCGCTCATCGTGTTGATCAGCGTGATGTGCTCGTTGACGAGCTGTGCCATGTCCTTGTCGCCGGTGGAGATCAGCACCTGCTCGCCGGCCGCCGCCGCGCGCCTCGCAAGCGTGCCGATGACGTCATCCGCCTCGACGCCGTCGACGCGCAGCAACGGCAGTCCCATTCCGGTGACCGCTTGCAACACCGGGTCGATCTGCGTGCGCAGGTCATCGGGCATGGGCGCGCGCTGCGCCTTGTACTCGGCGAACAGGTCGTCGCGAAAGGTCTTCCCCGGCGCATCGAACACAACGACGAGCCGCGTGCCCGGATGCTCGCGCAGCAACTTCTTCAGCATGTTGAGCACGCCGTGCACGGCGCCGGTCGGCTCGCCGCGCGAGGTGGTGAGTGGCGGCAGCGCGTGAAAGGCCCGGTACAGGTACGAAAAGCCGTCGACGAGGATCAAATCGGGTTTGGGAGGCATTGGCTGCGGCAGTATAGTGGAGCGTCAATGGTGGCGCGGCGAGCGGTGGGTGCTGAAATGAGCCATGCGGAACTGCAGATCATCGTACTGGCGGCGGACGCCGATGTGGGCGATGCCCGCGTCGGCAATGCGGCCGAGAATGTCGCCGGTGCCGGCAACAGCGGCGTGCGCCAGGCTGCGTTGCCGTTGATGCTGAGCCGCGCCACTGCAGTAGCGGGGCACGCCGTGACCGTCGTGCTCGGCGCTCGAGCCAGGGAGCTCGCGCCGGCGCTGGGCCGCCTCCCGGTGACACTCGTCGTCGATCGCAACTGGGAGGAGGGCGCGGCCGCGCCGGTCCGCGCCGGCATCCAATCGCTCGCCGGCAGCTGCAGCGGTGCGCTGCTCGTGAAGGCCTCGCAGTCCGAGGTCACGACGGCAGACCTGCAGCGCATGGTGGATACCTGGCGCCGCAATTCGCGCGCCATCGTCGCCGCGCCCTGCAGCGGCGGCCACGATCTGCCCGCGGTTTTTCCTCGCAGCGAATTTCCGGCGCTGTTGTCGCTCCGCGGCGCGCAGGGGCCGCAGCTGTTATTGCGCCGTCCCGGCGTGCCGGTCGTCAGCGCGCCGTAGCTGGATCGGGATCGCGCGGCGCCTTGCGCGTCGTCGGCGCCGCGTCCGTGCCGGTTGCGGCAGGCGGAACGGGCGGCGCTTCGGCCGGAACCGCGGGCGGCGAAATCACGGGTTGCGGTGCGCGATCGGGCAGGAACAGCGCGCCTTTTTGTCCGCAGGCGCACAGCACACACAGGCTCAACGCGGCAACAGCCGCGGCTCGCCACCGCATTCTTCGAGCTTTGCATGCGAGCACGTTCATGGATTTCCCCCCGGCGGCACGATCGCATGCCGCGGCATCGGATGATTGGATCGCAACGCCAGCCAGCCGCGCACGACGCGATAAGCCACCCACAATCCAACCAGTGCAAAACCAGCGATCGCGAAGAAGATGCCAATCACGACCAGCAGGAAGGGCGCGCTGACCAGCAGCGTCACGATGATCCACAGCAGTGCATACCAGAAGGTGCGGATCTGCCAGTCGAAGTGCGACTCGAGCCAGGTGCCGCGCGCTTCATTGCGGCGCGCGTAGTTCAGGATCACCGCGATGATCGAGGGCAGTCCGAACAGGAATCGTCCGGCGATGCTCGAGCTGGTGAAAATGCCAGTCAGCACCGCGCAAGCGTGTAGTGCGTAGATCAGGTGCACGTAGCTCACGAGGCCCGGAGGGGGCACGCCCGCAATCGTGTTGTCGGCGCCGCCCGGTGTGCCGGTATTCATGACGCGGATCCCTTGCGCCCAATGCGCGCTGTCTCTT
>JBEPVS010000025.1:0-18515 GCA_041690875.1 Gammaproteobacteria bacterium
TTAACTCATGCTCGATCGATTCAGCGGTCGATAAGATCGTCTGCACGGCGCCGTTTAACTGGACGTCGAGAGAGCGCAAGAGAGGCAGCTAGCGTTAGATCACGATGACTTCGGCGCGCAGGCCGTGTGCCATCTCGACGGCATTCGTACCGGCGACACCGCCGCCGATGACGACGACCTTGCCCGGCGGAATGCCGGCCACGCCGCCGAGCAGCACGCCGCGTCCACCCTGCGCCTTTTGCAAATAATAAGCGCCCACCTGGATCGACATGCGGCCGGCCACTTCGCTCATTGGCACCAGCAGCGGCAGTGAGCCGTCGGCCGCCGTCACGGTTTCATAGGCGATCGCAACAGCGCCGGATTTCATCAACCCATCAGCCTGCGCGCGATCGGCGGCCAGGTGCAGATACGTAAACAACAGCTGGCCCACGCGCAACATCGCGCACTCGGCGAGCTGCGGTTCCTTGACCTTGACGATCATGTCGCTGCCGTTGAACACCGTCGCAGCATCCGGCGCGAGCTTCGCACCTGCGGCGCGGTAGTCCTCGTCGCTGCTGCCGACACCGAGGCCGGCGCCGCTTTGCACCGTGACTTCGTGGCCGGCGAGCGCCAGCTCGCGCACCGATGCGGGCATCAGCCCGACGCGGTACTCATGGACCTTGATCTCGGAAGGAACGCCAATACGCATGGGGCAATCCTCTAAAGTGAGGCGCGTATTGTGCTCCGGCCCCGTCGCAGCAGATTGCGAAAGGGGCGCTTTTTTCGCCACAAAGTGGCAGAATATGCGAAGAAAAGCGTATCGGGTCGCAGAAAATGGCAATAGACAGGACCGACCGGAAGATCCTCGCCGAGCTGCAATCGGACGGCAGCATCGCTAATGCCGCGCTGGCGATTCGCGTGGGCCTGTCGGAGTCGGCTTGCCTGCGCCGCGTCAAGCTGCTCGAACGCGGCGGCGTCATCGAGCGCTACACCGCCGTGCTGAATCCGGCCAAGGTCGGCATCAGCGTCAGCTTCGTCGTGCGCATCACGCTCAAGGGCCAGACCGACCGCGACCTGGGCGCGTTCGAACAGGCCGTGTGTCGCGTGCCCGAGGTCACCGAGTGCTACCTGACCACGGGCGAATCCGACTACATGCTGCGCGTCGTCGCGCGCAGCGCGAGCGATTTCGAGCGCCTGCACAGCAAGGTGCTGACGAAACTTCCCGGGGTCGCGCGCGTCGATTCGAGTTTCGTGCTGCGGCCAATCGTCAAGCAAGCGGGCCTGCCGCTGGACTGAGCGCGAGTCGTCAGTTCGATTCAGGCGGTGGCGGGCGATTTGGATCGCCAGCCAGTTCGTCGATTGGCTCGCCCGGAATCGCGTGCGCCTCGGTCAGCCACGCGCCGAGATCGACGAGCTTGCAACGCTCGCTGCAGAACGGCCGCCACGGAAACTCCTCGCTCCACTCGATCGACCGTTTGCAGGTCGGGCAAGCGACGCGCGAGGATGAAGTCATGCGATGCCTGCTCTGCGCCCGGGTGTGAATCGGGCTAAGGGCAGCAGGTCAGCACGAAGCGTACGTCGCTCTCGCACTGCTTCGGCCGGCTGTCGATGTCGGTCCACTCGAGGAAGCGCATGCTGCAGCGGTAGTGGCTGCCGCTGGTTTCCGGAAACAGCCTGACGCCGGGCGGCAGCGTGATGCGCAGCAACTGGTACGGCGTCTCGCGATCGAAGGCGACGTTGAATATGCCGCCCTTCGCGACTTCATCGCGCGAACGGCCGTTCTGGCGGGTGAGCCACAACAGTTCCGCGATCGCATCGCACAGCGGTCGCAGCAGACCCTGCCAGCGCACGAACGCTTCCATGCGCACCGCGTCGGGTTGGCTGAGCCAGTAATAGTAATCCGGCAGGTCGAATTCGCAGGTGCCGCCGGGAATCGCGCTGCGATGCTTGATCGCGGCGAGGAATTCGGAATCGCGCAACGGCTGCAGCCAGGCCGCTCCGGCCGACGACAGGTCGGCGCGCAAGCGGATCAGGTTGCTCATCAGTGCGCGCAATCGCGCCGCGTCGATGCCCGGATGATTCTGGTACTCGTTGAGCTTGGCCAGGTGCCGCTCGAGTTCCTTGAGCACATCGCTGCGCACGTCGCCGCGCATCGCGATGGCCAGCATGTCGAGCAGGCTCGACATCGCCGCCCGGCTTCCCCAGCTGCTCGCCTTGTCGTTGTGGTACAGCGACTGGTTGTAGAGGAAATCGAGCCGCAGGAAGGTGCGCAGCCGCTCGTTCAGGGGCTGTTCGAATACCGTTGGCGTTGCGTCAGTGGCGGCGACCGCGGCGCGTGGTGACTCGCTCATCCGGCTATTGTGCTTCAGCAGCTCCCTGTGCGGAAGCGTCGCAATGACTATGCTGCGGCTCGTTGCAGGTATTGGCGATGCAATTCCCGCACTTTGGGCTCGAGCGCGGAAGGTGCGCCATCGTTGAAGATCACGTCGTCGGCCAGTGCCTGGCGCGCGGAACGCGAGGCCTGCGCCGCCAGCGCGGCATCGACCTGCGCGGCGCTGCTGCCGTCGCGCTGCGCCAACCGGCTGCGCTGCAGGGTTTCATCGCAATCGACCAGCAGCACCCGATCGTACTCGCGCGCGCCGCCCGACTCCGCGAGCAGCGGCACGACGATGATCTGGTAGGGGCCGTCGAGCTCGGCCGAGAGCGCCGTCGCGCGGGCCAGGATAGCTGGATGCAGCATCGCTTCGAGCTCGCCCCGCGCGAGCGCATCGCGGAACACAAGCTCGCGCAGCGCCGCGCGGTTCAGTGATCCGTCGCCGTTGCGCACCGACGGCCCAAAACGGGCGATGACCTGCCGCAGCAATGCGCTACCGGGGGCCACGACCTCGCGTGCCAGCTCATCCATGTCGATGATCGGGACGCCCAGGGCCGCAAACAGCGCTGCGACCGTGCTCTTGCCGCTGGCGATGCCACCGGTGAGCGCGACGCGCATCATCCGTGGCTGTAGAGACCCAGGTATGACGCCACCCATTGCCGTCCCCACATCATCGCGAGCCAGCCGGCTGCGGCCAGGAACGGACCGAAGGGCATCGGCACGCCGCGGCCGCGCCGGCCACTGAGAATCAGCGCAACACCGACGCTGGCGCCGGCGAGCGCGGAGAACAGCACGATCGGCAGCAGCATGCGCACGCCCAGCCAAGCGCCGAGCGCGGCCAGCAACTTGAAATCGCCATAGCCCATGCCTTCCTTGCCCGTGCACAGCCGGAACACGTGGAAGACGATCCACAGGCTCAGGTATCCCACCGCGGCGCCGACGATCGCCTCAGCCGGCGTCACCGGCAGGTTGGCCAAGGCTGATGTGCCTTCGATACCGCCGCTCGCGCTTACCCCCACGAACAACGAAGCCAGCAACCCCGCCCACAGCAACGGCAGCGTGATCGCATCGGGGAGCAGCTGCGTGTCGAGGTCGATTCCGGTTAATGCGATCAGCGCCCAGGTCACGCCAAGCGCCGCCATGGCGTTCCAGCCGAACCCAAAGCGCCACGCCACCGCGGCGCTCAACACTGCGCAGCAAAGCTCGATGAGCGGATAACGCAGGCTGATGGGCGCCTTGCAGTGGGCGCATTGGCCCCTCAGCATCAGCCAGCTCAGCACCGGGATGTTCTGCCAGGACTTGATCGGCGCCTTGCAGGCCGGACACGCCGAGCGCGGCACGACGAGGTTGTAGGTGCCGGCGACCTGCGTCGTCGCATGCGCGAGCGCATTGTCGCGATCGCTTGCGGCCGCGCCCGTCGGGGAATTCAGCTCCTCGATCTGCGCGCGCCAATCGCGCTCGAGCATGATCGGCAGCCGATGAATGACCACGTTGAGGAAACTGCCCACCAGCAACCCGACGATGCCGGCGAGCGCGACCCAGGCCGCGCTCGATTCGCTCAGCAGTTCGATCACGGAAACGGTTAGACGACGGAACCGAGCTTGAAGATCGGTAGGTACATCGCGATGACGAGGCTGCCGACCAGCACGCCGAGAATCGCCATGATCAGCGGTTCGAGCAGGCTCGACATGCTGTCGACCGCGTTATCGACGTCTTCTTCGTAAAAACTCGCAACCTTGCCCGACATCGTATCGAGTGAGCCCGACTCCTCGCCGACCGCGATCATTTGCACAACCATGTTGGGGAACATGCCGGTGTTTTCCATCGCGCGTTGCAGGCGCTGGCCCGTCGCCACTTCATCGCGCATTTTCATGACCGCATCTTCATAGACGATGTTGCCGGTGGCGCCTGCGACCGATTCGAGCGCCTCGACCAGCGGCACGCCGGCCGAGAACATCGTCGATAGGGTGCGCGCGAAACGCGCGATCGCCGCCTTGTTGAGGATGGGGCCGATGATGGGCAGGCGCAGTGCCAGGCGATCCATGAACTCCCGCAACTTCCGCGAGCGCTTGTAGGAGTAACCAAAGAACCAGACGGCCGCGCCGATCACGAGGGCGATGATGACGCCATAGTGTTGGACGAATTTCGACAGGCTGATCACGGCCTGCGTGAACGCGGGCAGGTCGGCACCAAAGCCCTTGAACAGGCTCTCGAACTGCGGAATCACGAATATCAGCAGGATCATCGTCACGATCAGCGCCACGGCCAGCACGGCCGCCGGATAGAACAGCGCCTTCTTGACCTTCTTCTTGATCGCCTCGGTCTTTTCCTTGTACGTGGCGATCTTGTCGAGGAGCGATTCGAGCGCGCCGGCCTGTTCGCCCGCCTCGGTCAGGTTCACGTACAGGTCGTCGAAATACAACGGATGCTTGCCGAGCGACTCATGGAGCGATGTACCGCCCTCGATGTCGGACTTGATCTCCATCAGCAGCCGCTGCATCGCGGGCTTCTCGTGCCCGGCGCCGATGATCTCGAAGGCTTGCACCAGCGGAATGCCCGCGCCCAGCATCGTCGCAAGCTGGCGGCTGAACACAGCGATATCGCCTGGATCGACCTTGCCGCCCACGCCCTTGCGCTGCGACTGCTTGCGGATACGCGTCGCGGCAATGCCCTGGCGGCGCAGCTCGCCGCGCAGCGCCTGCTCGTTCTGCGCGACAGTGCGGCCCTTGACCTTCTGGCCCTTGCGGTCGCGGCCCTCCCAGCTGAAAGGCACGTCGCGTTGGATGGAGCGAATTGCGGTGCTTGCCTGCGCCATGGGTTTCCTACTCGATGGTTACACTGTTGATTTCGGCGATGCTGGTCATGCCCGACTTGACCTTCTCGAGTCCGGAGCGGCGCAGATCCCACACGCCTTCCTTGGCGGCCTGGTCGCTGATGTCGATGGCATTGCCGCCGGTCATGATGATCCGGCCAATGGCCTCGGTGACTTCCATGACCTGGTACAAGCCGACGCGGCCCTTATAGCCGTCGGTGCAGCTCGAGCATCCCCTTGGGGCGTAGATCTTGAGGCCCGGAATATCCGATTCCTGGAAGCCTTCCTTGCGCAGTGCCTCGGCCGGCACGTCGACCAGCGTCTTGCAGCTGTTGCACAGCCGTCGCGCCAGGCGCTGCGCGATGATCAGGCTCACCGAGGTCGCGATCGCGTAGGGCTTGACGCCCATGTCGATCAGGCGCGTCAGCGTCTGAGGCGCGTCGTTGGTATGCAGCGTCGAGAGCACGAGGTGGCCCGTCTGCGCGGCTTTGATGGCGATCTCCGCCGTCTCGAGGTCGCGGATTTCGCCGACCATGACCACGTCCGGGTCCTGGCGGAGAAACGAACGCAGTGCGGCGGCGAACGTGAGGCCGACCTTGTTGTTGACGTTGACCTGGTTGACGCCGGGCAGGTTGATTTCCGCCGGATCTTCCGCGGTCGAGATATTCGTGTCTTCCTTGTTCAGGATGGCGAGACCGGTATACAACGACACGGTCTTGCCCGAGCCGGTCGGGCCGGTCACGAGGATCATGCCCTGGGGTTTCCCCAGGTGCTTCATGTACAGGTCTTTCTGCAGTGCTTCGTAGCCGAGCGCTTCGATGCCGAGCATCGCCTGTGACGCATCGAGAATACGCAGCACGATCTTTTCGCCGAACAACGTCGGGCACGTGCTCATGCGGAAGTCGATCGCGCGCGTCTTCGACAGGCGCATCTTGATGCGGCCGTCCTGCGGAACACGGCGCTCGGCGATGTCGAGCCGGCTCATGACTTTCAGGCGCGCGGCGATCTTGCCGGCCAGTTGCACCGGCGGCTGCGCGACTTCCTTGAGCACGCCGTCCATGCGCAAGCGCACGCGATAAATTTTTTCGTAGGGTTCGAAGTGGATGTCCGACGCGCCACGCCGGATTGCATCGAGCATGACTTTGTTGACGAAGCGTACGATCGGCGCGTCCTCGACGTCATCGCGCGAGACCGAATCCCCCATTTCGTCATCGCCGCTGCTGACTTCCAGCGCTTCAAGGTCGACCCCTTCCTCGTCGCCGAGGTTCGGCATCGAGGTGTCGGCCTGTTCGATCGCCTTGTCGAGGTATTTCTGCAGCTTGTCGTCTTCGACGACGATGGCTTCGACCGCGAGGCTGGTCTGGAACTTGATCTCGTCGATCGCGTGCAGGTTGGTCGGATCGGCGACGCCGAGGAACAACCGCTTGCCGCGCTTGAACAGCGGCAATACGCGATGCTTGGCGAGCAACTTGTCGGAAACTGTCTTGACCGTATCGAGGTCAACGGACAGCGCGTTCAGGTCGAGCATCGGCACGCCGTATTCCGTGGCTGCGGCGAGCGCGATATCGCGCGCTGTGGCGGCGCCCGAGGCGATCAGCTGCGTAACGAAACTGGTGCGTTTCTCCGTCGCAGCCTGCAGCGCGGCGTGCATGCCGGATTCGTCGACCACGCCATCCTGGACAAGACGCTGCGGCAGGCCGCCGAGGCCCGAGCGCGTCGAGTTCATGACCAGAGAAACGTTTTCGCTCATGTACTTAGGAACGACTCCAGCCCGCGATGGCGGAACCTAGTCTAACCGACAGGCTACCGCTATCAATGTCAAATCACAGCGGATGTTTGCATATCTCGCCGGCCCCTAGGGTGACGGGTTTCCCAAAAGAAGAAGCCCCTCCAGGGGAGGGGCTTCTTGCTCAGACATCGAGGCCTTTTGGGGCCTCGCAAGCCTTCAGCTTACTTACAGGAACTCGGCACGTACTTGGCCAGGATCGTACCGGCACCAACCGGCAGGCCCTGCGCCGTCGCCGTCGCCGTCGACACTGAACCGCAAGCCCAGTCGATGTTGCCCGACAGACCCGTTGCAACGGCAGCCTTGTTGATGCTCGGCGTGAGCACCAGCGTGTTCGCACCCGCCAGCTGCGGGATGCCGTTCGCCGCTGAGTTGAACGTGACCGTAATGCGGCCCGTGCCGGGAGCGATGGCCACGGCCGAAACGTACTTGGTCTGCGTGAAGCCTGCGACCCAGGCAACGGAAGAAGCGTTCATGCCAACGATGTCGCCCGACTGGAAGCCCTCGGCCACGGCGGCCTTGGCGGAGTCGGCGATGTTCAGGCCTTCCGTCACTTTCGAACGAATCGTGTAGTCCTGGTAGGCCGGGATCGCGATCGCGGCCAAGATGCCGATGATCGCAACCACGATCATCAACTCAATCAGCGTAAAACCCTTTTGGATCGATTTCATGACAACTCCTGATAAGGACTGGGTAAACAACGACGGCACGTGCCGTTGGCCTACAACGAAGCAACCGCCGTGCCATCCGGTCTATGCGCTTATAAGGCGTTGAAATAAAAACAGTTATTGCGGCGAGTGGCGATGACAACGCTGCCATTGGCCCTTAAACGCACGACACTATCGGCCGATTCGCGTCACATAGTGACGTTGGGCGTCAGGCAGCCGTTTACTCGATGCCGAGCTTCTTGACCTTGTAGCGCAGCGCACGGAACGTGATGCCGAGGAGCCGGGCCGCCGCAGTCTTGTTGTAGCGCGTCTGTTCGAGCGCCTTCAATATTGCGTCGCGCTCGATGTGCTCGAGTTGATCGATAAGGTCCGATCCGGTCGTGCCCGCCGTCGCCGCGGCGGCCTTGACGATGCTGGCCGCATCGCGCTCGCCCGTCGTGCCTGGCGCCGGCGCGCGCAGCTGCAGATCGGCGACGTTGATCGAGTCACCGGTGCACAGCGTCAGCGCACGCTCAAGGATGTTCTCGAGCTCGCGCACGTTTCCGGGAAAAGCGTAGCCCTGCAATGCGGCGAGCGCATCGGCGCCGAGCGCCGGCGCTTCGGCGCCCAGCCGGCGGCGCAGCCGACGGAGCAGTGCCGCGGCAAGATCGGGAATGTCGCTCGGATGCTCGCGCAACGCGGGCACATGGATGTCGATGACGTTGATGCGGTAGTACAGGTCTTCGCGAAATTTTCCGGCCTGCACCAGCGCGCCGAGGTTCTTGTGTGTCGCGGACAGCACGCGTACGTCGATCGGCTGCTCGCGTTGCTCGCCGACGGGCCGCACCGTTTTTTCCTGTATGACGCGCAGCAGCTTCACCTGCATGTGCAGCGGCAGGTCGGCGACCTCGTCGAGGAACAGCGTACCGCCCTCGGCGCTCTGCACTAATCCCTGCTTATCGCTGACCGCGCCGGTAAAACTACCGCGCTTGTATCCGAACAGTTCACTTTCCATCAGTTCGGTCGGAATCGCGCCGCAGTTCACTGGAATGAATTTGCCTTCGCGCCGTGCGCCGCTGCTGTGGATCAGCCGCGCGACCAGTTCCTTGCCCGTGCCCGACTCACCGGAGATGTGCACCGGCGCCTGGCTGCGCGCGACGCGCGCAATCATTGCGCGCAGTGCTTCCATGGCTGACGATCCGCCCAGCAGCTGCGGCCCGAGGCGCGTGGTTTCGCCCACGGCATCGGCCCCCAGGCGGATCGCGACAGAAACGAGCCGACGCAACACGCCGAGATCGAGCGGCTTGGAAACGAAATCAAATGCGCCCGCTTTCAGCGCGCGCACCGCGGTCTCGACGTTACCGTGCGCCGTGATCACCGCCACCGGCAACTGCGGCTGGTTTTGCTGGATCCAGGCCACGAGATCGAGTCCGTCGCCATCGGGCAGGCGCATGTCGGCGACGCAGAGGTCAAAGCGTTTCTCGCCGAGCATCCGGCGCGCCGTGGCAAGATCGCCCGCCGCCGCGGTTGCCAGTTCCATGCGCTCGAGCGTCAGCTTGACCAGCTCGACCAGGTCCGGCTCATCGTCGACTATCAGAACCGTGGGCTTGCCCATGCCGTTACTCTAAACCGCTCGCACGCCTGAAATCACAGGGCGGAGTCCCCGGGCAATATTGCCGAGGCCCAGCGCGAGGAGTCGGCGAACACGAGCCGGAAGACGCTGCCGCCGCCCTTGCGTGCCTCGTAGAGCAGCGTCGCTCCGTTGATCTCCGCGAGCTCGCGCGCCAGGAATAATCCGAGGCCGGTGCCTTGCGTGCCGCGTGTGAAGAAGGGCTCGAAGATGCGCTCGACATCGGGAAGCGCCACGCCCGGTCCGCGGTCGGCGATATCCAGGCAGACGCGCCCGTAACGCGCGACGCGAGCGATCACCAGTTCGACGCCCGGTGCGATGCCATCGGTGCCACCATGCTTGAAGGCGTTCTCGCACAGGTTCCACAGGATCTGGTGCAGCTGGCTCGCGTCGATCGTCGTATCGAGTCCGGGCGTCGTCACCTGCAGCTGGAAACGCGACGGATCGCTTTGGGTTGTGGCGCAGTATTCCTCGCGGAAGCGTGCGCACCAGTCGTCCAACGCGATGCGCTCGGGCCGAGGTGCTTCACGGCGCGACAGGCGCAGCACGTTCTCGATGATGGCACTGACGCGCTGCGCGTTGCTGCGCATGATCTCGGTCATGCGCAGGTCCGCCGGGGTGAGGTTGGTCGATTCGCCGAGCAACTGCGCCGCATGGCTCATCGCGCCGACCGGGTTCCTGATCTCGTGCGCGATGCTGGCCGTAAGCCGGCCCAGCGCCGCAAGCTTTGATTGCTGCACGCGAGCGGCGAGCATACCGGTGTCCTCGAGGAAGATCAGCATCGGCGCCGGTTCGGCCGCGCCGAGCGGCGCAAAATGCGCCTCTACGACGCGCGCGCCGTCGGCCGCCGTGAAGGTGCCGTGCAGCGGCTCGCCCGGACGCGCCTCGGCCGAACTGCGCCATGTTGTCAACAGGTACAGGAGGCGCGGCGACACTTCGCCGAGCAAGGCTCCGGGCACGGCGGCGGCATCGCCAAGTATTTCCGCGGCTGACTCGTTGATCAAGCGAATGCGGTCGGTCGGGTCGACGACGAGAATGCTCTCGCGCAGGCGCTGCACGATGTATTGCGACAGCTGCGCGAGGTTCGCCAGGTCCACTTCCTGGCGCCGTACCTGCGCTTCGCTTTCGCGCAGGCGGCTTGCGACCGGCCACGCGGAAGCCGCCACCAGGAAGATGATGACGCCCATGACGCCGGCCAGCAGGTAGTCGCCGGTGCCGCAGAATCCCGCCAGCTGGCTGGCAAACTGCTGCGCAAGGATCGCAAGCGCTGCGATCGCGGCTATCACCAGTGCCTCGCGCCCGACCGCGAGCAGTGCCATCGACCCCACCGGGATGACGAACAGGATGCCGAGGTTGCTCGATACGCCGCCGCTCGCATACATCAAGAGCGCGATCGCCGTGGCATCGATGAGGGTATGCGTCAGCACCAGCGCGCGTCGTCCGGGCCAGTAGTGCCGCGCCACGAACGCGAGCAATCCGGCCAGCACGAAGTACAACACCAGCACGCTGTCGAAGAGGTGCGGCAGGTAATTGCCAAAAGTAGGGTTCGGCTGCGTCAACATGTGCACGGAGAGCAGCACGACGACCGACAACAGTCGGTAGAGATTGGTCAATCCGACGATGCGCCAGCCCAGATCGGTCTGCGTGTTCTCGCCGACCGCGGCTGCATCCGGTGGGGAATTCATGCCGTGAAGGTAGCATCCGTGGCGGCTTTCCGCGACAATTCCGCACCTTTCGTTCCGAGCCGACCGATGAACCTGCACGAATACCAGTCGAAGAAAATCCTTGCGAGCTATGGCGTCGCGGTGCCGGAAGGAATGGTCGCGGCCAACGCCGATGAAGCCGAAGCCGCGGCGCGCGCACTGGGCGGCGATGCGTGGGTTGTCAAGGCGCAGGTGCACGCGGGCGGCCGCGGCAAGGCTGGCGGCGTCAAGCTGGTGCGCAGCATGGATGAAGTCAGCGCCGCCGCTGCAGGCATGCTCGGCCAGCGACTCATCACGAAGCAGACCGGTGCGACAGGTTTGCCGGTCGAGCGCGTGTACGTCGAGACCGGTTCGAATATTGCACGCGAGCTTTACCTGAGCTTCACGCTCAATCGCGAAAAGGGACGCATCGCGGTGGTCGCGTCGGCTTCGGGTGGCATGGACATCGAACAGGTGGCGCACGACACGCCGGAGAAAATCCTGTCGGTGACGATTCATCCGGCCGCGGGCTTGCAGCCGTGGCAATGCCGGCAGCTGGGTTTCGGCATCGGCCTCAAGGACGATGAACTCGTGCAGTTCCAGGCGATCCTGCTTGCGCTCTACCGGCTGTATAACGAGCGCGATGCGAGCCTGATCGAGATCAATCCTCTGATCGTCACGCGCGAAGGAAAGTTGCTCGCGCTCGATTGCAAGCTCGACATCGAGGCGAATGCGCTGTTCCGGCAACCTGCGATGGCTGCGCTTCGCGATGCCGGCCAGGAAGATCCAGCCGAACGCATCGCCAGCGAACACGACCTGAACTACATATCGCTCGACGGCGACATCGGCTGCATGGTCAACGGCGCGGGCCTCGCGATGGCGACAATGGACCTCATCAAGCTGCACGGGGGCGCACCGGCGAACTTCCTTGATGTGGGCGGTGGCGCGACCGCGGCGCGGGTGACGACGGCGTTCGAGCTGATCCTGTCAAACCCGAAGGTGCGCGCGATCCTCGTCAATATTTTTGGCGGCATCGTGCGTTGCGACCTTATTGCCGAGGGCATCATCGATGCGGTGCGCGAAGCCGGCGTGCGCGTGCCGGTGGTCGTGCGGCTCGAGGGCACCAATGCCGAAGCGGCGCGCGCCAAGCTTGCCGGCGGTTCGCTGGCGATCATCAGCGCGAGCGATTTGACCGACGCGGCGCGCAAGGTTGTCGCCGCCGCGCGCAAGGCGCCAGCGAAGGCTTCCTCATGAGCATCCTCGTCAACAAACGCACCGCGGTCATCTGCCAGGGCTTCACCGGCAAGCAGGGCACCTTCCATTCCGAGCAGAGCATTGCCTACGGCACGCGCCTCGTCGGCGGCGTGACGCCTGGCCGCGGCGGGGAGCGGCATCTGGGTTTGCCGGTGTTTGACACGGTGCGCGATGCGGTCAAGGCCACCGGTGCGACAGCTACGGTGATCTATGTGCCGGCGCCATTCGCGGCCGACGGCATTCTCGAAGCGGCCGATGCGGGCATTGAACTGATCGTGTGCATCACCGAGGGCGTGCCGGTCAACGACATGGTGCGCGTCAAGGCAGTGCTGGCCGGAACCGGAACGCGCCTGGTGGGTCCGAATTGCCCTGGTGTCATCACGCCCGGCGAATGCAAGATCGGCATCATGCCCGGCTTTATCCACAAGCCCGGCTGCATCGGAATCGTGTCGCGCTCCGGGACGTTGACCTATGAAGCGGTGTTCCAGACCACTGGCAATGGCCTCGGTCAGAGCACCTGCGTCGGCATCGGCGGTGATCCGGTGCGCGGCATGAACTTCATCGACGTCATCGAGCTCTTCGAGCGCGATCCGCAAACCGAAGGCATTGTCATGGTCGGTGAGATCGGCGGAAGCGACGAGGAAGCCGCTGCCGAACACATCCGCCATTTCGTCAGGAAGCCGGTTGTTGCCTACATCGCCGGCGTCACGGCGCCGCCGGGTAAACGCATGGGCCATGCCGGCGCAGTCATCGCCGGCGGCAAGGGCACGGCGGCCGACAAGTTCTGTGCACTCGATGCGGCTGGGGTGCGCACCGTGAAATCACCGGCTGAACTCGGCACCGCAATGGCTGAGGCGCTGCGGCGCTCGCGCCGCGCCCTCGCACGCGCTGCGCACATCGCGCCGCGGCCGCCAGCGCGCGCAGCGAAGCGCCGCGTGAAATCGGCTACGAAGCGAAAGGTGAAACGGAGTGCGAAACGCAGCGTTAAGCGCACCGCGAAACCTGCGACCAGGCGCGGCGCGCAGCGCAATGTCCGCGGCCGTTCAACGCGCCGGCGCTCGGCGGTTCGCGGCCGCCGCTAGGGCCCTGATTGAACGCCACACCGCGCCTGACGCTGGCGCTTGCGCAAATCGACCTGCTGGTCGGCGACGTGCAGGGCAACCTGGCGCGCGCGCTGCGCGCGGCGACGCGTGCCCGAGATGAATTCGGCGCCGCCCTGGTGCTGTTCCCGGAATTGACGCTGTCGGGCTATCCGCCCGAAGACCTGCTGTTCCATCGTGGATTGCGCATCCAGATCGAGCGTGCGCTACAGGGGCTCGACGCCGTGCCGCGCATCGGTCTGGTGCTCGGATTCCCCGAGTACGACGGCGCGCTCATCTATAACAGCGCAGCCGTGTATCGCGATGGGCGGCGTGTCGCGCTGAAACGCAAGTCTTGCCTGCCGAACTACCAGGTATTCGATGAGAAGCGCTACTTCACTGCAGGCGATGAGCCGGCCGTGTTCGATTGCCAGGGATTTCGCATCGGCCTGCTGGTGTGCGAAGACATCTGGGAGCCTGAGCCGGCGCGGCGCGCGCGTGCCGCTGGCGCCGAATTGCTCGTGGTCATCAATGCCTCTCCGTTCGAGGTCAATCGCCAGCAGGTGCGGGAACGCATCGTGCGCGAACGCGTCGGCGATACCGGCATTCCCGTCGTGTACCTGAACTTGTGCGGCGGACAGGACGAACTGGTTTTCGATGGAAACTCTTTCGTCATGGACGCGCAAGGGCAAGTCGTCATGCGCGCTCCCGCTTACACAGACGCGTTGTACTGCGTGCAGATCGAGCGGCGCGATGGCAAGGCCGTGCCAGTCGCGACCGACATTGCGCCTCCGCTTAGCGTCGAGGCCAGTGTCTACCAGGCGTTGGTGCTCGGCGTGCGCGACTATGTGCAGAAGCACGGGTTTCCCGGCGTGATCATAGGCTTGTCGGGTGGCGTCGATTCGGCGCTGACGCTGGCGATCGCCGTCGATGCACTGGGACCTGAACGCGTGCAGGCCGTCATGATGCCCTCGCGTTATACGTCCGGGATGAGCATCGAGGATGCCACCGCGCAGGCTCGAACACTTGGCGTTCCGATCAGTACGATTCCGATCGAGGGCATGTTCGAGGCCACGCTCAAAGCGCTCGCCGCGGAATTTGCAGGTCGCGCGCCCGATACGACCGAAGAGAACATCCAGGCGCGCACGCGCGGCCTGCTGTTGATGGCGATCTCGAACAAGACCGGGCGCATGCTGTTGACGACCGGCAACAAGAGCGAGATGGCGGTCGGATATGCAACCCTTTACGGCGACATGAACGGCGGTTTTGCGCCCATCAAGGATTGCAACAAGCAGCTCGTGTACCGGCTGGCCCATTACCGTAATTCACTGGCGCCGACGGCTTCGCCCGTCATCCCGGCGCGGGTCATCGAACGCGAACCGACCGCCGAGTTGCGTCACGGACAAAAGGATACCGATTCGCTTCCGCCCTACGCCGTGCTCGATCCGATTCTCGAGGCATTCATCGAGGAAGACCTTTCGGTCGATGAGATCTGCGCGCGCGGCTTCGAGCGCGCGGTCGTGACGCGTATTCTCAACCTGGTACAGCGAAATGAGTACAAGCGGCGTCAGGCGCCGCCGGGCGTACGGGTCAGCCGTCGCGCATTCGGGCGCGACTGGCGCTATCCGATTACCAGCGGCTACCGCCGCTGACGCAGGTTGGTGGCGATCAGGGATCTACCAGAAATGCCACCAGTGGTGGTGCCGCGAGCTGCGTTTGCTGTCTTCGTGGTAGTTGGCCTGGTAGACCTTTTCGACGTTGGTCTGCAAGTCCTTCATGCCGAGCCGCTGGTAGCACTCGATCATGATTTCCAGTGCATCCCGCACGGCCGGAGCGCCATCGTACTGCTCGATCGTGCGTTGCGCGCGTTGCGCGGCGGCATCGTAGGCGCCCCGCTTCAGGTAATAGCGCGCGACGTTGATCTCGTATTCTGCCAGTCGGTTGCGCAGGTAGATCAGCCGTCGCTGCGCGTCGTGCGCGTACTCGCTGCGCGGGAACTGCTTGACCACGGTCGTGAACGCGGTGATCGACGAGGCCAGCGAGGCCGGCGGGCGCTTCGCCGCGTCGACACCGAACCAGCGCTCGAACGCCCACGGTGTCTTCTCATAGTCGATCAGGCCTTTCATGTACCAGGCGTAATCAATGCGCGGATGCGTCGGATTCTCGCGCAGGAACTGCTCGGCCGCGTCGGTGGCGGCTTCGTTTTCGCCCTTGCGGTAGTACACGTAGATGATATCGAGGCGCGCCTGGCGGGCCTGATCGGTGAACGGGAAACGCGCCGTCAGGGCTTCGTAGTCGCGTACCGCGAGTTCGTAGTCGCTGGCGCTGAGCGCCTTGCGGGCGTCCTTGTAAAGGCCTTCGGCCGTAAAGCGGCTCATGTCGCGAGAGCGATGGTGCGCACAACCACCCAGGGCAACGGTGGCGGCGAGCAGCAGCGCGGCAATGGCGGCAGGGCGATACGAAACCTTGGGGGCGGAGACCTTGCTGACTGCCACGTTGTACCCTGCGACGCGAAAGCGCCAGTATAGCGAATAAACCCGACGCAGCTGCGACCACGCCATGCCCGCCAAGTTCCGCGTTCACGAGCTCGAACTGCCCGCCGCAGCCGCTGGAGTGCGCTTCGATGCGGCGCTTGCCGCGGCACTTCCGCAGTACTCGCGCGCACGGCTCCAGCAATGGATCAGGGCAGGTGCCGTGCTGCTCGATGGCTGCGTCGTGGCGCCGCGCGCGCGCCTGGACGGCGGCGAGCGGGTGCGCGTGCAGGCAGAATTCACGGCCGATACGGCCGTCGCGCCCGAGGCCATCGCGCTGCGCATCGTGCACGAGGACGAGGCGCTGATCGTGATCGACAAGCCGGCCGGGCTGGTCGTGCATCCGGGCGCAGGCAATCCGGCGCACACGCTGCAGAACGCGTTGCTCGCGCACGACGCGGCGCTGGCACTCGTGCCGCGCGCCGGGATCATCCATCGGCTCGACAAGGACACGAGCGGTTTGCTCGTCGTTGCGCGCACGCCCGAGAGTCACCATGCGCTCGTTGAGATGTTGCAGCGGCGCGCGATCGCGCGCGGGTACCTGGCGCTGTGCTTCGGCAAACCCACTGCCGGCCGCACGATCGACGAACCAATCGGGCGGCATCGCTCCGTGCGCACGCGCATGGCGGTGAGGCGCGATGGACGCGAATCCGTCACGCACTTTCGCATCGAGGAGCGATTCCACGGCCTGACGTTGTTGCGCGTGCAGCTCGAGACGGGACGCACGCACCAGATCCGCGTGCACCTGGCGCACATCGGTTTTCCAATCGTCGGCGACCCGGTCTATGGCGGACGGCGTCGGCAGATCGCAGGAGCGAGCGAAACAATGCAGTCGGCGCTGCGAGGCTTTCGCCGCCAGGCGCTGCACGCGCAGCGGCTGGCCTTCGATCATCCGCTGACCGGCCGGCACCACACATTTGAAGCGCCGCTCCCGGACGATTTCCAGCAACTGCTGTCCGCGCTGCGCGAGGATGCCGATGAGCGCGCGGATCGCGCCGGCGCCTGAGCATGGATTTCCTCGCTGCCGATTGGAACGCGCCCGGCACGGTACGCGCCGGTTGCACGCTGCGCGCTGGTGGCTCCAGTGTCGCGCCGTACGCGAGTTTGAACGTCGGCGCTCATGTCGGTGATGAGCCGGCCTTGGTGGCCCGCAATCGTGCGCAGCTGCGCGCCACGCTGGATTTGCCGTCCGAGCCGCTGTGGTTGCAGCAGGTGCATGGAACGATCGTGCGCGACGCCGATGCGGCCGATACGTCCCATGCCGGCGGCCCTGCCGACGCCGCCGTCACGCGCGCAAGCGCTCGCGTGCTGGCGATCCTCGTCGCCGACTGCATGCCAGTGCTGTTTGCGAGCGCCGATGGCGCGGTGCTCGGCGCCGCTCACGCCGGCTGGCGGGGCTTGAGCGCGGGCGTGATCGAGGCGACCGTGAGCGCGATGCGTGTCGATCCGGCGGATATCTGCGCGTGGCTGGGTCCCGCGATCAGTGCACCGAATTTCGAAGTCGGCGCGGAAGTTCGCGACGCATTCATCGCGCATGATGCGCACGCAGTGAATGCCTTCGCAGCAAACACCCGTGGCCGCTGGCAGTGCGACCTGGATCTGCTCGCGCGTGCGCGCCTTTCGGCACTCGGCATCACGCGCGTGGCCGCTGCCCGGGTCTGCACGTTCGCCGACACGGCTCGATGCTATTCGTACCGGCGCGATGGCCGCACCGGCCGCCTGGCCGCGCTCATCTGGCGCAGCGATAACTTCCGTGCCTGAGCCGCGTGCTACAGTTGTGGGCCCATGCATGCACTGATCTGGATCCTGCTGGCGACGCTGTTCGGAGGGCTGCTCAGCGCCGCGCTGGCCAGCCTGTTCCTGCTGCTACCATCGGCGCGCCGCGCGTTGTTGCTGCCGCACCTGATCAGTTTCGCAACCGGCGCGATGCTCGCGGCGGCGCTGCTGGGCCTGCTGCCCGAAGCGGTGGCAGCGGTGGGGCCCGACCGCGTGCAGGCCATCGGGGCCGCGTTGCTGGGCGGCATTGCGCTGTTCTTCGTGCTGGAAAAATTCGTGCTGTGGCGCCATTGCCATACCGAGGATTGCGAGAGCCATCAAGTTCCCGACAGCGCTCACCGTGACCGCGCCGCGGGCTGGATCGTGCTGATCGGCGATGGGGTACACAATGCTTTCGATGGCGTGCTGATTGCTGCAGCTTTCCTGACCGACGTGCGCCTCGGCATATTGACGACCATCGCAATTACGGCGCACGAGATTCCGCAGGAGCTCGGCGACCTGGCCGTGCTGTTGCACGCCGGCATGAAGCCCACGCGCGCGCTGGTGTTCAACACGGCTTGCAGCCTTACTTCGATCATTGGTGGCCTTGTCGGCTACTACGCCCTGCGGGGTTCGCTCGAGGTGCTGCCGTATGCAATTTCGGTCGCCGCGGCCTCACTGATTTATGTTGCCGTGGCCGACCTGATTCCCGGATTGCACCGGCGCGTCGACCCCGCCGGGAGCGCCGCGCAGGTGGCCTTGATCGGCGCCGGAATCGCCGTGATCTGGGTGGCCGAGGCGGCCCTGGGCGCTTGAAAAGGCGGCATCCAGGCCCAACTAACAGCGCAACCGAATCCCTTCTCGAAGGCCGACGAAAACATGCGCATGGACAAGCTCACGAGCCGCTTCCAGGCGGCCCTCGCCGACGCACAGTCGCTGTGCGTGGGCCGCGATCACGCCTACATCGAGCCCGCGCACCTCATGCT
>JBEPVS010000026.1:0-18153 GCA_041690875.1 Gammaproteobacteria bacterium
GGCGCTGCCGCTCGCGTCGAACGAAGAACTGGAACGCATCATCGGGAAACCTCGACGGTGGGTGGCGCCGGCTTTGAAACGAAGGGCGTGCGCTTGATCCACAGGCGTACCGCCTGCCAGTGGATGCGCGCGATCACGCCAAAGGAAAATAGGGGGCTGCGCACGAAGGCGGAAAACAGTGCGCGATTGGAGACAGGCACGAGTGCGCCGATGAAAAATGCCACGAGGCGCATGGCGCTCAAATACCGAATGGCTAGCGCACGCGGATGCGGCGCGGATCGAAGCGCGGTTTCGGAAACTGCGGCGACAGCGCGCGCAGCGTCTTGACCAGGATCTGCGCGACCGCCAGGTCCCGCAACCACTTGCTATCGCTGGGCACCACGTACCACGGCGCGAATGGCGTGCTGCAATGCCCGAGCATGTCGCCGTATGCCTTGCCGTATTCGTTCCACTGCCCGCGCTTCACGAGATCCTGCGGATCGAACTTCCATTGCTTGCGCGGATCGCGGATGCGCTCCTCGAAACGGCGCCGCTGTTCGCCGCGGCTGATGTGCAGGAACAGCTTGACGACCCGGATGCCGCTCTCCACCAGCATGCGCTCGAACTCGTTGATCTGCTGGTAACGCGCCTGCCACACCGGCTTCGGCACCAGGCCGTCAATGCGCACGACGAGCACGTCTTCATAGTGCGAGCGGTTGAATACCGTGATCTCGCCGCGCGGTGGCACGTGCTGGTGGACGCGCCACAAGTAATCGTGCCGCAGCTCCTCGGCGCTCGGCGCCTTGAAGGCGCGCACTGTGCATCCTTGCGGATTGAACGCGGAGAACACGTGGCGAATGGTGCTGTCCTTGCCGCCACCGTCGATCGCCTGCAGCACGACCAGCACGCCATGGCGCCCGTCCGCGTACAGCTTGTACTGCAGCTCGCCGAGTTCCTTTGCAAGGCGCGCGGTGGCGGCCTTTGCTGAAGTTTCGTCCCAACCGAATTTCCGGCTCGCTTCCGAATCGCGCAGCTTGATCCGCTTACCGCCCTCGACGCGCAATTTGCGGGGCAGATCGGTGCGCAGCAGGCTGGGCTCTTTCATGACACGCAGTGTGCCGCAGTTGGCCGTTGCCGCGCCAGCCTTGCGCAGGACGCAGCCGGCGAAGGCTCCTGTGTTAGCATTTCGCAGCCTCGAATCCCGCCGTTTGAAGGGAATGCAACCACACCATGGCCATGACAGCGAAACCCACGCCGCCCCCTGCCGGCCAGAAAATCACCATCACCGGCACGCGCCTGGCGGTGCCCGATCGACCCATCATCCCGTACATTGAAGGTGACGGAACAGGGCGCGACATCTGGCGCGCCAGCGTGCGCGTGCTCGATGCGGCCGTCGCCAAGGCCTATGGCGGCAAACGCAAGCTCGAATGGATGGAGGTCTACGCCGGCGAGAAAAGCCACCAGGCCTTCAACAGCTGGCTGCCCGATGAAACCATCGCCGCCTGCCGCGAATACCTGGTCTCGATCAAGGGGCCGCTGACAACGCCCGTCGGCGGCGGCATCCGATCGCTGAACGTCGCCGTGCGGCAGCTGCTCGACCTGTACGTGTGCCTGCGCCCGGTGCGCTGGTTCAAGGGCGTGCCGTCACCGGTCAAGGCGCCTGAGAAGGTCAACATGGTGATCTTCCGCGAGAATACCGAAGACCTTTACTCCGGCATCGAGTTCGAAGAAGGGTCCGACGACAACGCCAAATTCCTCGCGTACCTGAAGCAGAACTTTCCGAAGCACTACGCTCGCATCCGCTTTCCCGAAACTTCCGGCATCGGCATCAAGAACGTTTCGCGGGAAGGAACCGAGCGATTGTTCCGCTCGGCGGTGGAATACGCGATCGCAAACAAGCGGCGCAGCGTGACCATCGTCCATAAGGGCAACATCCTCAAGTTCACCGAAGGCGCGTTCCGGAGCTGGGCGTATGCGCTGGCCGAGCGCGAGTTCGCCGACAAGGTTTACACCTGGCCGCAGTGGGAGCGCACGAAAGTCGCACAGGGCGAAGCGGCCGCCAACGCCGAACAGACCGCGGCGCTCGCCAGCGGCCGCATCCTCATCAAGGATGCGATTGCCGACATCACGCTGCAGCAGGTGTTGACACGCGCCGAGGAATTCGACGTGGTCGCCACGCTGAACCTCAATGGTGACTACCTCTCCGACGCACTGGCCGCGCAGGTGGGCGGAATAGGCATCGCGCCGGGCGCAAACATCAACTACCAGACCGGGCACGCCGTGTTCGAAGCGACACACGGCACGGCGCCCAAGTACGCCGACCTCGACAAGGTGAACCCGGGCTCAGTGATCCTGTCGGGCGAGATGATGTTGCGCTATCTCGGTTGGGTGGAAGCGGCCGATGCGATCATCGGCGCCATGGACAAGACCATCGCGCAGAAGACGGTCACCTACGATTTCGCGCGCATGATGCCGGGCGCGACGCAGCTCAAGTGCAGCGAATTCGGCGACGCGCTGATCGCGAACCTCTAGCGTACGCAACCGACTGGCTGCTTGGGAAAGCATGGGGATCGAGCCCCCGCGCCGGTCGTCGGCGGCTGCGGCGGCGGACGATTCAGGCGCGCTGCAACGCCTGCGATAGGTCGGCCAGCAGATCGTCGATACTTTCAAGGCCAACCGACAATCGCACTGTACCGGCGCCGATGCCGGCGACGCGCCGTTGCTCGGCGTCGAGATCGTGAGCACCGAGCAATTGTGGCGGCAAAACCAGTGAGTCGGTGGCTCCCAGGCTGGCCGCCATCGCAAACAATTTGACTGACTCAGCGAAACGCCGGCCGGCTTCGCCGCCGCCGCGCAAATCGAAGCTGAGCACGGCGCCGAAATCGCTCATCTGCTCGCGCGCCAGCGAGTGGCCGGGGTGCGAGGCCAGACCGGGGTAATGCACCTTTTCGACCGCAGGATGCTTGCCTAAGAACTCGGCGACGCTCTGCGCGCTGGCGCTTTGCGCCCGGTAGCGCACGAGATAGGTCTTCAGGCCACGCTGCACGAGGAACGCCGCGTGCGGGTCGAGCGCATTGCCCAGCGCATTGAAATCCGGACGCAGCTGCGAAACCAGGCCGGCGTTGCCGATGACAGCACCGCCCATGACATCCCCGTGGCCGGCCGCGAACTTGGTCAGGCTGTGCAGGTACAAGTCGATATCGTACTGCCCTTGCTGGTGCGGGCCGGCGAGCGTGTTGTCCAGCAACGTCAGCGCTCCGTGCGCCCGTGCCAGTCTCGTGATTGCGGCGACATCGGCGATGCGCAGCATCGGATTGGTCGGGCTCTCGAACATGACCAGGCGAGTCGGCGTCGCCTTCAGCACACGCTCGATGCCTGCGAGGTCCGTGACCGACAACAGTGTATTCGTCACGCCGAACTTGCCAAGCAACCGGCGAATCATTTTCCGCGTTGGCGTATACAGCTCGACGAAGCACAACACGTGATCGCCCTGCTTCACCAGCGACAACAACGTACTCGACAGCACGCCGACGCCGGAAGCGCACACCAGCGCATCATCGCGCCCCTGCAATTGCGCCAGTGTCAGTTCGAGCTGGCGCGCATTGGGGTTCGATGAGCGCTGGTAGTTGAAGCCCGGCGAGTCGCCGCGCCAGTTGCGAACGCTTTCCTCGACGGTCTCGAACTCGAACTTCACGCTCTGGTAGATCGGCGTGACGACCGGCGTGTTGCCGGGCGGAAGATCCGCATCGGGCGGATGGTTAAGGCGCGTGAATTTATCCATACAGGCTTACATTGTACGCCGCGAATCGGCCCACCTGCGCAGCCGCAGCGCACCTTGCGCGAGCGTCTCGTCCCGCTTGGCAAAACACAGCCGCAGCAGCGTCATGCGCGGCGGTTCACGATAGAACACCGACAGAGGGATTGTCGCGACGCCCGCCTCGTCAATCAGAGCGGAGGCGAGCTCGACGTCGCCTCGGGTATCCAGGTCGGCGAAGCTCGCAAGCTGGAAATAGGAACCCGCCGAGCGCAGCAGCGTAAGGCCCGTGCCATCGAGCAGCGTTGCGAACCGGTCGCGCTTGGCCTGGAACCAGGCGGGAAGATCGGCGCCGACATCCGGCCGCTCGCGCAAATACGCAGCGATGGCGTGCTGGAAGCTGGTCGCGATCGTGAACGTGTTGTACTGGTGCACCTTGCGCAGTTCTGCGGTCAGGCTCGCGGGCGCCACCGCGTACCCGACGCGCAATCCCGTCGCGTGCAGTGTCTTGCCAAACGAGAATACCGCCACGCTTCGTTCGCGCAGCTCCGGGTGCGCGAGCACGCTCTGGTGACGCGCGCCGTCATAGACCATGTGCTCATAGACCTCGTCCGAAAGCACGCGGCAATCACGCCCGCGCAGCACTTCGGCCAATGCGTCGAGATCGTCGCGGTCCAGGCAGCTGCAGGCCGGATTCTGCGGCGAATTGATGATGATCAGGCGCGTGCGTGCATTGATTGCCGATCGGACGCGTTCCCAGTCGGGGCGAAAGCGCGGCGGCGCCAGTGGTATATGCACACAGTTGGCGGCGGCAAGGCGAACTGCAGGATCATAGGAATCGTAGGCCGGATCGAACACCACGACCTCATCGCCGGCACCGGCCAGTGCCTGCACCGAAGAGAATATTGCTTCGGTGGCGCCGAGCGTCACGGTAATTTCATTGTGTGGGTCCACGTCGATGCCATAGACGCGCTTGAGCTTCACGGCAATCTGCTCGAGGAGCAAAGGAACGCCTGGCATCGGCGCGTACTGGTTGTGTCCCTCCGCCATGGCCTGCTGCACGAGCTCGGGCAATCGACGGTCGATCGGATAGTCGGGGAAGCCCTGGCCTAGGTTGATCGCGCCGGCTTCAGCGGCGCGGCGCGACATCACCGTAAATACGGTGGTGCCGACATCGGGTAGCTTGCTTGAAGAGAGGCCTGGCTCAGTCACTGGCAGCTTGCTGCATCTCGCGCACGCGCCGTTTCTCCTGGCGCTGCATGAAGATTGCCGACAGCATGACGCCGGTCGCCACGATCAGCACCATGATCGTCGCCAGCGCGTTCACCGCGGGACTCACGCCGAGGCGTACCTTCGAGAAGATCACCATCGGCAATGTCGTGGAACTCGGGCCGGCGACGAACTGCGATATGACGACGTCGTCCCATGACAGCGTGAACGCCAGCAGCCAACCGGAGATCACCGCCGGCATGATCAGCGGCAGCGTGATGCGCCAGAACACCTTCGCCGGCCGTGCGCCCAAATCCATCGCGGCCTCTTCAAGTGAATCGTCGAAGTTGGCGAGGCGCGACTGGATGATCACGGTGACATAGGCCATCGAGAAGGTGACGTGCGCGATGATGATCGTCGTCACTCCGCGCCCGGCCGGCCAGCCGATGAGTTGTTCCATCGCGACGAACAGCAACAGCATCGCAAGTCCGGTGATGACCTCGGGCATGACCAGCGGCGCGGTCGTCATCGCAGCCAGCAGCGTGCGCCCGCGGAAGCGCCCGAAGCGCGCGAGCACGAGTCCGGCCAGGGTGCCGAGCACGACGGCGAGACAACTATTGATGGTTGCGATTTTGATCGAGAGCCACGCGGCACCCATGATCTGTGCGTCGTGGAACAGCTGACCGTACCATTTCACGGTCGGAGAGTTGGCGTGGTCCCAGACCGTCACGAGTTTCGAATAGTTGAACGAATAGAACATCATCGACAGGATCGGCACGTACAGGAACAGGAAGCCGAAGATCAGCATCCCGGGCACGAAGATTTTTCGGCGCCCCATCATTTGTGTGCCAGCTCGCGGTTCTGGTAGCGCTGGAAGATCATGATCGGGATCACCAGCAACAGCAGGATTGCAATGGCCACGGCGCTCGCCACCGGCCAGTCGCGGTTCTCGAAGAACTCATCCGACAGCACGCGGCCGATCATCAACTGGTCAGTGCGCCCCAGGAGCGAGGGGATGACGTACTCGCCGACCGCCGGGATGAACACCAGCAGTGATCCGGCCACGATGCCCGGCATCGACAGCGGCAACGTGATGCGCAGGAACGCCTTCCAGGGCCGTGAGCCCAGGTCAGCTGCGGCCTCGAGCAACGTGCGGTCGTGTTTCTCGAGATTGGAATACAGCGGCAGGATCATGAACGGCAGGTACGAATAGACGATGCCGATGTAGACCGCGAAGTCGGTCTGCATCATCGTGATCGGCTCGTGGATGATGCCAAGCGACATCAACACGTTGTTTATGACTCCGTTGCTTTTCAGCAGCCCGATCCACGCGTAGACGCGCAGCAGGAACGAGGTCCAGAACGGCAGGATGATCAGCATCAGGAAGATATTGCGCTGGGTCGTCGATGCGCGCGCGATGCCGTAGGCCATCGGGTATCCCAGCAGCAGGCAGAAGAAGGTCGACACCGCCGCGACTTTGACCGAATACAAATAGGAACTGACGTACAGCGAATCGGTGAACAGGTAATTGTAGTTCGCCAGGTGGAGCCGCAGCTGCAGCACCTTGTCGTCCGTCCATCCCCACAGTGCCTCGTATGGCGGAATTGCCAACACCGACTGCGAGAACGAGATGCCGAACACGATCATGAACGGCACCATAAAGAACAGCACCAGCCACAGCATCGGCACCGCGGTCACGAGCGGCTTGCCGATCCAGTGATCGCGCACGTATGCCGACCAGCGCGCCGGGCTCAGGCGATGAAACCATTCCCAGAGCGGATCCCAGGGTCGAGTGAAGCGCGATCCGGGCGTGCGCTTGATCGCGTTTTTCGAAGCCGCTCGCCAGCGGTTTCCGTTCGGCGCGCTCATGCCGCGTTCAGCCCATCCCCACGACAGGGCTGGAGGCGTCCCAGCACAGGTAGACCGGCTCATCCCACGCGAATTGCTCTTCGGGCTTGCGCGTGCGGTTTGCCTGCGTGACACGTACGCGCCGGTCAGAATCGAGTTTTACGACAAACACTGTCATGTCGCCCAAGTACGCGATTTCGTGGATCGTGCCGTGCGCCCAGTTATCAGCGTCGGCGGGACGCTCGCGCCCAAGCACGATCTTTTCTGGCCGTACGGCCACCCAGCACAGCGCCAGCGGGGGCGCGCTCATGCCGTGGTCGACATAGACCGGCGCGTTGAGTTCGTCGCACTTGACGCGAACGTGGTCTTGCTCGTCCTCGGTAAGCTGCCCTTCGAACAGGTTCACCGAACCAATGAAATCGGCGACGAAACGCGAAGCGGGAAATTCATAGATCTGCCGCGGCGTGCCGACCTGCACAATCTCGCCGCGGTTCATGACGCCGACGCGCGAGGACAGCGTCATCGCCTCTTCCTGGTCGTGCGTGACGACGACGAAGGTGACGCCGAGTTTCTCCTGGATGCTGAGCAGCTCGAACTGCGTGTGCTCGCGCAATTTTCGATCGAGCGCGCCGAGCGGTTCGTCGAGCAACAGGAGCTTGGGCCGCTTGACCAATGCACGCGCCAGCGCGACACGCTGGCGCTGTCCGCCGGAGAGCTGGTGCGGCTTGCGCTTGGCAAACTCGCTGAGTTTGACGATGTCGAGGATCTCGGCGACGCGCCGGTTGATCTCCTCACGCTTGATCTTTTCCTGCTCGAGACCGAACGCGACGTTGCTTGCGACGGTCATGTGCGGGAACAGCGCGTAGGACTGGAACATCATGTTCACCGGTCGCTCGTAGGGCGGAATGTCGGCCATATCCTGGCCGTCGATGTACACGGCGCCGGCGCTGGGCCGCTCGAATCCGGCCAGCATTCGCAGCAGCGTCGTCTTGCCGCAGCCCGAGCCGCCGAGCAGGCAGAAAATTTCACCCTTGAAGACCTTCAGCGTGACATTGTTGACGGCGACGAAAGTGCCGAAGCGCTTCGTGACATTCTCGACGCGGATGTAGGCCTGCGCGTGCGGGTCCATCCAAGGCTCGGGCGTATTGGTGCGTGTTTCCGCCATGTCATCGTCCTGCCTTGAAGCGGGTCCACATTCGCGTCATCAGCCGGGTGTAGGCCTGCGACAGCGGCAGGTTCGGCACCAGGTGCGCGCGGGTCTCCGGCGAAGGGAAAATGCCGCGATCGTTCAACACCGCCGGGTCGATCAGCGGATAGGCGGCAGCGTTGCTCGAGGCGTAGTGCAGCACGCTGGAATTCTTCGCCGAGACATCCGCGCGCAACAGGTAATTGATGAACAGGTGCGCATTGTTCGGATGCATCGCATCGGCCGGAATCGCCATCATGTCGAAGAACATCACGGCACCCTCTTTCGGGATGAGGTATTTGATGTTGTTGCCATTCTTCGCCTCACGCGCCCGCGTCGCCGCCTGGCCGACATCGCCGCTCCAGCCGAGTGCGAGGCAGATCTCGCCATTGGCGAGGTCCTCGATGTACTTCGATGAATGGACGTAGCGCACGTAGGGCCGCATTGCCATCAGGACCTTTTCGGCGGCGGCGAGGTCCTCCGGCTTCTCGCTGTTGGCGGGAATGCCGAGGTACACGAACACGGTGTTGACGATTTCCTCCGGCTCATCCAGCACGGCGACGCCGCAACTCTTGAAATGCCTGATGACCGAGGGGTCGTAGAACATGCGGAAACTGTCGACCGGCGCATCGGGCATTGCAGCCTTGATCTTGTCGACGTTGTAACCGACGCCCGAAGTGCCCCAGAAATAATTGACGCCGTATTGCATGCCCGGGTCGAGCGCATCGATAAGCCTGGCCATGGCGGGATCGACGTTCTTCAGGTTCGGCAGCCGCTTCTTGTCGAGCTTCTGGAATACGCCCGCCTTGATCTGCAGCGCCATGAAATTGGCCGACGGCACGACGATGTCGTAACCCGTCTGCCCGGCCAGCAGCTTCGTCTGCACTACGGCATTGGAATCGAAGACGTCGTAGTTGACCTTGATGCCGTATTCCTTCTCGAACGCGGGTACGATGTCGGGTGAGATGTAATCCGACCAGTTATAGACGTTAAGCACTTTCTCGTCGTCGGTGAGGCCGGCCGCGGCGGCATGCGTCGGCGCGCCGAGGTGGGGGGTCTGCGCCGAGCCCTGCGGCGCGCCGCCGCAAGCCGCAAGCAGCGCGGCATAGAGTAGCGCGACGAGCGCATGTCGGCCGGAACCAGCGACCCTGTGCATCCCCTTCCCCTTTTTATGCCTCATATACTAGCGCAGGGCACGCGCTAGACGTTCAGCAGCAAATGCTCGCGCTCCCACGAACTGATCACTTGCAGGAACACTTCGTACTCGGCCTGCTTGACGATTGAATACGCCGCGACGAACGGCAGCCCGAGCAGGTTGACGAGCGGCTGGCTGTCCTTGAGGCGCTTCAATGCATCGTCGAGTGATCGCGGCAGGTCCCACGGCAGGTCGTGGGCGCTGCCGGTGATCGGCTCGCTCGGCTGGAGGTTTTGCACCATGCCGAGGTAACCGCACGCGAGCGAACCGGCGATGGCGATGTACGGATTCGCGTCGGCGCCGCCCAGGCGGTTCTCTACGCGGCGCGCCTCCGGGTCGGACACCGGCACGCGCAGGCCCGCGGTGCGGTTATCGTAGCCCCACTGCACGTTGATGGGCGCCAGCGAGGCGCGCGTAATGCGGCGGTAGGAATTGACGTTCGGCGCGAACAGGCTCATCGCCGCGGGCAGGTAACGCTGCAATCCGGCGATGTGCGAGAAGAACAGCGCCGAGGGCGTGCCGTCGGCGTTGCTGAAGATGTTTTCCTTCGTCTTGATGTCGACCACGCTCTGGTGGATGTGCATGGCGCTGCCCGGTTCCTTGGCGTGCGGCTTGGCCATGAAGGTCGCGTACATCTTGTGGCGCAGCGCCGCCTCCCGCGCCGTGCGCTTGAACAGGAACGCCTGGTCGGCGAGCGCCAGCGGATCGCCGTGCAAAAGGTTGATCTCCATCTGCGCCGGCCCATCCTCATGGATGAGCGTGTCGATCTCGATGTCCTGCGCTTCGCAGAAGGCGTACATGTCGTCGAACAGCGGATCGAACTCGTTGACTGCCGCGATGCTGTAGGACTGCCGGCCCGGCTCGGCGCGGCCGGAGCGGCCGATAGGCGGCTTGAGCTGGTAATCGGCGTCGATGTTCGGTTCGACCAGATAGAACTCGAGCTCTGGTGCGATCACCGGCTCCCAGCCGCGCTCGGCGTACAGGTGCAGCACGTGCTGCAGCAGCTGGCGCGGCGCCATGGTCACCTTCCGTCCGTCGGAATAGAAGCAATCGTGGATAACCTGCGCAGTGGGCTCGGCCGCCCACGGCACGACGCGCACCGTCTTCGGATCGGCTTTCAGCACAATGTCGATTTCCGCCGGACTCATCGCCGAAGACGTATCACTCGGATAGTCGCCGGTCACCGTCTGCAGGAAGATGCTCTCGGGCAGGCGCATGCCGGCGTCCTCGGCAAACTTCTCGGCGGGCATCAGCTTGCCGCGGGCAATGCCCGCCATATCCGGAATGATCGCTTCGACTTCGGAAATGCCGTGGTCGCGGAAGAACTGTTGTATTTCATTGGCCATAAATCACCTTGCTTGCATCTGCTCCCGGCAGGCCGCGCCGAATTCGGCAAACAGCGCCAGGGAGAATTCGTTGTCGTGCACCCGCCACTCCGGATGCCATTGCACGGCGAGCGCGAAGCGTCGCGCGGCCGTGACGCGAAACGCTTCGATGACTCCATCGTCGGCGCGCGCCTCGACACTCAAGGCAGGGCCGAGTTCGCGCACGCCCTGGCCATGCAGTGAATTCACCGTGATGCGCGCCGCGCCGCCGGCGAGCCGTTGCAGGAGACCGCCGGGTTCGAGCGACACTTCATGTGCCGCGCCGTATTGCTGTTCGAGCGGCTGGTCCTTGTCTTCGCGGTGGTCGAAGTGGCCGGGCACTTCATGGAGTTTTTGCCACAACGTGCCGCCAAACGCGACGTTCATCTCCTGGAAGCCGCGGCAGATACCCAGGACCGGAACGCCTGCGGCCACGGCGCGTGGAATCAAGGGCAGGGTCGTTTCATCGCGGTGCGGATCGTGCAGCGTGCCGGCATCGCTGGGCTCGCCGCTGTAACGGTGCGGTTCGACGTTGGACGGGCTACCGGTGAACAGCCATCCGTCGAGCGATGCGAGCAGGCTTTCATCCTGCAGTTCGCGACCGAGCGCCGGCACGATGACCGGGATCGCGCCCGCGGCGTCGAGTGCGGCAGTGACATATTTCTCGCCGGCCAGATGGTATGGCTGCGGACCCAGCATGCGCCGGTCTGCAGGAATACCGATCAAAGGGCGTCTGGCAGACATGAAACGGACTCCGGCGCCCTAGCCGTCCAGGCAGGTAGGTCGTCGCCGACAGGGAACGAGAATCGAGCCATTAGACCATAGCGGAATGCCGCGAGTCCCTGCCGAAATGCGCGTTTTACGTTCCTCTTGCAGCGCATTAAAGGCTTCCAACCCATTGGATTAAATAGGTTGCCGCGTGATGCTGCTCCGCAGCAACAGCAGGGGCGGGCGGATATAGTCCTTGCAAAACGCTCAGGCATAGAAGTCGTATTCCCGGCTGAATACCTGCTCGATGAGGTCCCCGTACTCGCCCCGCTTCACCTCCGAATACAGCGACAGGAACCGCGCCGGGATGTAACGCGCCAGGAGCTCCGGTTTCTCCAGGCGGTTCAGTGCAACGATCAGGTCGCCCGGAAAATCGGCATCACCCGCATCGGCCGCGCGACCTTCAATCGGCTCGCCCGGGTCGAGGCGCTCGCTGATCCCGTGTAACAACGCCGCCAAAATCGCCGCCATGGTCAGGTGCGGGCTCGCATCGGCGCCGGCCACACGATGCTCGATGCGGCGCGCTTCGCCATCGCCTGGAGGAATCCGGAATGCGACACTGCGGTTGTTGCGTCCCCAGTCGCGCGAGGTCGGCACGAACTTGCCGAGGTATCGGCGCTGCGCGTTGAAGTTCGGCGCGTACAGTGCCATCGAGTCGTACATCAACGCCTGCATGCCGGCGACCCCGTTTCGCAGCAGCGTTTCGCCACCTGCGCCGCCGAACCGATTGCGTCCCGCCTCGTCGACGATGCTGACGTGCACGTGCAGTCCGCTGCCCGGTTGTTCGGCGAAAGGCTTCGCCATGAATGTTGCGTCCATGCCGAGCGACCTCGCGACGCCCTTGACGAGGCGCTTCAACAGCACGGCCTGGTCGGCCGCCAGCAGCGGATCGGCAACGTGGCGCAGGTTGATTTCGTACTGGCTGATGCCGTATTCCGCAACGGCGCCGCAAAGCGGCAATTGCTGCGCGCTTGCTGCTGTGGCGACGCGGTTTAGGAAATCGCCCATGTCCTCGACGGCATCGAGCGAGAGATTGCCGGCGCGCCGCGGTGCACTGCGGCCTGGCAGCGCACCCACACTGATGCGTCCATCGGCGCTGCGGCGTGCATCGATCAGGTAGAACTCGAGTTCGCAGGCCACGACCGGATGCAAACCGGCTGCATGGCACTTCGCAATGACATCGGCGAGGATCATGCGCGGGTCGAACCACAGGTTCGCCGCTTCGTTCATCGTCACCAATTGACACAGCGTTTGCGCCGTTGCACCAACCGCCCATGGCACTCGTTGCAATGTGGACGGAATTGGCTTGGCAATGCCGTCGGGATCACCATCATCACGCCCGAGACCGCCGGCGTTATGGCCCCAGCCGCGGCAATCGGCCACCGGCGCACAAGCCGAAAACATTACCCCGTCCTTGAACAGCATGTCGCCGTCGGCGGCCGGCAGGCGCTTGCCGGCGGTGTTGCCGTTGATGTCGATGACAAAGGCGTCGATGAACTCGATATCCGGATTTGAGGCCCGGAATGCCTGCCATTCGCTCAGGGGAGCTGGATGAGCTGTGCGTTCATGCATGATTTCCTCGCATCATTGATTGACATGTTGGATGTAGCCACGGAGTCAGATTCGATCGCGCAGCGCGTAGTAGAGCATCGCGGCGACGAGCGTCGGCCAGCGCAGCAACTTGCCGCCAGGAAACGACGGCACCGGCACGCGCCCGAGCAGTTCAAACGCATCGCCCTCGCCGCACAATGCGTCGGCAACCGCCTTGCCGGTGAAGGGGGCGACGACGACACCGAGGCCGGAAAATCCACTGGCATTGACGAGGCCCGGCTCGAGTTCGCGTACCCATGGCATGCGGACCGGCGTGATCGCGAGCGTGCCACCCCAGGCATAGTCGAATCGAACGCGCGCGAGCTGCGGGAATACCTTCAGCACATGCGGCCGCACGAAGGCAGCGATGTCGCGCGGAAAACGATAGCCATAGTTCTCGCCACCGCCGAACAACAACCGGTGGTCGGGCGTGATGCGAAAATAATTCACAACGAAGCGCGAATCGGAAATCGCCGCGCCATTGCTGATCAGTTCCCGCGCACCCGCCTCGCCCAACGGCTCGGTCACCGCGATGAAATTGTTGATCGGCATGACGCGCCGCTCGACCTCGGGCGCCAGCCGGCGCAGGTAACCATTGCAGGCCAGCACAACGCGAGCCGCGTGCAGGTCGCCGCTGCGCGTCGCCACGCGCCAGCCACCTTCCGCCTTGTGCAGCCCGGTGACTTCGACGCCTTCATGCAGGCGAGCACCATGGCTCGCCGCGCCGCGGGCGATGCCCAGCGCGAGATTCAGCGCGTGCAGGTGGCCGGCGCGCGCATCAAAGCTCCCACCGAAATACTCGCGCGTCGCGACCATCGCAGCCATCTCGTCGCGTTCCATGTAACGAACGTGCTCATATCCATAGGTGCTGCGCATGTGCTCGACACGCGCGCGCGTATCCGCGCAATAGCGCTCGCGGTGATCCGCGTGCACGTAGCCTAGCCGCAGGTCGCAGTCGATGTTGTAGGTCTGGATCAACCAGTCGAGGTGTGCGCGCGCACCGAGCGCGAACTGCCATAGTCGCTTTGCGTCGTCCCGGCCCATGCGCGCTTCCAGCCACTGCTGGTCCCGGCGCATGCCGACATGCGCCTGCCCGCCGTTGCGGCCCGACGCGCCCCAGCCTAAGCGTGATTGTTCGAGCAGCGTGACGGAGACGCCGCGGCGGGCCAGATGGAGCGCAGTCGACAAGCCGGCGTAGCCGCCGCCTACTACACAGACATCACAGCGCCCTGATCCTTCAAAAGGTATAACCGCGACGCTTTCCCGTACTGTCGCCGCATAGTAGGAGGGTGCATGCAGAGCGCTGGGCAGCAACGCGGTGGGCGTGGCGCGGAGCATGTCATGCCCCGGAGGCGCTTCCCAACAGATCGTTGACGGCACGGTGGGCCTGGTCGATCGCGACGTCGGTGTACGCGCCGCCGCCGGAATCGGAGTTGGCGATCGCGATGCGGCCGAAGTGCGCGCGGCCGAGTACTTGCGGCTCTTCGGCTTCGGGCAATTCGGGTTCCCACAGCGAGTTGTGCTCGGGCGCATAGCCGTGCGGCCAGCGATTCACGGTGATCGCGGTGATGTCGGCCGCGGGGTCGAAGCCGCCCGCTCCCAGCATGCGGCCAAGCTGGTCGCGGATGTTGCGTTCGAAGACGTCGAACGGCGTCGCCAGCAGTTCCGCACGCCCGGCGCGATTCTGATCGTGCTCCGGCAGCCCAGGCCGGCACGGCGTCTTCGTCATCCACACCAGCGTCGGCTCGTCCGGTGAACGCGGACTGTGGTAACTGCCGATGTCCACGATGGCATTGAGACGCGCCATCGTGTGATAGCAACCCGGTGCGTAGATGTAACTGGCACCGAGCTTGTCCCAGGCGCGCGCGTTGCGGATTGCCACGCTGGTATAGACGAGCGGCGTCTTGACCAATGCATGCAATGCCTGTTTCTGACGCTCCGGCAGTTCCGGCGCGAGATACGGAATGATCATGTTGTAGCAGGCGAGCACGCAGTGCTTCGCGCGCACGGTGAGCGCGTGTCCGTCACGGATGTACGTGACGTTGACGCGGTTGGCCTTGTCCGGCGTGCCGTCGTTCAAGACTCGCACCGCCGTACTGCTCAGGCGCAGGCGCACGGGTTCCCCGGGACGATCGAGCCGCGAATAGTCGGCGCGAGCGGTGATGAGATCTTCGACGGTCGAACCGGGAATCGCTGTGGGAATGAGCTTTCGAACCAACCCGCGCGCGATCGTCGCGTTGCCATCCGGAAAATGCACCCGCGTCGAACCCCCGGTGTCGGCGTAGCCCGCCGGCGTGAAGCCCATGCCGGGAATCGAACCGACCTCGAGTTTGAGCCCCTTGAATCCCGGCATGGCGAGGCCCCAGCAATCGAGCGCCGACACTGCATCGATGCCGACGCCCCACTCGCCGTGCGTACGCGCCTGGTACAGGGCGATCGCCTGCGGGTCGGCGTGCACGTAATCGCGAAGGTAAGCGAGATAGCTGATCTTCATCAGCTTCTGTTTTTTCTGCAGCGAGTTCAGGCCGGGCAAATAATCTTGCGTACCCGTCTCGATGCGTTCGATATCGCGCTTCGCCGCCGCGGACAGCGGCGCGCCCGCGAGGAAATCGCGCCATTGCTTGTGGTGGTAGCCCACCGCCAGATGGTCGGCGCCAAAAGTGTCCTTGTCGAAAAAGATTCCGAGCCGCTTCGAATCCTCGAAGCGGTAAAAATCCGGATCCTGCGCCTGGATCAGCGGCGCCAGTGCGGCCGCATCGATGCCGATCGCTTTCAGCACGCCGTCTGCTACGGCACTATACGGACGCGGACTGTCGATCAGCAGCGTGCCTCCATTGATGAGCCGCATCTGTCCGTTGAGATCGAACTCATTGCGCTTCGCATGGCCGCCGAAATCGTCGTGGTTGTCGAGCAGCAGGATGCGCGCCTTCGGATTGGCATCGCGATAAAAGTGCGCGGCCGACAATCCGCTGATGCCGGCGCCAACAACGACGAGGTCATAGTCTTCGTGCAGGTCGACCGGATCGGCCTTCAGCGTGCCATCGCGCAGCGCGTGCGCGTTCTCGAATGAACCCGGATGACTGCCGCGCATGCCCGTCAGGCTCGGCGGGTAGTAACCGGCGCGATCCTGCGCAGCCATCGGCAAATCGGGAGCGCCGCGGCTACATCCCGGCAGCCATGCAGCGGCCAGCAGCCCTGCGCTGCCGACGGCCGCGCCTTGCACGAAGTCGCGCCGCGTGATGGCGCGGTGCATGCCGAGTTCACGATCGGACCGACCGCCGTTACGATTGCGCGTCATTGGGCTGTACTCCGGATTGCCGGCTGCACGCCGGTCTGCCCCTTGTGGCCACGCCCGACGGAGTGGCCACAAGGAGTCGCAGGTTTACTTACTTGCGGTAGGTGAAGGTCAGCCCGAACGTGCGCGGACGGAAGGTGTAATTCCGTTGCGTCGTGTCGAACGGATCGCCCGCGCTGATCGTGAAGTCGTAATTCGTGACGACATGGCTGTCGGTCAGGTTGTCGATGAATGCCGCGACCTGCCACTCACCGAGTGTCACGCCACCGCGCAAGGTCATGAAGTTGGTCGGATCCAGCGCGTAGTTGGTCTCGCTGAATTGCGACGTCGCCATATCCTGCGCAGCGCTCAGCCATTTCGGCGCTCCGCTGTGCTCGTAGTCGACGCGCACGAAGGAATCCTTGCCTGAGACAGCGAACTTATACTCGAGTCCGATCGAACCGGTGAACGGCGGGTTGGGCTGGCCGCCCTGCCCCGAGATCGCATCGCCATTGGCAACAATCGGCGGCACCGTGGGATTCAGCGAAATCTTCGAATCCTGCGTGTAGCGCGCATCGGTGTAGCCGGCCGACACCTCCATCGTGAAGTTGTCGGTCAGCGCCACGTCGGCCTGCACGTCGATGCCCTTCGCCGTCGCCGCGCCGAGGTTTGATATGAAGGAAATCTGGCAGACCGGCGGCACGACAGTCTGCTGGATGTTCTTCCACTTGATGTAATAGATGCTGCTCGCCAGCTTGAAGCGATTGTTGAAGTTGTTCTTGGCACCGATCTCATAGCTGTTGACGGTGTCCGAATTGAAAGTCGGCGGAGCGCCGTTCGGCAGATCCAGGTGATCCGGGTCAAAGTCCTCCGAGCAGGCAATGATTGGCAGCGGATTGTTGCCGCCGCCCGGGCGGAATCCCTTGGCGTAGGTTCCGTAGTACATGTTGTTAGGGTCGGCCTGGAACTGCAGGCTCACCTTCGGCGTGAACGCGTTCTCGCTGCGGCTGCTCGCGAGTGAAGCATTCGAGTCGTACAGCTGCGGGCCGCCGGTGATCGAATCGAAGTCGAATTTCATGCGTGCATAACGCGCGCCGACCGTCAGCTTGGTGCGGTCGGTGAACTTGTAGCTGGCCTCGCCGAACCAGGCAATCTGTTCGTCCTTGGCATGCGTATGCAGGAAGTAGGACTCGGTCGGATAGTTCGGATCGTAGTCGATGCCGAAGTAATCCAGGATGTAGGCGTCCGTGCCGGGATCGGGACCGAGTGAATTACCAGTGCCCGTGTAGATCGCTTGCAGGAAGTCGTTCAATTGCGGGTCGTGGATCAGCTCCAGATATTCCTGCTTGTTGACGCTGTAGAAAAGACCGGTCGTCCAGGTCAGCTTCGCGTTGTCGTCGACGGACTGCAGCCGGAACTCCTGCGTGAAGTTCCGCTGGCCATTATTGACGGACGCGGGCGAACGGTAGCCGGTTGCACCGGGAATGCCGGGCGGATTGTAGGCCGGATCGTTCAGGTGGATGCCCGTCCCGTCGATGAGCAGCCGCGGCAAATCGAACGCGAAGAAACTCTGGTAGAAGCCGAGGTTGTAAAGCGTACCGTCGTACCCGGTCAGGTCGTCGCGATGGTAGTACGCGGTGTTCGAGATCAGGTGCACTTTGTCGAAGTCCGCCTCGATCTTGAGCGACGGCAGGTAGAACTTGTCAGGTGAATAGAGCTGCGTCGGGTTCGCGCTGACAAAATGGTGGCTGGACGGATCCGAATACTGCGTCCAGTAGTTGTTGGCGTCGTGCTTCTTCTCTTCCTGGTAATAGAAGCTCGGCGTCACGGTCCAGTTGCCGTTCGGGGCCCAGACCGCGGCCAGCCGCAGCAACGTCGTCTCATTGTGATTGGTGCCCTTGTCCTCGACCGCGCCCGTGTCCGGGTTGATGCGGTCGATCCAGCCGCCGTCCTTTCGATACCAGGCCGTTATGCGGGCGCCGAAGG
>JBEPVS010000027.1:0-17827 GCA_041690875.1 Gammaproteobacteria bacterium
GGTCGGCACTGAGCATTGCCAGTGCGCGCGCGCTGGGCATCAGGCCGCCGAGCGTTGCCATGGAACCCCACTGCACGAACTGGCGGCGACGCGGATCTCTTGGAATATTCACGTTGGCCAGCTCCCGCGCATCAGTAGCGCACCACGATCGACACCTCACCACCCGTCGACGGCGGCAGCACAATCGAATTGCCGGCGGCGTCGAACTGCCGCCAGCGTTGTCCGTTCAGCGTAACGCTCCGAATACGCGTTGCTTCATGTGTGCGCAACCGCATTTTCGTTTGCGCCGCAATGCCGCGCTGCGGAAAGCTGATGCGCGCATCAATCCGGCCATGCGCGAGCGCCGGCTGGATCGCGAAACCGACACGGCCCCAGCGCGTGGGCGCGCTGGCGACCGAAATCAGTTGTCCATCGGTCAGCCACTTGCGCGGCATGCCGCGGCCCAGCCACAGCACGTCGGCTTCAGGGTCCTCGAACACGAGTAGCCAACGTAGCATGAGCGGGACGACCAGCTGAGCAGGGCTGCAATACGGCGCCGATTCGTCCGTGGAAAGGGGCTTGCGCGTTTCGGGTGCGAGCCAGGTGCCGCGCGTGTACTGGTGCGCCATCATGCTGCAGGTCAGCAGCAACGCCTCGCGGATCCGATCGGCCTGGATCATCGCGTAGCCATTGCCGTACGCGAGGAAGCCCGCCATTTCTTTCGTGTTGTACGCATACGCGGTGGGCACGCCGAGCAATACGTCGTAGTGGCGCGAACGATAATCGCAAATTGCGCCGACCTGCGCGCTCGTCAACAGCCCCGAGTGGAGCAGCTCCATGTACGCGCGATAGCCGCGATATTGCGGATCGGAGTTATCGCGCGGCACGGCGACATGTTCAGGCTCCGCGACACCCGCGATCGTCGGGATAATGCGCTCGCCATCGCGCACCAGCGTTGAGCGTTCGATCGAGTTGGCAAGATCGGCGCGCAGCGCGTCGGATTCGTGCTGGAGCCGCACGCCCCACTCGCTCAAATTCGCATCGCCGCGTTGGCGACCAATCGTTTCCCAGGCACGGCCGAGATCGCGCCAGCCCCGCGCCGCTTCCGCGCTGTTGCCGAAATAGGGTTGCACGTAGCGCTGCGGGTCCTTTTCCAGGCAGGAATCGGCCTCGCTCCATCCTGACAGCATCCCGTACGCCGCATCGTTCGCGGGCCGCGCCAACGCCGCCGCGCGCAAGCGCAGCAGGTAGTTCGTGACGGCATCGATGCGGCCGCGATGCTTCAGCAGCAGTGCCGCGTCGCCCCCCGCGTTGAAATACTGCGCAGTCACGGTCAGCATGCGGCCGAACTGCCCGGTCTCCGGACCGCGATACAGGATCGAACCATCGTCGCGCACGAACTCGCCGTAGTAGTTGTCGATGTATTGGCCCGCGCGGTCAATCAATCCCCACTCGAGCATCGCTTCCGTTTCCACCGTAAAGGTGTCCTGGAAACCATCGTGCTCAGTCCCGCCGTAGTTCTTGTCGACCGCACCGTACTTCGGCCAGATCGCCTGCCGTGTCATCATCGCGCGCACCAGGCTGAAACGCGCCATGTTCATGATGCGTTCATCCGGCAGCACCGTTGTCATCGCCGATTGCAGCTGCTGATCCCAACGGTCCTTCAGCTCACCGAGATCGGTGTAGTACTTGCGGGGGTCTTCGAGCGTACGCGAGGCCGAAGGCAGGAAGGAATCGAAATGCTTGCTCCACGCAAGCCGCCCCTGTTCGATGCGGCTGACGCGATACCACACCGGCTGGAAGTGCAGGTTGGCACCGACGATTTGAAACGGCGCGAAGGCGAGATATTCGGTCCAGTCGCCGTTTTCCTGTGGATACACGAAACGCAGCACCGGCAGGTAACCACCTACGAGGCCGTTCCACACCTTGCCCGCATCGCAGATCGGTCCGATGGAGGGATGAAACAGCGCCGGCTCGAAATTGGCCGTGCGGCCGCCGTAGGTGAAGCCGATCTTGTCGTAGGTATCGGGCGTGCCGATGAAACTGTAGGTATCGCCGGCGACCTTGCGGATCGGAGCGCAGATCGCCGCGATCTGCGCGTAGTCGGGATCACCGGGCCGCGCGAGAATTTCATCGGCGAGTACATCGCGCGCGCTGTTGATGATTTCCTCGCGCGTGTGCCCGAGCCACAGCGGGCCCGGACCGGCGAAAGTGGGCTCGAGCGACTTGCCGAAGTCGTAGGCCACGCCGTCTTCGTCGATGAACAGCATGTGGCCGTCGAGCCGATGGAAATCCTCGAGGACAACGAAGGGCTCGGTGCCCGGCACGATTTCCATGACGGTCCAGTTCTCGAACAGGTCGCCACGCTGTACGAGCTTGCTGGCGCCATCGGAAACCAGTTCGACGTGCTGCTCGTCGACGTAGCGCGCGACGCGGATCGTCACGGCGAGATCAGGCGTCAGGGATGCGGCGGCCGCGGTCGTGGCCGTGGCGCCATGGACTGCACGCGGCAACACACTGCTGACGAGCGTGGCGGCAGCGGAAGCGAGCAGTGTGCGGCGATCGATCATTCGCTTCGCGCTCGCATCAGGGACTCGCCGGGGTCACGATGATGTTGCGATAGAGAACGTTTCCGTCTTCGCTGCCCTGCAGGTAGAGCGGCCCCGGCAGTTGTTCATGGCTGTCGAGCGCGCCGCCGGTGATGCCGGGAATCTCCTGATGATCGATGATCGTTTTCCCATCGAGCCGCACAGTCAGCGTGCGGCCGACGAGCATCGCGTCATAGCGATGCCAGACGTTGCTGTCGCGCGGCGCCGGCGGGTTCGCTGCGATGAATCCGTACACGCCGCCGGTGCGCATTGTCGGCGCCTCGGGCGCCGGGTCATCCTCCACCTGCAATTCGTAGCGGCCGCGCAGATACACGCCGCTGTTCGCGCCCTTGCCGCGATTGAATTCGATATGCAGCTTGAAGTCGTCGAATTTTTCATCGCTGACCAGTTCGGGTCCGTGGCCCGGACTGCGCATCGCGCCTGCGACGACCGTCCACGCAACCCTTGCGGCGGGATCGGCCGAATGCCACCCGGACAGATCCTTGCCGTTGAACAAATGCCGCGGCTTGCCCCAGTGCGGTGCGCCGGTGCGTTTGAGCGAGGGCGCACGCACGCCCAACCAGGTCCACGCCGCGCCGTCCTGCCCTGTGGTCACGCCTTCGAGCGTATCGCCGACGAGCTGGCCGTCGAAAACCATGTCGTCCTTGCGATCTTCTTCCGCCTTCGGCGAGACGAAACGCAGATGCCCGTCAGTGAGCGAAACCTGCGGCAGTTCGCGCGGATGTCCCCAGCGGCTCGTCAGGCGCGCGCGCAGCGCGCCGTCAGCGTGGGTGAGCTCGAGCCACGACGGATATTCATGCCCGGGCGCGTGCAGCGTGAGATCCCATCGGCCCAGGTATGCGGATTCGGGAGCGGCCGCAGCCGGCGCAGCGCGGGCAGCGAACACCATCGACAGCAGCAACATCAGCCATGCGCTGCGGGCGTAGCGGATGGGCATGCTACGACCGGATGCTCCGCGATGCCGCATCCCAGTGCACCGCCGCCTTGCGATAGTACGATTCGTTCGCCAGGTGGCAGGCCATCGCGGCGTTGTGCCCGAACAGCGCGTCCTGCAGCACCGGGGCCCGCGTGCGCACCGACTCGAAGAAATTCCACAGGTGCGGGCGCAGGTCGTCATAGTCGTTCCCCTTGAAACTCACCGCCTCGGAAATGGGCTCGTGCCCGTGCTTAGGGTCGTGCTGCTCGTGCCATTGCTTGAAATAAGGCTCGCGCAACCGGTCCGGAAACGAGCTTGCATAGTATGACGGCGCGTTGTCGAGCCCCGTCTGCGGCGTGTAGGTGAGGCCGAACTCGCCCAATTCGATGATGCCCTTCGAACCCATGAAGCGCGTCACTTCGGCGGTCTCGGTGCCGAGTGTCAGGCGCATGTACACCGGCACGCCCGCGTATTCGAACAACGCCGCATGCACATCCGGCATGTTGCGTCCGTCGTCCCAGCGGTAGTTGCCGCCAAACGCGGCAGCACGTTTCGGAATCTCGTTGATGCCGAGCACGCATTGCATGCCGCTGACCAGGTGCACGAGCAGGTCGCCGGCGACACCCGTGCCGTACTCTTTCCAGCAACGCCAGCGCGCGAACGCCAGCGCATCGAAGGGTTTCTTCGGCGCGGTGCCCAGCCAGGTATCCCAATCGAGGTTTTGCGGCGACAGGTCGGGCGGCGGCGGATATTCCCAGGCGCCGGTCGGATCGTTGCGGCCCAATGAGCCTTCGACGAGGCTCAATTTGCCGATCGCGCCGCCGTCGATCATTTCCTTTGCCTTTGCACACAGCGCGGAGCTGGTGCGCTGCGATCCGACCTGCACGATTCGATTGCTCTTCGCGGCCGCGGCCACCATCGCGAGTCCATCGGCCGGAGTGTGCGAGAACGGCTTTTCGCAGTAGACGTCCTTGCCGGCGGCGATCGCGTCGACGACGATTTGCCTGTGCCAGTGGTCCGGCACCGCGACGATGATCGCATCGAGCTGCTTGTTATCGAGCAGCTGCTGGTAACGGCGCGTCACCGGAATGGATTTGCCGACGATTTCACGCGCCAGCTCATGGCGCCCGTCATACAGGTCGCAGGCGGCGCCGCACTCGATGCCCGGCAGCGTGATCGCCTTGCTGAGCAAGTCGGAGCCTTCCATGCCGACTCCGACGATGCCGAAACGCACGCGATCACTCGCGGCGCCGGGCTTCGCCATCGAAAGCACCGGCGTGGACTCGAGCAGCACGGACGCCGTAGCCAGGCCGAGCCCTGCGGCGCCTGCGGTCGATTGCAGGAACTGGCGGCGGGAATAAAAGCGATTTCTTTTCATGTGGCGATGTCCTTCCGAGAATATCATCCGTACCGGGCCTGGAGCCTGGAGGGGAGCGACCCATTTTCAGCGCCGATCGACGTGCATTTCTCGCCGGTGGATTGCTGCTCGGCAGCGCGTTGCGCGCGCAGGCTGACGACTGGGGCGATCCACCCACCAACGCGATCGGCGATCCGGCCGCACCAGCCTGGCCGCCAGCCGAACGCATCGCGCTCTGGCCGGGCAATGCACCCGGAAGCCCCGCGACACTGCCCGCGTACGCGCCGACGCTGAACGGCCCGACGAATGCGCGGCAGTTGTGGATCCGCGGCGTCGCGCATCCCGAGATCAACGTGTTCCGTGCTGCGAAGCCCGACGGTTCCGCGCTGTTGGTGATTCCCGGCGGCGGCTACAACTTCCTCTCGGTGCAGAACGAGGGCATCGATGTCGCGCGGCGCTTCACGCCGGCAGGCATATCGATCTTCGTGCTGACCTATCGCCTGCCCGACGAAGGCTGGGCGCGGCGCGAGCGCGCGCCGCTTGCCGATGCGCAGCGCGCAATGCGCCTGCTGCGCGCGAATGCGGCGCGGCTCGGCGTGGATGCGCAACGCATCGGCGTGCTGGGATTTTCCGCCGGCGGACATCTGGCCGCCGATCTCGTCACCGCTTTCAGTGAGAAATGCTACGCCCCCATCGACGATGCCGACGCCCAGTCGGCGCGTCCGCACTACGCGGCGCTGGTCTATCCGGTCGCGAGTTTCCGGCACGGAATCGGCCACGACGCAACGCGCGATAACCTGCTGGGCATTGGCGCAAGCGACGCCGCGATTGCGCGCCACTCGCCGGCCGAGCATGTGCGCGCCGATACGCCGCCCTGCTTCTTCGTGCACGCGCTCGACGACGGCGCCGTGCCAGTCGGCGCGAGCCTCGCGATGCTCGATGCCTGCCGACGCGCGCGCGTGCCCTGCGAGGCGCATCTTTTCGAAACCGGCAACCATGGCTTCGGGGTGCCGCAGCAAGTCGATGCGCCCGCCTACAGCTGGCCCGACCTGCTCATGGCGTGGTCGCGCCGCCACCCTTGACCTTTTTCGGTGTGTCGCGCGCCGCGGGCTTCGAATAGCTCAGGCCAAACCCGAGTGGAAATTTCTCCGTCTGAGGGACGCCACTGAGCGGTCCACTGAACGGCGCCACGCCATTCGGCCACTCGAATGAAAGCGTGCCGCTGAAATCGTGGCGCGGCGTGCCGTCCGCATCGGCCAGCAGCACGTCGGCGATGCCGCCGCCTTCGCTGCCCGGCAGCCACGCGGCCACGAAGGCATTGCTCGCATCGAACTCGGGCTTCACCCATAGCGGGCGCCCTGAAATGAATACGCTCACCACCGGGATGCCCTGCGCTCGCAGCTTTCGCACGTCGCTCAACGTCATGCCGACGTTGTACATCGCAAGTTGCAGGTCGCCGAACATTTCCGCGTACGGCTGTTCCCCGTAGACGACGATCGCGACATCCGGCCGGTCCTTGCCGCTCATGTCACCGCCATCGACGAGGCGTCCGCCACCGGCCTCGAGCGCGGTTTTCAACGCGGACTTGATCGAGTCGCCCTGCGGAAAATCGCCGTTGGCCGTCTCGGTGCCCTGCCAGGTGATCGACCAGCCGCCGGCCTGCATCGCGATGTTGTCGGCGGCCGGACCCGTCACGAATACGCGCGCGTTGCCGCGCACCGGCAGCACCCCATCGTTCTTCAGCAGCACGAGTGATTTGCGCACCGCCTCGCGCGCCAGCGCGCGATGCGCGGGCGATGCAATCAGCTCGGTATGTCCTTCCATCGGCGGCGCCGCGTCGAACAGCCCAAGCCGGAGCTTCACGCGCAAGATCCGCCGCACCGCATCGTCGAGCCGGCTCATCGGGATCGCGCCACTGCGCACGTCGGCGACCGTGTTGTCGAAGAGGCCGCGCCAGCTGTCCGGCGCCATGTACATGTCGAGCCCCGCGTTCAGCGCCGCCGGGCAATGTTCGTTCGTGCAGCCGGGCACCTGGCCATGGCCGTTCCAGTCGCCGACGACGAAGCCCTCGAAACCCATGCGTCCCTTGAGCACATCGGTCAGCAGCGCATGGTTGCCGTGCATTTTCTGGCCGTGCCAGCTCGAGTACGAGGCCATCACGGTCATGACGCCGGCGTCGATCGCAGCCGCATAGGCCGGCGCATGCACGCGGATCAGCTCGGCTTCATCAACGGTATCGTTGCCCTGGTCCACCCCATCATGGGTGGCGCCATCGCCGAGATAATGCTTCGCGGTGGCCGCGACATGACCGGATTTCCGGATGCCGCTGGCACCGGCCGCGCCCTGCAAGCCTTCCACGGCGGCGGGCGCAAGCAGGCTGACCACTGCGGCATCCTGCGAATAGCCTTCGTAAGTGCGGCCCCAACGCGGATCTTGCGGCACGGGGAGCGCGGGCGAGAAATCCCAGTCGACGCCGGTGACCGACATTTCCTCGGCCGTGGCCGCGCCGATGCGGCGCACGAGGTCGGCATCATGCGTGGCGCCCAGCCCGATGTTGTGGGGATACAGCGTTGCGCCCGCGAGGTTGTTGTGTCCATGCACGGCATCGATGCCGATGATCAACGGGATCGGCACGTGGCCCGAGCGCTGTTCCGAAGCGACAGCGCGAAACTCGCGCGCGCGTGACAGCCATTGCCCGGCGGTGATGCGCGTGCCGTCGATCACGCCGGCGCCGCCGCCACCGAGTATCGAACCGAGCGGGTAGCGCCGCAGGTCGGCCGGCGTGATGTGCGCGAAGTCAGCCTGCACGATCTGCCCCACTTTTTCCTCGACTGAGAGCTGCGCCATAAGCTCTTTGATACGCGCCTCGGTGCGCTCATCGCTCAAGCCCCGGCTGTGCGCCTTCGGCCATAACTGCGCATGGATCACCGGCGCTGCGGTATCCGTGGACGCTGCCGCCGCGCCGGCATTCGCAGCAAGTCCATTCGCCGCCGCGCACAGGGCTGTCATTGCCGCAGCGGCCAGGCTCGCGAAGGCGCTTCCGCTTCTGTTCATCGTTACGATCCTTGTCGCAAGAAATCCCGGTACCAGCGGCCACTGTGCTTGAGCGCGCGGCGTTGGGTGGCGAAGTCGACGTGCACGAGGCCGAAGCGGCGCGTGTAGCCTTCCGCCCATTCGAAGTTATCCATCAGCGTCCAAGCGAAATAACCCTTCACCGGCACGCCGGCGCGGATCGATTCACGCAGCGCGTGCAGGTGGCGAATCAGGTAGCCGCGCCGCTCGGCGTCGTCGATGCTGCCGTCAGGGCTGATGACGTCCTCGTAGCTCGAGCCGTTCTCGGTGATGTAGATCTCGGCGGGACGATAATCGCGCCGCACGCGCGTCAGCAGGTCCACGAGCCCATCGGGCGAGACTTCCCAGCCGAGCGCGGTGCGCTCGGCGTCTGGCCTGTCGACGACGCGCACCGACAGTGGACCATTGTCGCGCTGGTGCGCGATCGTCTCCGGAAAATAATAGTTGATGCCGAGGAAATCGGTCGGCGTCGCGATGACGTCCATGTCATTCGCGCCGACGACGGGCGCATCGGCGCCGCACAGCTGCAGGATGTCGGCCGGATAGCCGCGCCCATGGAGCGGATCGAGGAACCAGCGGTTGCGCAATCCATCGTAACGGCGCGTCGCGGCCTTGTCGGCTTCGCTGTCAGATGCGCTGACGTGCGGATGGAGGCTCAGTGATATGCCGACTCGCGCGCGCGGCGCATTCGCGCGCAGCAGCGGAATCGCGGCGCCGTGCGAGAGCAGCACGTGATGACAGACCTGCAGCGACATGCGCCAGTCGCGGATGCCGGGCGCGTGCGTCCCCTCGTAGTGGCCGACGAAAGCGGTGCACCACGGTTCGTTGTGCGTGATCCAGTGCTTGACGCGATCGCCCAGGTGGCGGCTGACGACATCGGCGTACTCGGTGAAGCGCGCGACCGTCGCCGCGTCATTCCATCCGCCCCGATCCTGCAACGCCTGCGGCAGATCCCAGTGATAGAGCGTCCCCCAGGGTTCAAGTCCGCGCTCGAGCATGCCGTCGACGAGTCGCGAGTAGAAACCGAGGCCCGCTGCATTCGCGGCACCGCCGCCGTTCGGAAAGATGCGCGGCCACGCGATCGAGAATCGGTATGCGCCAACGCCCAGCGCGGCGGCAAGATCGAGGTCTTCGCGCCAGCGGTGGAAATGATCGCAGGCGACGGCGCCACTTGAACCATCGCGTACGCTGCCGGGCACTGTGCAAAATCGATCCCAGATCGACTCGCCGCGTCCGTCGACATTGCCCGCGCCTTCGATCTGGTAGGCCGACGTCGCACAGCCCCAGCGGAATTCGGGCGCAAAATCGCGGCGCCGCAATGGGAGCGAGTCGGGACCGGCCTGGTTCAGCATGGCGGCGCCTAACTTACCCGATTGGTGGAAAGCTTTCCATACCGCGACCCAGGCTCCGCGCCGGTGCAGCGCAGGTTCCCGGCGATGGCGTGGAACGCAGGCGAGCGCCTGTAAACAGGCCTTAGTCCCCGGCTTTACGCGCAGCGCGCCGGCTCGGCCGCGTGGCGACCGAAGCCCGCCACGTCACGTTAACCGGGAATTCGCGCGCCACGGGCAACAGGGAGTCATAGCAGCGGTTCAGCAGGCAGTTCAGGCCACTGACCGTCACCTCACGCAACGGGATGTGGACCGAGGTCAGGCGCGGCGCCGAGTACTCTGCGCTCCAGGTGTCGTCATAGCCCAGCACCGAGACCTGCTGCGGCACCGCGAGGCCGACCTGCTGGAAATACGAGAGTGCACCCACCGCCATTTCATCGTTCGCGCAAAACAGCGCGCTGAAGCGACGCTTGCCGGCCAGCAGCGCCTTGGCCGATGCCCAGCCCCCTTCCGGCGAAAAATCGCTTTCGATCATTCGAATCGCGTGCGTGTCCACGCCCTGGCGCGACAGTTCGCGCATGAAGCCGGCGAGCCGCACGCGATTGTCCGGCGAACTCGCCGGACCGGCGATGATCGCGATCTCGCGGTGCCGATGCTGCAGCAGCGCCTGCGCCGCGACGACGCCGCCCTGGTGGTGATCGGCTGAGAAACACTGCTCGCGCATGCTCTCGAAGATGCTGTTCAGCACGACGATGTTCGGCTGCTCGCGGCCGAGCGTGACGACATCCTTCTCCTGCAGCGCGTTGCTCATGACGATCAGTCCGTCGCAATCGCGATTGATCAGGAATTGCACGCCCTCGATCGCCTGGCGCCGCTCGTCTGTCGAGCCGTGGCCGAAGGCAACGACCATGTGTCGACCGCCCGCGCGCAGTTCCGCATCGATCGTCTGCAGGATCGGCGTGTAGTACGTGCCTTTCAGGATCGGGATGTACACGCCGATCATCTGTGTCGTGCCCGACAACAGCGCGCGCGCCGAATGCGACGGACGGAAATTGAGTTGGTCGATCGCGCGCCGCACACGCTTGGCAGTCGCGGGCGCCACCGATCCCTTGCCGCTGACGACACGTGATGCTGTGCCGAGTCCAACGCCGGCGAGCCGTGCTACATCCTTGATCGTCGCCATCGCTGACCTGCGCCTGCCGCGTGCTCGTGCATTGACCGTAAAATTTGGCCGATGCTATATTGCCGACGGAGTTTTGGGAACCTTTCCATCCCGCCCGGGCCGTGCGCTTCAGCCCGCTCACTATAATCAGCCCGCCATCCTAGAGGACTGAACAGGACCGCCGGTGCTGCTTGCCTTCAAACACACCCTGAAAAGAATGATCGCGGCCGCACTGCTGTTCGCTGCGGCTAGCGTTGCGAGCGCGGCTTCGGCACCGCGGGCGGAGGTCATGCACTGGTGGACCTCGGGCGGCGAATCCGCCGCCGTGCGCACGCTTGCCGATGCCTATCGCGCTGCCGGCGGCATTTGGCTGGACACCGCGATCGCCGGCAGCGAGCAAGCGCGTGCGGTAGCGATGAGTCGCATCGCCGGCGGTGATCCGCCGACCGCAGCGCTGTTCAATGCCTCACGACAATTCCGCGAACTCATCGACGCGGGGTTGCTTAACAACGTCGATGCGGTTGCCGAGCGCGACCACTGGGCGCAATTCCTGCCGCCCTCGATCCTCGAGGCGGTGCGCATCAACGGCCACTACTACGCCGCGCCGGTCAGCATCCACATGCCGACGTGGCTGTGGTACTCCAGGAGTGCCTTCCGCAAGGCTGGCATCGCGGCCGAGCCGCGCGACTTCACCGAGTTGTTCGCCGCGCTCGATAAACTGAAAGCGGCGGGTTTGATTCCGCTGGCGCACGGCGGCCAGGCCTGGCAGGACAACATCGTGTTCCGCGCGGTGCTGGCCAACCAGGGCGGCGCGGACTTGTACCTGCGCGTCCTGCGCGATCGGGACCCGCGCGCGATCGCCTCGAGCGAGTTTCGCGGCGTGCTGCTGACATTCAAGCGATTGCACTCTTACGTCGATGCGGGTTCGCCGGGTCGCAACTGGAACGATGCGACGACGCTGCTGATCACTGGTCGTGCAGGCGTGCAGATCATGGGTGACTGGGTCAAAGCCGAATTCGCCACCGCGCGCCAGCAGGCCGGCCGCGACTATGGCTGCATCCCCGGCTTCGGGGCGCACTCGCCGTACATCGTGCAGGGCGATGCATTCGTGTTCCCGAAATCGTCGGACCCGCAGGCGCTACGCGCCCAGCAGTTGCTGGCGGGGGTCATCACCTCGCCGACGGCGCAGCTCGCCTTCAGCAGCCGCAAGGGTTCGATTCCGATTCGTGGCGACATCGACTCGCGCACGCTCGATGCCTGCGCGCAGCTGGGCGTTGCGATCATGAAGGATCGCACGCGCCAGCTCGGCAATGACGAAAGTTATTTGACGCCCGACCAGAATGGCGCGATGGCCGATGTGCTGACCGATTACTGGAACCGCGATCGCGACGTCGCCGCCGTACAGAGGAACATCGCGGCGGCGCTACGTGATTAAGCGCACGCTGAACCCGGCGCATTTCGCGCTGCTGCCGATGGCGTTCGCCGCGGTGGCGGTCTACCTGGGTTCGATGCTCTGGACGCTGCGTATCTCGATGAGCAGTTCGCGCAGCCTGCCACTGCATGATTTCGTCGGCCTCGCGCAATACCAGCGACTGTTCACCAACGAGCGCTGGCTGCACTCGCTCCATAATCTCGCGATCTATACACCGCTGTTCATCGTCGCCTGCTTGTGTGTCGGATTCCTGCTGGCGCTGCTCGTCGATCGGCAGGCCTCGGGCGGTGGCGTGCTGCGCGCCGTATTCCTGTATCCGTACGCGCTGTCGTTCATTGCCACCGGCTTGATCTGGCAGTGGCTGCTGAATCCGGAGCTCGGCATCCAGCAGGCGGCACACGAGTGGGGATTCGGCGGTTTCCGCTTCGACTGGCTCGTCGACCCGGAGCGCGTCATCTACACGCTCGTCATCGCCACGGTATGGCAATGCGCGGGGCTCGTCATGGCAATCCTGTTGGCGGGTCTGCGAGGAATTGATGCCGACATCCTGCGCGCGGCGCGACTCGATGGCGTGCCGGCGTGGCGCATACAGGTATCCATCGTCGTGCCGATGCTCGCGTACTCGTTCGCCACGGCGACGCTGCTGCTGCTGACCGCCGCGGTGAAGCTCTACGATGCGGTCATCGCGATGACGCAGGGCGGGCCCGGCACGGCGAGCGAAGTGCCGGCGAAATTCATCATGGATCACCTGTTCGGGCGCGCCAACATCGCACTCGCTTCCGCCGGGGCGACCGTCATGGTGCTGACCGCGGTGGCACTGCTTGCGCCGCTCTTCTACGCACGCCACCGTGCGCGGCGCGCCAATCGATGACGCGCCGCGGCCACCGCGACCCGGCATGGTGGGGACTGGCCGCGCTGGCGCTGTCCGCCGCGGCGTTTTTCCTGCTGCCACTGTATGTCATGGCGATCACCTCGCTGAAGCCGATGGAGGAGATCCGCCTCGGGCATTTGTTCGCGTGGCCAACGCAGCTTTCGCTCGATGCGTGGCGCGCCGCCTGGAGCGGCGCCTGCACCGGCGTGGCCTGCGAGGGCATCCGCGGCGGCTTTTGGAATTCCGTCAGCATCGTGCTGCCGAGCACGATCATAGCGATCACGCTCGGTGCGCTGAACGGCTACGCGCTCGCGTACTGGCGCGCGCGCGGCGCCGCCTTGCTGTTCGGCCTGCTGATGATCGGCGCGTTCATCCCGGTGCAGGTCTTGATGTTTCCGTTGGTACGCATGCTGGGTCCGCTGCACCTGGTGGGTTCGCTCCCCGGAATCGTGCTGGTGCACGTGATCTTCAGCATGCCGATCATGACGCTGATCTTCCGCAATCATTTCGCAGCGCTCCCGCGCGAACTGTTCCTCGCCGCGCGGCTCGATGGCGCCGGGTTCCTGCGCATCTTCGTGCTGCTGATGCTGCCGCTGTCGGTGCCGATGCTGGTGGTTGCAGCGATCATGCAGGCCACCGGCGTATGGAACGACTACATCCTCGGCCTCGTTTTTGCGGGCCGCGAGCACCTGCCGATGACCGTGCAGCTGAACAACCTGGTCAATACGACGACCGGTACCAAGCTCTACAACGTCGACATGGCGGCGACGCTACTGACTTCGCTCGTCCCGCTCACGATCTACGTGTTGTCGGGACGCTGGTTCGTGCGCGGCATCGCGGCCGGCGCGGTCAGGGGCTGAACGATGGCGAGCGTGACGGTGCGCAATTTCAGCGTGACGCTCGGAGCGCAGCCGGTCATCGACGCGCTCGACCTCGACGTGGCCGACGGCGAATTCCTCGTGCTGCTCGGGCCTTCTGGTTGCGGAAAGTCCACGCTGCTGAATGCGATGGCGGGTCTGGTCGACACCAGCGGCGGCCGCATCGAGATCGACGGCGTTGATGCGACCTGGGCCACGCCGCGCGAGCGCAACATCGGCATGGTGTTCCAGTCGTACGCGCTGTATCCGACCATGTCGGTGGCAGGCAACCTGTCGTTCGGACTGCGCGCGCGCGGCGTGCCGCGCGCCGAAGTGCAGCAGCGTGTGCAGCGTGCCGCGGCGCTCCTGCAACTCGAACCCCTGCTCTCGCGCAAGCCCTCGCAACTCTCGGGCGGACAGCGCCAGCGCGTCGCGATCGGGCGCGCGCTGGTGCGCGACGCGCGCGTTTTCCTGTTCGATGAGCCGCTGTCCAACCTCGATGCGAACCTGCGAGCCTCGCTCCGCCGCGAACTGAAGCTGCTGCACCAGCGGCTTGGGTCCACGATGATCTACGTGACGCACGACCAGGTGGAGGCCCTGACGCTGGCGACGCGCATCGCCGTGCTCTACAACGGCCGCATCCAGCAGCTCGGCACACCCACTGAGGTTTATGACCGGCCGGCCAACCGCTTCGTAGCCAGCTTCATCGGCGCGCCGCCGATGAACTTCCTCGAAGGGCGCGTGTCGATCACGCAGGGTCTACGCCGATTTTCTGTCGCGGGGCTCGAACTGGATCTTGGCCACTACAGGCCCGATGCAGATCCGCTGGCGGAGGGCGAAACGCTGGAGCTCGGCGTACGGCCGGAGCATCTGCGGCTATGCGACGACGGCACGCACGAGGCCGAGGTGACGCTGACCGAACCGATGGGAAACTCGAGCATCATCTGGCTGCGTTGCGGCGGCGCCCAGTGGGCAGCGCTCGCCGCCCAGCAGTCCTTGCCGCGAGTCGGCTCCAGCGCACGTTTCGAGATCGACACCACGGGCTTGACGCTGTTTCGCGTCGGCGACGGAACGCGCCGATGAACAGTGCGCGGGTGGCGCGAGCGCTTCTGTTTTGCTTCCCGCTGGTCGCGCTCTTGCCTCCCTCAGCAGCGGCGCGCGACAAGGCGCCGGCGGCGCGAGCGGCCGCATCCAGCAATGCGCCGGCGCGGTTGACGCTCTTCCGGCCGCGCGCCGACCCGAATCCTGTGCAGGTCTACGTGACGACCGGCGATCGCGAACGGCTGCTGCAGCGCGATAACGACCTGCATTTTCGCGAGCAGGCGGGTTCCAAGGTGTACATCGAAGTCGATTCGACCGTCCGCTACCAGGCGATGGTCGGGTTCGGCGCGGCGATGACCGATGCCACGGCGGCTGTGCTGAACGGGCAGAAGCCGCGGCAGCGCAACGCGCTGCTGCGTGAACTGTTCGGCCCCGCGCCAGGCCTCAACCTGAGCTTCGTGCGCGTACCGATCGGCGGCTCGGATTTTTCCCCCTATCACTACACGCTCGATGACATGCCGCTGGGCGAATCCGATCCGACCTTGTCGAAGTTCAGGCTGGATGCCAATCACATGCAGCTGATTCCGGTACTGCGCAGCGCGCGCGCGCTCAACCGGCAGCTGCGCATCGTCGCCTCGCCGTGGTCCGCGCCGGCGTGGATGAAGGACAGCGAAAGCCTTATCGGCGGACGGCTGCGCAGTGAGTACTACGGCGTGTATGCGGACTACCTGCTGCGCTTCGTCGGGGCCGCCGAGCACAAAGGCGTGCCGATCTACGCACTGACGATCCAGAACGAACCCGGTTACGAGCCCACCGATTATCCCGGCATGCGCTTCGATCCGCTGGCGCGCGCGCGTTTTATCAGCGATTTCCTCGGGCCGCGCCTCGAGAAACGCGCCGCGGCGCCGTTGCTGCTCGAGTGGGACCACAACTGGGAGCACCCCGAGTCGCCATTGCAGGTCCTCGGTGATCCGACGGCGGCGCAGTACATCGACGGCGTTGCATGGCATTGCTATTACGGCGATGTGCGCGCGCAGGACGACGTGCACGATGCGCACCCGGGCGTCGACGCGTACCTGACGGAATGCTCGGGCGGCGGCTGGTCGCCGCATTGGGATCGCGCGCTCAAGCAGTTCGTGGGCCAACTAATGATCGGCGCGACGCGCGCCTGGGCGCGCGGCGTGATCCTCTGGAACCTGGCGCTCGATGAGCACCACGGTCCACACGCCGGCGGCTGCAAGAACTGCCGCGGTGTCGTGACGATCGATTCGGCGACGGGGAATGTCGAGCGCAACGTCGAATACTATTGCCTCGCGCACCTGAGCCGCTTCGTGCGACCCGGCGCGCGCCGCATCGAATCGACCGCCGGCATCGATGAGCTGCAGAGCGTTGCGTTCCGAAACCGTGACGACGGCAGCATCGTGCTGTTGGTGTTGAATGGCTCCAGCGACTCGCGCAATTTTTCAGTGCGCAGCGCCGGCCGCAGTTTCGAGTATGCGCTGCCGGCGGGCGCGGTCGCCACGTTCAACTGGCGGCCGCGCGCTCCATCACCCTGAGGCGCAGTTTTGCGCGATGAAGGCCGCGTGCGTCGGCATCGTGTCCACGCAACTCGAAATGACGCGCTGCGTATCGGTGAGGAAGGCGCGCACGTCATCGGCGCTGCGCAAGTCCGCAAAGGGATGGTAGCCCTGCGCGTGGATCCGCTGGCCTTCCATGACCTGCACCCAGCTCAACTCGCCGAACAGTTCGTTGTCCTCGCGGAAGAAGCGGCCGTTGCTGCGGTACAGCTCGATCTTGTGCTGCAGCGTGGCCGGAATGTCCATGGTGCGGCAGTAATTCCAGAACGGCGTGTCGTCGCGCTGCGTCGCCTTGTAGTGCAGCACGATGAAGTCGCGCACGCGTTCATATTCGGTGCGCACCTGGGCGTTGAATTCGTCGATGTCGGCCTGGTCGAACCCGCCTCGCGGGAACATCGTCATCAAGCGCGAAACCGCCGTCTGGATCAGATGGATGTTGGTGGACTCGATCGGCTCGAAAAACCCGGCGGCAAGCCCCATGGCAATGCAATTGCGGTTCCACGCCAGCTTGCGCCGGCCCGGCACGTACGAAATGTGGCGCGGCTCGGCCAGCGGTTCGCTGTCCAGGTTCTGCATCAGGATCGCCGTTGCGGTTTCCTTCTCCATGAATCGGCTCGAATAGACGTGGCCGTTGCCGATGCGATGCTGCAACGGAATGCGCCACTGCCAGCCGGCGCCGTGCGCCGTCGCGCGTGTCATCGGTATCAAGGGTTCCACCGATCGGCTCGGCACAGCGATCGCGCGATCGCAGGGCAGCCAGTGCGACCAATCCTCGTAGCCGGTGTGCAGCGTCTTTTCGGTCAGAACGCCGTGCATGCCGGAGCAATCGATGAACAGGTCGCCTTCGACGCGCGTGCCATTTTCCAGCACTACTGCCGTGATGAAACCGTCGGGCTCGCGCTGCGTGACGGTGCCGATCTTGCCCTCGATGCGCTCGACGCCGTTGCGCTCGGCCAGGCCACGCAGGAAACGCGCGTACAGGCCCGCATCGAAATGATAGGCGTAGGCGATCTCGCCCAGCGGCGAGCCGGCCATTTCCGACCGCGGACGCATGAACTTCGCCCGGCGCGGTGCGACGGTATTGATCGAGTAGTCGCCCAGCGCTGCGGCAAGCCCGTCCTGCAGGCCGCGAAGCCAGAAATGGTGGAACGGCAGTCCATCCAGGTCGGGGCCGAGCTTGCCGAAACCATGGATGTAGCGATCGCCGATCGCGCCCCAGTTCACGAACTCGATGCCGAGCTTGAACGTGCCGCGCGTGGCGCGCAGGAATTCGTCCTCGTCGATGTGCAGGATGCTGTTGAAGCGCACGATGTGCGGAATCGTCGCCTCGCCGACGCCGACGATGCCGATTTCGTCCGACTCGACCAGACGGATCGAGCAGCTTCGCTTGAAGTGATTGGACAGCGCTGCAGCCGTCATCCAGCCGGCGGTGCCTCCGCCGACGATGACGATGTTGCGGATCAGCGGGCCGGCCATGCCTTGATTCTACGCAGTTCCGCGCGCTACGGCACCGCGGCGCGGGGGGGGGGGGGGGCCCCCCGGGCGCCCCCCCCCCGGGGGGGGAAGGGGGGGGCAAACGCCCCCCACGAACACCACACCCGAAAAAGAGTTTTTAGATGTAGTAAT
>JBEPVS010000028.1:0-17659 GCA_041690875.1 Gammaproteobacteria bacterium
CGTATCCACCGAGATCGATGCACGATTGAGTCATGATCGGAAGTTGACGATCGCCGAAGCCCGGGATGTCATCGAACGCTACAAAAAAGCGGGCATTCCGCGCGACCGCGTGCTCATCAAGATTGCTTCTACGTGGGAGGGCATCCAAGCCGCGGGGATGCTCGAGCGCGAAGGCATTCATTGCAACCTCACCTTGCTCTTTGGACTGCACCAGGCCATCGCTTGTGCCGAGGCGGGCGTTACCTTGATCTCCCCCTTCGTCGGGCGGATTCTGGACTGGTACAAGGCGGATACCGGGAAGGAATATCAGGGCGCCGAAGACCCCGGGGTGCAGTCAGTCACTCGAATTTATAACTACCTGAAACAATACGACTACAAGACACTCGTGATGGGAGCGAGTTTTCGCAACGTCGGCGAAATCAAAGAACTGGCGGGCTGCGATCTGTTGACCATCTCCCCGAAACTGCTGACCGAACTTGCGCAGACAGAAGGCAGGCTCGAACGCCGGCTGGATCCGGCAAAGGCGAAGGAGCTGTCGCTGGAGCGCATTGACATGGACGAAGCGACCTTCAAGCGCATGCATGCAGCTGACCGGATGGCCACAGACAAACTCAAGGAGGGGATCGAGGGATTCTCAAAAGCGCTGGTCGGCTTGGAGGAACTGTTGACGCGTCGCGTCGCCTCGTCTGTTGCCGCTTGAGGTCCGTGCTGCAACGGCCGGAACACTTTGGCATTCCAGTATGGGTACTGATACTGCGATTTCCCCTCCAGGTGGAACAGACGGGTTGGAACCAGCCTTGTTGATCAGCGCTTTAGCGATCTATCGACGTCAATGAATCCACTCGTCACCAAGGTACACGGCAAGCAAAAGCGCTGGAGCGCCGAGTACGCCGCGCTGCGCCGGCTCTGCCTCGCATCCGGGCTGGATGAACAACTGAAATGGGGCCAGGCGTGTTACGTGCTGGACGGGCACAACGTGGTGTTGATCCACGGCTTCAAGGAATATTGCGCTCTGCTTTTTATGAAGGGATCGCTACTGAAAGATCCAAAGCACATGCTCATCCGCCAGACTGAGAATGTGCAGGGCCCGCGGCAGATTCGTTTTAATTCGCTGGCCGATATCAAAAATAGCAAAGCGGCAATTGCTGCGTACATTGAACATGCAATCGCGATCGAGAAATCCGGCGCCCAGGTGAAGATGAAATCCGTGTCGGACTTTAAAATGCCCACGGAATTTCGCGACCGACTGGACGAAGATTCCCGCTTGGCCGAGGCCTTCCGCGCACTGACGCCCGGAAGGCAAAAGGGATACCTGTTGTACTTTGCGAGTGCGAAACAATCCGCGACGCGGGCTGCGCGCGTTGCGAAGCACGCGCCGCGGATTCTGAAAGGACTGGGACTCGACGACTGATCCCAATGCGGCTCGCGTGCCGCTACTTCACGCGATCCCCGATGAAACTCGTTGTCGTGTTGTGGATCTTGTCCTCATCGGTGAATGAGATCGTCTTGCCATCGGCAGATGCCTTCCAACTGACGACATCCGAGACCTTGCCATCGCTCCGATCGGTTTCTTCGATCTCGTGATCGCTGACGCGCTTTAGCGTCACCATCGTGTGGCCGGGATCACCTGTTGTTTCGTATTCCTTGCCGTCGAACTTGGCATCGACCGTCGCACCGTTGGACACGTACTTGAGGCCATTGGGCGTTGCCATGATTTCGATCGTAAGCGCAGCGGGGGAGGCGCTGGCCAGCGTGGCGTTCTGCCAGCTTCCGGATATCGCATGCGAACCAGCCGCACCAGCAGCAACGCGATCCGAAGTGGCCTTGAATGTCGTGGGCGTCGCGCCGGCATAGTTGGTCGCGTCTTGCGTCAGCACCTTGCCGTCGGCTGACACGGTGAGCAGGATTTTGGAAATCGGCTTGCCGCTCTTTTGCACTGTCCATTCAGCGTTCGAAGGTCCTGTCGCCTTGAACGATACCTCGTCGCGATAGGCATTTTTGGGAGTCTTCTGCAGCGCGCCATCAGCCTTGATCGAGTAGGGCGGCGCACAGCTCTTGCAGGAGAAAGTGCCATCCTTCAGCTCGAAGACATCGGGCGCGCCCGTTGTCTTGAAGGAATCCATCCGTGCCTTCCAGGAGCCTTCGAACGGGTCGTTTGCAAATGCTGCGATCGGCAGCAGCGAAAGCAGCAGCAGCGTGGTCTTCATCGGGCAATCTCCCTGTTTGTGGTCGACGCAATGATTTGCGATCGACGGATTTGCGTGTAATGTTCCTTTCTGGTGTGGATGTCAAGCCTCGCCTCTGAAGTCTCGTTGGGCGCTGGCGCCGGAATTCTGGTGAACGAGCCTGTACTTGCACTCACCGGCTGGGCGAAGCGTTGCAACGAATCGAGCGCGGGCCAACCTCCGGCTGCCACCGGGCACATTGGCTATGCAGCTGATTTAACTTTGCGCGTCACGAAATTCTTCGCGGCGACTCTTGTAGGTTATTATTCAGGCGATGCGTACCACCCTCTCCGAACTGCTCGCCTCAAATCACGTGCTGCTCGCCGACGGCGCCACGGGCACGAACTATTTCAAGGTCGGGCTCACTTCGGGCGAGCCGCCGGAGTTCTGGAACGTCGATCGTCCGGAGCTGGTCACTCAACTACACCAGCAGTTCGTCGACGCGGGCGCGGACATCATCCTCACCAATACGTTTGGATGTACGCCCCATCGATTGAAACTCCACAACGCCCAGGACCGCGCATACGAACTCGCGAAGCGGGCTGCCGAACTGGCGCGAAGCGTGGCCGACAAGGCTGCGCGTCCGGTGGTTGTCGGCGGTTCAGTCGGACCAACTGGAGAACTGTTCGAGCCGATGGGCGCGTTGACGAAAGACGCCGCGATTGCATCGTTCACCGCTCAACTGAATGGCCTGCGCGATGGCGGCGCCGATGTCGCATGGATCGAGACCATGTCATCGCCCGAAGAAGCGAACGCTGCAGCAGAAGCCGCGATCTCGGTGGGCCTGCCTTACGTGCTCACGTATTCATTCGACACCGCGGGGCGCACCATGATGGGGCTCATGCCGAATGCGGCGGCTGCATCAGTTGCGAACCTCGCCGTCCCGCCACTCGCCATCGGCGCGAACTGCGGCGTGGGTGCGCCCGACATTCTCGTCAGCCTCACGGAGATGCACGGCGCCCAATTCCCGCTCGTCACGAAGGGAAACTGCGGCGTACCGCATTTCGAGGGAACCGAAGTCGTCTATTCCGGAACGCCCGAGCTGATGGCCAACTACGCGCGGCTGGCGATTGACGGCGGCGCGCGCATCGTCGGCGGCTGCTGCGGCACGACGCCGGAACATCTCGCAGCGATGCGTGCATCCATCGACGCGCACGAGCGCGGCGAGCGCCCAACGGTTGAATCCATCGTCACGAAGATCGGGCCGCTGAAGAATTCCGTGCCCAAGGTTAACGTTGAGCGCCCCGCGCGCCGCTCGCGCCGCTAGCGCGGCGGTCCCGGTGGGCCTTCGCGCTCTCGAATCCTCACCGCGGTGATCCGAAGCCTTCGCTGCGCCTCGTGGGCGACCAAAACTCGGCCCAGCATCATGCATTGCTTCTTATTCATATAGAGGCCCCCCGTGACGCTTCAGCGTACCGCGAGCGTACTGTAGAGTGCCGCCCCATGGCGGCTGTTCAAGATGCGCAAGCGGTTCGCGACGTCGATGTGTTGATCATCGGCGGCGGGCCGGCAGGATCCACCGCCGCGACGCTGCTGGCTGAGCGGGGGCACCAGGTCACGCTGCTGGAAAAGGCGCGGCATCCGCGTTTTCACATCGGTGAATCGCTGTTACCGGCCAATCTGCCGCTGTTCGAACGGCTCGGTGTCGCGGATGAGATGCGCGCGATCGGCATGCAAAAAAACGGCGCGGAATTCGTGTCCGAATCGCTGGGGCGCAGCGAGATTTTCGAATTCAAGGATGCCTACGATCCGCGTCCACCCTACGCGTACCAGGTGAGGCGCGCTGAGTTCGACGAGATCCTGATCCGGCGCGCGAGCCGCGCGGGCGCCCAGATCATCGAAGGTTGCCGCGTGCGCGCGGCCGATGTTTCTAAGGCGAAGGATTTCATTCGCGTCGAGTCGGTGCACGACGACGGGCGCGCAGCGGCCTGGAATGCGCGATTCCTCGTGGACGCCTCAGGGCGTGACACATTCCTCGCTGGGCAACTGGGCGCGAAACAACGCAACCGCAAGCACAACAGTGCTTCGATGTACGCGCATTTTTCTGGCGCGCAGCGTAACCCGGACCAGCGCGCCGGCAATATTTCGATCTACTGGTTCGAACACGGCTGGATGTGGTTCATTCCGCTCGTCGATGGCACCGCAAGCGTGGGCGCGGTGGTCTGGCCAGCGTACATGAAGGAGCGGCACCTGCCGCTAGAGCAGTTCTTCATGTACACGATCGCGAAGTGCGCGTCGCTGGCCGAGCGGCTGAAAGATGCGCAGCTGGTATCGCCGGTCGAGGCCACCGGAAATTATTCGTACGCGGCCGACCACAGCTACGGCAATCGTTACTTGATGGTGGGCGACGCCTATGCGTTCGTCGATCCGGTGTTCTCCTCGGGCGTGTGGCTGGCGATGAACGGCGCCGCCACTGCAGCTGATGCGGTCGACACTTTCTTGCGCCATCCGGCGCAGGCCCGCAAGGCGATGCGCGAATACGATCGCGTGACGCGACTCGGGCCACGCGTGTTCTCGTGGTTTATCTACCGAATCACCAGCCCTGCGATGCGCGATCTGTTCATGAACCCACGTGAATTGCTGGGCGTGCGGAGCGCGGTGCTGTCCGTGCTGGCGGGCGATATCTTCGGCAAGACACCGATCTGGAAGTCACTGCGCGTGTTCAAGACTGTCTACATGCTGACTTCGGTTTTCAACCTGCGACGCACGATTGCCGGCTGGCGCGATCGCGCCATCAACATCCGTCCCGTTTCATCGCAACCGGCGATTCGACTCGAATGCCTGTCGCCGACCGAGCTGCAAACACGCCCGGAAAACTGGTGGCAGGGCGTGCTCGGCGTGGTGTCTTTCGGGCAGCTGCAGGAACTCGCGGCCGCGCGCGATATTCCGAATGCGGTGGTGAACCTGTTGCGCCTCGGCGCGGGGCCGGAAACTTGCGAAGTGTGGCAAGCGACCGCGCCGCTCAAATCCGGTCAACATGGGGCGATACGCTATCGCGCCGGCGCCGATGTGTTGTTCGGTTCCATTGTGCTCGATGAGCGCGCCGCGGCGCTGGGCCAGTTGACCGCGCAGGCGTACACGGAGATCTTCGTCGCGCTCGACGGCTTGGGGTATCCGTACCTGTTGCGGGTGTGGAATTACTTCGCCGAGATCAATGGCAAGTGCACGAGCGGCGAGCGCTACCATGAATTCAACACGGTGCGCCGCCAGGCGTTCGTCAAGGCGGGCCGCGCGATTGAAGGGCAGGTGCCGGCGGCTTGTGCGCTCGGGTCTGCGCGCGGCTCGCCGATGGTCATCTATTTCATCGCCAGCAAGACGGCGGGTCACGCTCTGGAAAATCCACGACAGGTGAGCGCGTATCGATATCCGGCCGAGTATGGACCCGATAGCCCGACGTTCTCGCGCGCGATGGTGTCGACTGCGCTATCCGGCAGCTGCCTGTTTACTTCAGGCACGGCGAGCATACTCGGCCACCAGACCATGCACGCTGGCGATGTTGCGGCACAGACGCGCGAGTCGATCGCCAACATATTTGAACTGGTCGCCGAAGCGAATCGCGTGCGCGGCGCGCGGCGCCATGCGATCGAAGAGATGCAGTTCAAAGTGTACGTGCGGCACGCGGGTGACCTCGAGACGATAAGTCGGCAGCTCGCGCAGCAGTTTCCGCTGCGCTGTCCGGTCACGTACCTGCAGGCGGATGTTTGCCGTATCGACCTGCTGGTCGAGATCGAAGCCGTGGGTGATGCCACGCCCGGCAATCGGCCGGCCGTGGAGTAACGGCATCCGTGGCGAGCGAGGCGCATCGTGGGGGCCGTGCGAGGATGTGGGCGCCGCTGTGGGTGCTGGCAATGAGCGCCGGCGGCGCTTCCGCCAGTGACACGGCAAGCAAGCCGTTGTGGGAATTCGGGCTCGGCGTCGGCGCAATTGGGCTGACGGACTATCGCGGTGCCGATACGGCGCATGTGTATCCCTTGCCCGTTCCGTACCTTGTCTATCGCGGCAAGATTTTCAAATCTGATCGCGACGGCGTGCGCGGCTTGTTCCTGCAGCACCCAAGGGTCGAGTTGAACCTGAGCGTCGACGCGACGACGCCGGTGAGCAGCAAGAACGATAGCGCGCGCGAGGGCATGCAGAGCCTCAAGCCCACGATCGAATTCGGCCCGTCGCTCGATGTGCACCTGTGGCGCTCCGACGACGATCGCCTGCGCATTGACCTCCGTCTTCCGGTGCGCAAGGCGTTTACGATCGAAGCCCACCCGCAATCGGTGGGCTGGTTCATGGCGCCGCGCATCAACGTCGATGCACGCAACTTCGCGGGGCACGCTGGTTGGGATGTTGGCATGTTCATCGCGCCGCTGTTTGCCGATCGTGGTTATCACGACTACTTCTATTCCGTTGCGCCCGCCTACGCGACGCCGACGCGTCCCGTGTATCGGGCGTCAGGCGGCTACGCGGGCACGGAAATGCTGGTTGCGGTATCGAAGCGATACCCCACCTGCTGGTTCGGCGCGTTCGCAAGGTACGACACGCTCTCCAACGCCGTGTTCGAAGACAGCCCCCTGGTGCGATCGCGTGGCTACTGGGCTGCCGGATTCGGCATTTCCTGGATGATCGCGAAATCGAGCCGCCAGGTTTCGGGTGATGAGAACTGAGGCTGCGCCACCGTGCGTCGAACATTAAAGTTGGTGGCCGATGCGCTCAAATTCTGGTTCGGGCTGGCGCTTTTCGCTGTGCTTGCGCTGATCTGGTCGGTGGTTGCCATTCCCGCCTATCTGCTGTTGCCGCGACGCCTGGGCGCGAGGGTGGGGCGCCTTGGATATTGCCGGTTGAGCGGCTTGTATGTGGCAGGCATCGGCCTCCTCAATCTCTACCGAGTCGACCTGCGCGATCTTCAATCGCTGAAATCAGGCGGCGCCGTCGTGTTGACGCCGAACCATCCGTCGATGATCGATGCGGTGCTGGTGCTGACCGTGCATCCGCACATGGTTTGCGTCATGAAATCGAAGATCATGAACAATGTGCTGCTCGGTTCGGGAGCCCGCCTCGCGCGTTACATCCGCAACCAGCCGCCGCGCCGCATGGTGCTCGATGCCGTGGCGGAACTGCAGCGTGGTGAATCGCTACTGTTGTTTCCTGAGGGAACGCGCACGACGAAGCCTCCAGTCAATCCGTTCAACACGAGTGCGGGCCTGATCGCGAAGCGCGCCAGGGTTGCGGTGCAAACGCTTATCGTCGAAACCGACTCAGCGTACCTGAGCAAGGGATGGTCACCCTTTCGCATCCCTAAGTTCCCGGTTACGGTTCGGATTCGGTTGGGGCAACGCTTCGAGCCGCCCGTGGATGTGCGAGCATTCGACGCCGCGCTGGAGAGTTACTTTCGCAGTGAACTCGCCACCTCTGCGCAGAACGGCTGGCTGAGAGCGCGCTTCGCGCCGCCGCCCGGTTGCGACACTTGAAGGCAAAGGTCTCAACCACGCATCTCGTGTTGATCCCGAGCTACAACCCGGGTCAGAAAGTCTTCGAGACGGTCGCCGGCGCGCTCGAGCAATGGTCGCCGGTCTGGGTCGTCGTCGATGGCAGCAGCGATGGCACCGGCGAGGCGCTTGTGAAGCGTGCCGAAGGCAATGCTGACCTGCGGGTCATCGTGATGCCGCAAAACAAGGGCAAGGGCGCCGCGGTGCTGCACGGCGTGCGCGCCGCGCTCGCGGAGCGGTTCACGCATGTGCTGACGATGGATTCCGACGGCCAGCATCCTGCCGCTGAAATTCCCGCTTTCATGACCGCATCGGCCGCCACGCCTGCGGCGATGATCCTCGGCGAACCGGTGTTCGACGCGAGCGCACCGCTGCTGCGCGTGCGCGGCAGGAAAATCTCGAACTGGTGGGCCAACTTCGAAACATTGTGGGCCGGAATCCACGACTCCCTGTTCGGCTTCCGCGTCTATCCTGCGGCTCCGCTGGAACGGGTCATGCGGCACCAGATCTGGATGCGGCGTTTCGACTTCGATGTCGAGGCGGTCGTGAGGCTGTGCTGGCGCGGCGTGCGTCCGCTCAACCGACTCGCCGCTGTGAAATATATTCCGGTTGCAGAAGGCGGCGTGTCGCACTTCCGTTACGGGCGCGACAACGTGCTGCTGACGTGGATGCACCTGCGGCTGATGGCCGGATTCATCATCCGCCTGCCTGTGCTCATCGGGCGGCGCCTGTTGGGACGCTGAGGTTCGATAAGCCGCCCGAGCGTCCCGGTGAGCCGCAGTATCCCTGTGATTTATAAGGATTATTAGTGTAGCGCGAGTTGCGTTCCGACCCACCACCGATATAATCGCTCGCGATGGAATCCGCGGCAGCCCCTGACACTCTCGAACTGCAAGGGGAGCTCGCCCAACTGCTGGTGCAGGCTCTCAATCTCAATGTTGCAGCAGCGGACATCGATCCGGCGGCACCGCTGTTTCGCGATGGGCTCGGACTCGATTCAATCGACATCCTTGAAATCGCGCTGGTCGTGTCGAAGCGCTACGGTGTCGAGATCAAGGCCGACAGCGAAAATAACCACAAGATCTTCAGTTCGCTGGCGGCGTTGGCCGATTTCATCGCGCAGCGGAGAACCCAGTGACGCGAACGGCGTCATTTGGCCTGCGCATCGTTTCCGTCGCTCTCGCTGTCGTCGCATACGCGGTTCTCGCACACTACAGTAACGCGGTTCCGGGCCATGAAGACCTGGGTGCGATGCTCGCCATCGCGCCGGTGTGGATCGCCGCGCTGATCCTGGCCTGGCGCTCGCGACATCGCAGCCTCGGCTTGCTGGCGTGCGCGCTTGCGGCAGTGCTCGCCTTGATCGAGTGGAAGACTCTTCGCAGTCACTTCAGCTGGCTCTATTTGATACAGCAGTCGGGCACTTACGGATTGCTTGGCTTTTCATTTGCACGTTCGCTGGCCGCAGGCCATGTGCCGCTGTGCACGCGGTTTGCGACGCTCGCGCACGGTTCGTTGTCGGTGGATGCCGTGCACTACACCCGCACCGTCACGCTGGCCTGGACGATATTCTTCTTCGCCATGAGCGCTGCGGTGTTGATCTTGTACGTTGCCGCGCCGCTTCGCGCCTGGTCGGTGTTCACGAATTTCTGCACGACACCGTTGATAGCGCTCATGTTCATCGGCGAATACCTCGTGCGGCTGCGGGTGCTGCCGGATATGCAGCATGCAAGCATCCTCGGCACGGTGCGGGCAACCATGCGTGGTTCCGGCACCGCCTCAGCCACGGTTCCACATAGCTAACGCCACTGCGGCGCGATCGCGGAACGAACATCCATGCGTGTCGTGCCACTGATATCCCACGGTGCGCCCGAATCCGTCGTCGCATACCGCGACGGCAATCCCGTTCACGCGGCACGCTTCCTTGCCGACGTTGCGCACGTCGCCGCGCACCTGCCGCCGGCGAACCACGTGTTGAACGCGTGCAAGGATCGCTATGCCTTCGCGGTTGGACTTGCGGCGTGCATCAGTTCAGGGCGCGTCAGCCTGTTGCCTTCGACGCATACACCGGAAACGATTCGCCAGCTACAGGGATTCGCGCCCGACGCGATTTGCCTGACCGACGATGCCGCCTGCGATGTCGATTTGCCGCTGAGCCAGTTCCCATTCGGTGCGCCGAGTGTCGCGGCGGTGTGGCCGCCACCGACCATTCCGGTCGATAGGCGCGTCGCCTATATTTTTACCTCCGGCTCGACCGGAGTTCCGGTGCCACACCCGAAGACCTGGGGCCGCCTGCTGCGCTGCGTGCAGATCGGCACAGCGCGCTTGCGACTTAAGAGGAACGGCGGCCATGCCATTGTCGGCACAGTGCCGCCGCAACACATGTATGGATTCGAGTCGACGGTGCTCTTGCCGTTGCAGAGCGGCAATGCGCTGTGCGCCGAGCATCCCTTTTATCCGGCTGACATCGCTGGCGCATTGGCGGCCGTGCCCGCGCCGAGAATCCTGGTGTCGACGCCCGTGCACCTGCGTACGCTCGTCAAGGGTAACGTCGATCTTCCGCAGATCGAACTAATACTATGCGCGACCGCGCCGCTCGATGCATCGCTGGCTGGCGACGTCGAGACGCGCTTCGGTGCGCCGTTGCTGGAAATCTATGGTTCCACGGAAACCGGGCAAATCGCGAGCCGGCGTACGACACAGACCCCGGAGTGGCTGCTGTGGCCCGGTGTGAATGTTTCGGTGCGCGATGGACAAACCTGGGTCGAGGGCGGGCACGTCGAAGCGGCGACGCCGATGGGAGATGTGCTCGAGCTCATCGGCGCCGACCGCTTCCTGCTGCGCGGCCGCGTCGCGGACATGGTGAACATCGCGGGCAAGCGCAGTTCCATGGCCTACCTGAACCACCAGCTCACCAGCATTCCCGGCGTGGTCGACGGCGCATTTTTTCTGCCCGAGGATGCCTCACCCACCGCGATTGGCGTCACGCGCCTCGGTGCGCTCGTGGTGGCGCCCGACCTGACGGTCAACGCAATCACGAAACAGTTGCGCGAGCGTCTGGACCCCGCATTTCTGCCGCGCCCTTTGTTGCTCGTGCCGGAAATTCGCCGTAACGCGACCGGAAAATTGCCGCTGCACGAATTACGCGCGCTGCTCGCGGGCGCCTGAAACCATGAACGATGCTCAGTTTGCACTGAATATCCCGGCCGACCATGCGGCGTTCGCCGGGCATTTTCCGGGAGAGCCGATCGTGCCGGGCGTCGTGTTGCTGGACGAAGCGCTCTACTGCATCAGCGACGCGCTGCGCGTGCCCACGCATGAGTGCACGATCCCGTCGGCGAAGTTCCTGAGTGCCGCGCGGCCCGGCGAGCCTTTGCAACTGGCCATCACCCAGGAAACCGATCAACGGGTGGCGTTCACAGTCCGCGCACCGGATCGGCTCGTCGCCAGCGGCGTGCTGACGCTGCCGGCACGCACGAGGGGTTCGGATGAAAAATAGCGCAGGCATGACGAGTGCGCCGGGGAATGCGGCGGCTTCATCCTGGGCCACGCACCGCGAGCGCGGCTCGGTGTTCTGGCTGCGCGTCATGAGCTGGATTTCACTGCGCCTCGGCCGCGGCGTGAGCCGTATCATCACGTACTGCATCGCCGCCTATTTCTTCCTGTTTGCGCCGCGGGCGCGGCGGTACTCGCGCGATTACCTGCGCCGCGTGCTGGGTCGGCCCGCGACGCCGATGGACAGGTTCCGGCAGATCCTTACGTTCGCATCGACAATCCATGATCGGGTTTTCTTCCTGAATGGACGATTCGAATTGTTCAACGTATCCATCGATGGCGAAGCGATTGCCTGCGCCACGCGCACCAGCGATGGCGGCGCATTGCTCATGGGCGCTCACCTCGGAAGTTTCGAAGCCCCGCGCGCCCTCGGCCGGCGGCTGCCGGACCAGCAAATCGCGATGGCCATGTACGCGGACAATGCGCGCAAAATCACCGCCGCCCTGACCGCGATCAGCCCGCGGCTCAAGACCGACATCATCGAGCTCGGTCCCCTGTCGGCGTTGCTCGAGATTCGCGCGCGCCTTGCAGCCGGAGCCTTCGTCGGCATGATGGGCGATCGCGCCTTGGGAGCCGAAGCCGTGGAAGAAGTGATGTTCCTGGGCGCACCGGCCGCGTTTCCGCTCGGGCCGTTTCGCGTCGCGGCAAAGCTGCGCCGCCCGATCTGCTTCATGGCGGGCTTCTACCTGGGCGGAAATCGCTATCACGTCGTGTTCGAGCAGATCGCCGATTTCTCCGCGACAGAATCGGAAGGCGAGGGTGAAGCCGTGCGCAAGGCCCTGCGCCGTTACGTGGCGGTGGTCGAGCGCCATTGCCGGAAGTATCCGTACAACTGGTTTAACTTCCTCGATTTTTGGGGCAGGCGATCATGAGCTGCCGCGGACGCGCCGTGCTGTTGATGTTGTGCTGCATCGCGCTGCCGGCAACCGCGGTGATTGCCGCGCCCGCCACCGACACGCTCGACCAATTAATGGCGCTGTTGAGCCAACGACAGCATGGGCATGTCACGTTCACCGAAGTCCACACATCGAGCATCCTCGATCGTCCGCTCGAGTCTTACGGCGAGATGTACTATGACGCGCCCGATCGTGTCGAGAAGCGCACGGTGAAGCCGAAGCCGGAAAGCATGCTGCTCGAGAAAGGGCAATTGACGCTGGAACGCCGACACAAGCAATACCACGTGGCGCTCGCGGATTATCCGCAGGCGATACCGTACATCGAAGCGATCCGCGCCACATTGTCCGGCGATCGCGCGGCACTCGAGCGCTGGTTTCGCGTCACGTACACTGACAACGACGCCCACTGGATCCTGAAACTCGTTCCATTGGAGCCGAAGGCCGCCGCGGAAGTGACCGAGGTCAGCATCGAGGGCACACTCGATGAAATCGCCACGGTCACCGTGCAGCTGGCAAACGGTGACCGCTCCGTTACGACCTTGCACGAAGCGCCAGCCGACCACGCAGAACCGGCGACGTGAAGCCCCGCCGCGTCAGCGTTGCCATCTGGCTGCTGCTGCTGGCCGGGGCTGCATGGATCATTGCGCACGCGCGGTTCACGGCCGATCTCTCTGCTTTCCTGCCCACGCGGGCGACGGCGGCGCAACAAGCGCTGGTCGATGAATTGCGCGAGGGCGTTGCCTCGCGGCTGATCCTGATCGACATCGATGGCGGCGATGGCCCGCAACGCGCGCACGTTTCGGAGCAGTTGGCGGAAAGTCTGCGCGCAAGCGCTTCGTTCAGCTCGGCCAACAATGGCCGGGTCGCCTCGTCCGCAGCGGACCAGAAGTTTGTATTCGATCACCGCTACTTGTTAAGCGAGCGTGTTTCCCCCGGTCGGTTCACGGTCGAGGGACTGCACGCTGCAATCTCTGACAGCATCGATTCACTGGCGATGCCAACGGGATTCCTGCAGAAAGACCTGCTGCTCGCCGATCCCACTGGCGAAACGCTGCAGGTGCTCGAGCAGCTGACGCCCGATTCCGGGCCGCGCTATTCGAATGGCGTCTGGGTGTCTGCCGATGGCAGCGAGGCACTGCTGGTGGCGCAGACGCGCGCCTCGGGTGGCGACACGAATGGCCAGGAGCTCGCCGTCGGGGCGATCGAGAGCGAGTTCGCGCGGCTCAGCGCCAGCAGCAGATCGGCGGTGACCCCCCTAGGTCCGCCAGCGCTTCGCCTGCGCATGAGCGGACCCGGTGTTTTCGCGGTGCGCGCGCGCGCGACGATCATCCACGAATCGATCCGGCTATCGGTCATCAGCTGCGTGCTCATCGCAACACTCTTGTTGCTGGTGTATCGCTCGCTGCGCACTCTCGTGCTTGGCTTGCTGCCTGTTGTCTCCGGCGCGCTGGCCGGTGCGGCCGCCGTTGCGCTCGGCTTCGGAGTCATCCATGGCGTCACGCTCGGTTTCGGCGTCACGCTGATCGGCGAATCAGTCGACTACTCTGTATACCTGTTGATCCAGGCGCGCCGCGGCGCGAACGGCAACGCGGCCGACGCATGGATCGCCGGCTTCTGGCCTACTGTGCGCCTTGGCCTGCTCACGTCGGTGTGCGGATTCGCGTCACTACTGCCGTCGGCATTTCCAGGACTCGCGCAGCTGGGCCTGTACTCAATGGCCGGACTGGTTGCGGCAGCGGCGGTGACACGCTACGTGTTGCCTTCGCTGCTGCCGGAGAATTGGACGGCGCGCCCGCTTGATGGGTTGGGTCGTCGCTTCGCACGCGCGATCGAGAGCTTGCAGCATTACCGGCAGTTGCTGTGGCTCGTTCCGGTGGCAGCAGTCGCCATCGTGGCTGTGCATCGCAATGCGTTGTGGAATCGGGATATTGCCGCATTGAGCCCGGTATCCGCGAGCGAGCAACAGTTCGATACGCGGTTGCGCAGCAGCCTGGGCGCGCCTGACGTTCGCGACCTCATCATCGTCTCGGCCAGCGACGTGGAATCCGCACTGCAGGCATCTGAAGCTGTCGGCGCGCATCTGGCGTCCCTCGTCGAAAGCGGCGACCTCGGTGGATTCGAAACGCCGGCGCGCTACCTGCCGAGCCTCGAAATGCAGAGGCAGCGGCGCGCGGCCCTGCCCACCGCTGAGGTGCTGCAGACGCGGCTCGGCGCTGCGCTCGTCGGGTTACCGTTGCGTGCGGCGCGGCTGTCGCCATTCATCGCCGCAATCGAGCAGGCTCGCACTACACCGCTCCTCGATCGCGCCGCGCTCACCAGGAGCTCACTCGCCAGTGGCGCCGATGCCTTACTCGCACAGCGTGGCAATCGCGTCGTGGCGCTATTACCGCTCCGTGCCCCAGGTAGCGGGGTGCACGCCTTTTCAATCGACGCGGCGCAGGTGAAGGCTGCGCTGGGTTCCGCTCCTGCGGGAGTGTCGGTAACGGTGCTCGACCTGAAGCAGGAGTCCGACACTCTCTACGCGTCGTACCAGTCGGAGGCGATCCACCTGTCGCTGCTGGGCTTGGCGCTTATCGTCGTGCTGTTGCTGGTCGCGCTGCGTTCGGTGTCGCGGGTCGCACGCGTGATCGCTCCGCTGTCGCTTGCGGTACTCGTGGTATGCGCAGCATTGGTCGCCGCCCACCAGGCGCTGACGATCCTGCACCTCATCGGCTTGCTGCTGATCGTTGCCGTTGGGTCGAACTACGCGCTGTTCTTTGACCAGCGTTTCGCGCCCGGACCCGCCGCGCAGCGCAACACGATGCTTGCATCGCTGTTAATCGCCAACGTTGCTACCGTGATGGGTTTCGGCGTGCTGGCGACCTCGACGGTGCCCGTGCTGTCCGCGCTCGGCATGACTGTGGCGCCGGGCGCATTCGCAGCGCTGCTTTTTGCGTCGCTCATGGCGCGGGCTGGCAAACCCGAAGCACTATAATTCGGGCATGCCTTCCCCGACCGAACCCGCGGATGCGCTTCGGCTACGCCATGGACCGATCGCCGCGGCGCGCGCCGATGGCTTCAAGGCAGTGTGCCTTGCAGGCATCTCATTGGGCGGGTTCATGGCGCTCAACTACGCCGAGCAATTCCCCACCGAGCTGCAGGGCATCTGCCTGATCGCGCCGCCGGAGTCGGTCGACGTCGTGCCCGGTGCGCACGACTGGCTGGCGTGGCGTAAAGTCTGGGATCATTTCCTCGACCGATGGCCAACGCTGGGGTGGGGTGCGTGATACCGATGTCGTCGGCAACGACAGGATTTCACTCCTTGTCACGCGAAGCGTGGCAAACGCGGCCGCTAGTTCCGGCTTCGGTGATACTGCACGCCGCGGCGGTAGGTGCCACCGCGTGGCATCCGGCCGTATGGCCATGGGCGTTGGGTGCGATCGCCGCCGATCATGCCGTCCTGACTGCAACGGGGCTCTGGCCGCGCAGCCGCGCCCTCGGCCCCAACCTCACGCGACTTCCACCGCAGCCGGGAACCGGTCGCGTGGCGATCACCATCGATGACGGTCCCGATCGCCAGGTCACCCCGCGCGTGCTCGACATCCTGCAGGCAGCAGGCGCGCGGGCAACTTTTTTCTGCATTGGCGAACGCGTGAGTGCGAACCGGGAGCTGGCACGCGAAATCGTCGCGCGTGGGCACAGCATCCAGAACCACAGCCAGTCTCATCGCCACCATTTCTCATTGCTCGGCAGCCGCGGCATGCGGCGCGAAATCGAAACCGCGCAGCAATCGATCAGCGCCGTGACGGGCGAGCAGCCGCGCTTTTTTCGCGCACCGGCCGGTTTGCGCAATCCCTTCCTGCAACCGGTGCTCGCGGCGTTGGGGATGCAGCTGGTCAGCTGGACGCGACGCGGCTTCGATACGGTCAAGCGCGATGCCGGCGCCGTCTATGGGCGCCTCGCGACCGGATTGGCGCGCGAAGACATCTTGTTGCTTCACGACGGCAATGCCGCGCGCAGCCGTGACGGCGAGCCTGTGGTCCTTGAAGTCTTGCCGCGGCTACTCGATGCCGTGGCCCGTGCGGGTCTGGCCACCGTCACGCTGCCTGAAGCGCTGCCGTGACGACTCGCCAGATGCTCAGGCGGCTGGCACACGCCGCCGCGCAACGCTATCGCAGGTCCGGTCTTTTCGCGTATCGTTTTGCGCTCGGCAAATTGGGCGGCGATCCTGTGTTCGCCGCGCTGCTGGCGCGCGGAATTATTCCACAGCGCGCACGGTTGCTGGACTTGGGCTGCGGCCAGGGCGTGCTCGCGGCCTGGATCGACGCAGCCCGCACCAGCTTCCGCGCGGAGCAATGGCCCGAAGGTTGGCCGCCGCCGCCGGAACCCAGCGAATTTCGCGGCATTGAACTGATGCCCCGCGACGTCGAACGTGCGCAAGCGGCCCTGGGTTCGCTGGCGCGGATCGAATGCGCCGATATTCGAACAGCTGAGTTCGGGAGGGCCGATGTCGTCATCATCCTCGATGTGCTGCACTACATGAACCCGACGGAACAGGAACAGGTATTGCAGCGCGTGCGATCGTCGATCGGCGAGGCGGGCAGGTTACTGCTGCGCGTCGGCGATGCCGCCGGCGGATGGCGCTTCGACATGAGCCGTTGGGTCGATGCCGCCGTGCTGTACCTGCGTGGCCATCGGAGCGCGCACCTGTATTGCCGCAGCCTGCAATCCTGGCACGACCTGTTGGCGAACTGCGGATTCAGTGCGCAGCCAATTCCGATGAGCAAAGGCACGCCCTTTGCCAATGTACTGCTGCTGGCGACGCCGCAATGAAGCCGCTTTTCCTGACCCAGTTCACGGCCACGAGTTGTCTCGGCGCGGGACTTGCGCCGCTCGCTGACGCGCTGGCCGAAACGCGCAGTGGACTCACGCGTTGCGCATTCGAAGACGTTGCACTCGATACATGGATCGGTGAAGTCGCGGGCGTCGACGATCATCCATTGCCGTCCGCGTGGAAAGCCTATGAGTGCCGCAACAACCGTCTCGCGCACCTGGGGCTGCGCCAGGACAATTTCATGGCCAGCGTATTGGCCTGCGCCAGTCGGGTCGGCGCGCGGCGCATGGGCTTGTTTCTCGGCACCAGCACATCGGGCATCCTGCAGACCGAGCTCGCCTATCGCCGGCGCGACAGTGTCAGTGGCGCGCTGCCGTCGGACTTCAATTACGCTGGCACGCACAATGCTTTCTCGGCAGCGCAGTTCGCGCGCCGGATACTGGGCATCGAAGGCCCGGCCGCGGTGATATCGACGGCCTGTTCGTCCAGCGCCAAGGCTTTTGGCGCGGCACAACGCATGGTCGAACTCGGCCTCATCGATGCCGCCGTCGTCGGGGGGGTCGATTCGCTGTGCCTGACGACGCTCTATGGTTTTCACTCATTGCAGTTGACAGCCCCGGCGCCGTGCCGTCCGTTCGCGGCCGATAGAAGCGGCATTTCGATCGCCGAGGCCGCGGCGTTCGTGCTGATGGAGAAAGC
>JBEPVS010000029.1:0-17591 GCA_041690875.1 Gammaproteobacteria bacterium
GCTCTCATGCAGCAGTTCGGTCAGCACGCCGCCCGCGCCGAGCACCAGCGACAATCCGAACTGCGGATCGACGATGATGCCGACGAGGATCTCGGCCACCGAATCGACGATCATCTGCTCAACGAGCACCATGGCGCCGATTGCCTTCAGACGTTCGGCCGCGGCTGCAGCTTCGGCGTTGTTGCGGATATTGATAATCACGCCACCGACCTCTGATTTGTGCGCGATTGCGGGATCAGCCGCTTTCATGACGACCGGAAATCCGATCGCCGCGGCGGCTGCGGCGGCTTCACCGATGGGTACCTGGCTCGAGCGCGGCACGGGCACCCCGAATTTGCCCAGCGCCGATTTCGCCTCGAATTCCGACAGCAGTCGCCCGCCGCCCGTGGCTTTTGCCAAGGGCCTCAACAACTTTACCGCCGCGCCCTTCGACCAGATCTCGCCCATCGCGCCGGCCAGATCGAGAGCCTCGAGTGCTTCGCGCTGGCCCTGGAGTGGTGCGACACCCGCGCGCAAGCACTGTTCGCGCACGGCGGGAGGAAGGGTCTCGGGGAGCGATGCCAGCAGCGCGCCACGCGCGGCGCCAGGCGTTCTTGTCGCGTCGATGAATTCCGAAATGACATTGGTGAACGCGCTCATGTCCGAACCGTCGGGCGGGCAATCGAGCATCAGCGCGACGGCGTCGATGTCACAGGCCAGCGTCGTATCGAACAGCGAGCGAAGACGGTGGATGTCGAACCAGGCGTAGGTGTGCACGTCGAATGGATTCCCAATCGTCACGCGCTCGCCGAGAATGTCTCGCAAGCGCGTCGTGCGCGCCGCATCGAAGGCTGGAAACTCGAGGTCGGTGTGGCGCGCCACATCGGCAGTCATCGCGATGTCGCCGCCTGAAAAGCCCATTACCAGCACGCGCCGGCCGGGCAGGGGTCCGCCGGCATGCAGCACCTTGAGTGTTTCGCACAACGATGCGAGCGTTTCGCAGCGGGCAATGCCCGCCTGCTCGCAGAACGCATCGAACAGCGTGTCGGCGCCGGTCAACGCACCCGTGTGGCTTTGCGCGGTGCGCGCCGCGACTTCAGTGCGCCCGGCTTTCACGAGCGCGATCGGTTTGCCCACCTGGCGAGCATGTTCCGCGGCGCGCGCGAAGCGTTCAATATCCTGGATGCCTTCGACGTAAAGCCCAAACGCACTGACGCGTGCATCGCCGCACAGCAGTTCGATCAGGTCTTCGACCGCGAGGCGCGTCTGGTTGCCCACCGTAAAGAGATAGCCGATCGGCAGCGATCGTCCATTGAACGTAAGCGTCAATCCGATCGTGCCGCTCTGGCAGATGAGTGCCACGCCGCGCTCGAGCGGCGGGCCGACGACCTGGTCGGGGAGCAGTGCGCACCGGTCGAAGAAATTGACGATGCCGTAGCAGTTGGGGCCGAAGAAAGGCACCGTGGGCGCTGCCTGCTCGAGTGCAGCCGTCAATGCGCGGCCGGCGTCGGTGCCGAGTTCCGAAAATCCCGACGCGAAACACACGAAGCCGCCCGCCTTGCGCCGCTCGAGCGCAGCGGCGACGCCGATTGCCTCGGACGCTGGCACGGCAATGAAGGCCTGGTCCGGAGAGCCAGGCAATTCATCGACCGAGCGGTAGTAATGGCAAGCAGTTGTCGACTGGCGCGTCGGATGCACGCGCCAGATCTGTCCGCGATACCCAATCGCGCCATTGCCCGCCGCGACGGCATCTGTCCAGCCCCCGCCGATCAGCGCCATGCTCTGTGGATGCAGCAGGCGCCGGACGGCGGTTTCGTCGGGGGCGTCCGCGCTGCGATCAACCACTCGTGGGGACCCGCAACTCGATGCGCCGTGAGCCCGGCGCGGGCGCGGTGATTGCGGCCGTGGCCGCCCGCAGCGTTTCGATTGCCGCCGCCACTTGCGCGGGAAACGGCGCCGACGCCGTCGTTTCGCCCTGCTGCACGTGCAACAGCATCATTTCGCCTGCGGCGACGGGATCGCCGTAGTGCGCAGTATGGAAATCGAAGGCCGCGTGCAGCCGCTTTCGATCGGCGCCCAAGATGCGCACGCGCACCTCGACGCGATCGTCGCGCTTGACCTCATGCAGGAAATGCTGGTGCTGCTCGAGCGTGAACAGCGTGCAGCCGGTCTCGCTGCGGTAGCGCTCGTCGAGCCCCAGCCGATCCATCAGCGCATCGCAGGCGAGGCTCATGATGACGCCGTAATAGCCGTCGCGCAGGTGGCCGTTGTAGTCGATCCACGCGAGATCGACCGCGGTGGAGTAGATCGTCGGCGCCTGCACTAGGGCCTGCTCACACTCAATGGATCTTCAGGCGTTCCCGGGCCTGCGCGGGCGTGACGATCTTCGCGCCCATGGCCTCGATGATCGTGCGCGCCTTGGTCACCAGCTGCGCGTTGCTCGCGTAAACGCCGCGACTCAGGTACAGGTTGTCTTCGAGACCGACGCGCACGTTGCCGCCGAGCAGAATCGACTGCGCGACCCAGGGCATCTGCATGCGGCTGATGCCGAAGGAAGTCCAAACGCAGCCGGCCGGCAACGCATTGACCATCGCCAGCAGGTGGCCGGTGTCGGCCGGCACGCCGTACGGAATGCCGCAGCAGAGCTGGATCAAGGGCGGATCGGGAATCAATCCTTCCTTGATCAACTGCTGCGTGAACCAGAGATTGCCGGTGTCGAAAATTTCCAATTCGGCCTTGACGCCCAGGTCGCGCAGGATCGCCGCGCCCTTGCGCAGGTAATTGGGTGTGGAAATGTAGGCGCGGTTCGAGTCGCCGAAATTGAGGCTGCCACAATCGAGCGTGGCGACGTCGGGCTTGTACAGGCCTTCCTCGCACAGGTCGATGATGTGCCGCATGCGGTCTTCCTGCGACACGAAATCGGTGCCCGGCGCCGGCGTGTCTTTCATGCCGTTGTCGCCGACGTAGATGTAGCCGCCCATGCCGCAGGTGAGATTCACCAGCACGTCGACCTTGCTGTCGCGGATGATCTTCACCACCGCACGGTAGTGCCTGCTCTCCATGCTGAACGCGCCAGTCTCGGGATTGCGCACGTGGATATGCACCATCGCCGCGCCCGCTTGCGCCGCCTCGATCGCGGCGCCCGCGATGCCTTCAGGCGTGATCGGGCAGTGCGGAATCTTCGTGACCTTGGTGTCGTCGCCCGTGATGGCGCACGTGATCATGACCTCGGGATTCATGGCGTTATTTTATCGGGTTCGATATAAATAAGCCATTAAGCAAACCGGGAAGGCGGCGTCGCGAGGCGAACCTCCGGAATGCGCGTGCGCAGCAGTTCGTGGAACTCGAGCATCCAGCGCTCCAGCGTCGAGAGGCGCCCCGGCACGTAGCTGCTCGATTGCAGTCCGCGCTGCACGCGCTCACACAGCCAGGTGTCTTCGCGATTGGTTTGCCGGTTGATACGGTCGCTGAGGTAGCGGGCGATGCGCATCTCGCGGCGCGCGTCGGGCAGCCCAAACACGGCTCCGCGAATAATCGACTTGCCCGGTCCGTTCGGCAGGATCTGGAAGAAATCCATCTGGTCGGGCATGACGTCGATGCCGAGGTTCGGCAGCATGCTGTAGAAGCGCCAGCAACGCCGGTTCGCCTCGGGCAGGTACTGCGTCAGGCCGCCGATCATCTTCTGGTACGTGCGTTCCATCCATCGCGACGAGGGTTGCTCGCGGAACCAGCTCGCACCACGCGCGATGCCGGGGACGCCGCGCTGGTCGTCATAGTCGGGCGTGAACATGCGGTTCAGTCCAGGGTGCCCGATCGGCACGTGGTAGGACTCGAGGTAGTTGTCCATGACGATCTTCCAGTCGACATTCCAATGCTCGAAGGTGATCGGCGTCAGAGGCTCCATGTCTTCGAACCGGTACGGCGCCAGCTCGTCACCGAGTTCGCCCCACACCTCGCGCACCGGGCGGGGATTGCCTGTGATGGCAACGAACACGAATCCGAACGCCACATCGACCTTGATCGGGCGCAATCCGTTCTGGCTGCGGTCGAGTTCCGGAAAACTCTCGCGCACCGGCATGCCCATCAGCGATCCGTCATGGCGGTACGACCAGCCGTGGTACGGGCAGGTCACCGAGGTGGGGCAGGTTCCCTGGCCGTCAACGAGGCGCGCACCGCGATGGCGGCAGACATTGTGGAAACCGCGGATGTTGCCGTCGCGGTCGCGGATGACGAACACGCTCTCGGGCCCAAGGTCGAGCGTCGCGAAATCGCCGCTCTTCTTCAGCGCACTGACGTGCGTAACAATCTGCCAACTGGGCAGGAGGATGCGCTCGATCTCGAGGCGGGTCATCTCGGGGTGCGAATACACCCACGCGGGGAGGGCGTGGGGCGCCGGGTCGGGTGCCAGTGGTTCCAATGCGGCGGTGGAGACCTTCATCACTGCGCCCTCAGTCAGGAGTTGAATTATACAGCCGTGCAATTTACGCCGGTGCCCGCAAGCTTGGCAAATCCTGCGCCGGGTCACACCTCGGTACGCGATTTATACATGTGAAAAATCAGTGTATTGAGGATTTACTCATAGAAATATGTCGAGCCAACCGACCAGCAGAAACGATCAGCAATAATCGCGTGCCGTGCTTCCAAAGCGATCTAGTATATGGTCATATAGTACGTTGTGTAAGGAGGCTGCCGTGGCCAGAAAACTAGACAAAAGCAACGCTCACTTCCGCAAGGCGCTCACTCGGCTACCGCTCGGCGTCGCCTCCAATTTCCGCTACTGGGGCGAAGATCGCACGATCTACGTCAAGAGCGGGCGCGGCGCACGCGTCACGGATATGGACGACAACGTCTACGTCGACTATCGCCTGGGCTATGGGCCCGCGATCCTTGGCTATGCCGATCCGCGCGTCGATGCTGCCGCGCGCGAGGGCATGGAAGTCGGCGGCGTATTCGCACTGTCCACCGAGCGTGAATACAAAGTCGCCGAGCGTATCCACAAGATGGTGCCAGCGGCCGAGCTGGTGCGTTTCTCCAATTCCGGCACCGAGGCGGTCATGGCCGGCCTCCGTCTGGCGCGCGCGTTCACGGGACGCGATGACTACATCATCCTCGAGGGCAGCTACCACGGGCTGTTCGACGCGGCGATGTGGTACACGCCGATGGAAAAGTGGACGCAAGTCGGTGACCCGCAGATCCAGCCCTACAGCGAAGGCGTCCCAGTCGGATTGCGCGGCTTCGCGAATTTCGTGCAGGCCAATGACGGTAATCAGCTCGAGGATGTGTTCAAGCGCACGGCAGGGCGCATCGCCTGCATGCTGATAGAACCCATCATGGGCAACTGCCTCGGCATCGCCGCCGAACCCGAGTACCTCAAGCTGGCGCGCAGCCTGTGCGACAAGTACGGCACCGTGCTGCTGATCGATGAAGTGAAGACCGGCTTCCGGGTGGCGCGTGGCGGCGTGCAGGAACTCTACGGCGTCAAGGCCGACCTGTGCACATTCGCGAAAGCCGTCGCGAATGGCTACCCGATCTCGGTGCTGGCCGGGCGCGAAGACATCATGCGCAAGCTCGGCAAGGGCGTCGCGCACGGCGGCACGTACACCGCGCATTCGGTGTCCATGGCCGCCGCCGAAAAATGCCTGGAGATCCTCGATGAGACCGATGCGCTCGAACGCATCGCGGACTTCGGCACGCGGCTGCGCAGCGGCATGCACGCCGTGCTCGGCGCCCGCGGCATTCCGCACAGCTTCGTCGGCCACCCATCGATGACGGGTCTGTACTTCGCGCAAAACCCACCGCGCAACTATCGCGACTGGAAGGGCAGTGACTATTCGTTCTACGACGCGATGGCGCGCGTTCTGCACGACGAACTGATCCTGTGCGAGCCCGATTCGCGCGAGCCTTGGTTCATCAGCGCCGCGCATGATGAGTCCTGCTACCTCGACACGATGCGCGCCTTCGAGACGGCGGTCGATGTGACGCTGGATGCCGCACGCAACGGCTCATCCGCCGCGCACGGCGCCTGACGGGACCCGGCACACCGCGCACGCTCGACACGTCAAACAATGGGGGAACGTGACAAGCCGGACGTGCTGATCGTCGGCGCCGGGCACAATGGCCTGGTCGCTGCCTGCTACCTCGCGCGCGCGGGCCTCAAGGTGCAGGTACTCGAGCGCAACCCGTACGTTGGCGGTGCCGCCGTGAGCCGCAAGCTTTACGGCGACTTCACGTACTCGAACTGTTCGTACGTCTGTAGCCTGCTGCGGCCCGAGATCATGCGTGCGCTCGAGTTGCCGCGTCACGGACTGCAGATCATCCCGTACGACGGCGGTTGCACCATGATGCGCGACGGCGGCCACCTCGCGCTGTACGACAACCACGACGCACTTCGCCGCGAAATCGCGCGCCACTCGAAGCGTGACGCCGAGGCCTACGACCGCTACGCGCGGGACGTGATCCGGCAGTGCAAGTTCATCAAGCCGCTGCTGATGCGCGAACCACCTGATCCGACTTCGTTCAAGCCCCGCGACATCCGCGAACTCCTGTACCTCGGCGGGCACTTCCAGCGCCTCGGCGAGCAGCGCATGTACGACACGCTGCGTTTCTGGACGATGAGCGCCGCGGATTTCCTCGACGAGTACTTCGAAAGCGAGATCGTCAAGGCGCACATGGCCGGCAGCGCGATCATTGGCACTGCCTTGGGTCCCCGCTCTCCGGGCACGGCCTACGTGCTGCTGCATCACTACATGGGTGACATCGACGACACGGTCGGCGCCTGGGGCTTTGCGCGCGGCGGCATGGGCGCCGTCACGCGCGCGCTCGCCGCATCGCTGCAGGCGAGCGGCGGTACGATCCGCACCAGCGCGGTCGTCGAGCGCATCCTGGTGCGCAATGGACGCAGCGTCGGTGTCGCGCTGGCGGACGGCGAAGAGATCGACGCGAAGCTCGTGCTGTCGAACATGGACGTGAAGCGCACCTTCCTCGACACCGTTGATGCGAAGGAACTGCCGACCGATTTCCTGCGCCAGGTGCGCAATTTCAAGATCCGCGGTTCGTCGGGCAAGCTCAACATCGCGCTCGACGGACTGCCGTCATTTCCGGCCATTCCGGTCGGCTCGCCCAGCACGCGCGGCGACATGCATGTCACCGACACGATCGAGATGATGGAGCGGGCCTACGACGACTGGAAAGAGGGCACCTGGTCGCGCGCGCCGTACATCGACATGCTCATTCCCTCGCAGATCGATCCGACGATGGCGCCGGATGGCAAGCACTATATGTCGGTGTTCGTGCAGTACTGTCCGTACCAGCTGGCCAGTGGCCCCTGGGATGCGGCCAAGCGCAAGGCATTCGGCGATACGGTCATCGACACGATCGGGCAGCACAGTCCCGACTTCAAGAGCCTGATCCTGCACGCCGAGGTGCGCACGCCCTTCGACATCGAGAATGAAGTCGGATTGACCGAAGGCAATATTTTCCAGGGCGAGCTGACCTTCGACCAACTCCTGTTCAATCGGCCGATTCCCGGGTATTCCCAGTACCGCACGCCATTGAAGGGACTGTACCTGTGCGGCTCTAGCACGCATCCCGGCGGCGGCGTCATGGGCGCGCCCGGCGCCAACGCGGCGCGCGCGGTGCTGCGCGACCTCGGGCGGGAAGCGGCATGAGCGCCGCGATTCCACGGCGTGCCGCGTTCGACTGCATCGTAGTAGGCGGCGGCCACAATGGTCTAACCTGCGCGGCATACCTGGCGCGCGCAGGCCGCCGTGTATTGGTGCTCGAAGCGCTTGAGCGGCTCGGCGGTGCGGCGACAACGCGCGAATTCGCGCCCGGATTCCGCGTCTCCGCCGGCGCTCACCTGTTGCACCAGATGCCCGCGCGCCTGATTGATGAGCTGCAGCTCGAACGCCACGGGCTGCGCTGGGCCGCGGAGGCGATGCCGACCGCGGCGCTGTCTACGGAGATGGCACCGCTGCTGATGCGCGGCGATACGATCGAAGGGCCGGTGTCGAGTGCCGATGCCACCGCGTTTCGCGAATTCAAGGCGCAGATGGGCCGATTCGCCGCTGTGCTGAATCCGATGCTCGATTCGATGCCACCGCGCCTGGGCACCGATCGCTGGCGCGATCGCCTGAACCTGCTTGGGGTAGGCTGGCGCATCCGCCGCCTCGGGCGCCGCGACATGCGCGAGCTGCTGCGCATCGCCGGCATGAATGCTTATGACTTGCTCACCGAGCATTTCAGTTCAGCGCTCCTGCAGGGAACGCTGGGGCTCGATGCCGTGCTAGGCAGCAACTTCGGGCCGCGCGCTCCGGGTACCGTGATGACGCTGCTGTATCGCATGGCCGCCGAGCACGGCGCCGGCGCGCGAGGCCTCGCGTTGCCGGCTGGCGGACTCGGCGCTGTCTCCGATGCCCTGGCGGCCGCGGCGCGTGAAGCGGGAGCGGAGATTCGGTTGGCAGCGCCCGTTGCACGCGTCAGCGTCGAGAACGATCGGATCAGCGGTGTCGTGCTCGAGTCGGGTGAGATGATCCGGGCCTCGAGCGTGATCTCGAGCGCGGATCCGAAACGATCGCTGCTGGGACTCCTGGGTGCAGAGCACCTCGATACCTCGTTCGTCCGGCGAGTGCATCATCTGCGCACGCGTGGCCTCGCGGCCAAGCTGCACCTGGCGCTCGATGCAAGGCCTCAGTTCACAAACCTGCCCGTCGCCGCGCACGGCGCGCGGCTGCTCATTGCGCCCAGTCTCGATTACATCGAGCGCGCGTTCAATCACAGCAAGTACGGCGAATTCTCGAAAGCGCCGGCGTTGGAGGTGACGCTGCCCACCGCGAGCGATCTGTCGCTGGCGAGCGCGGGCCAGCACGTGCTGTCAGCGATCGTGCACTACGCTCCGTATGAGTTGCGCGGCGGCTGGCCACAACACTCGCAGGCCTTCACCACCGCGATCATCGACACGCTGGAACAATACGCGCCCGGATTGCACTCATTGGTTCGTGCCAGCGAAGTGCTCGCGCCGCCGGATATCGAGCGTGAATTCCGCATCAACGGCGGCCACTGGCACCACGCGGACCTGGCGCTCGACCAGTTCTTCGCGGTGCGGCCCGTTCCGGGCGCCACGCAGCACCGTACGCCGATGGAAGGTTTCTTCCTGTGCGGCGCAGGCTGCCATCCCGGCGGCGGCGTCATGGGTATCGCCGGGCGAAACGCCGCACGCCAGGTGATCGCGGCGGGGGCCCACGCATGAGCGGGTCACGCATGAACGAGCCAGGCGACCCCACCGCGCATTTCCGTCAGCCGTTGCTGACGACACCGTTCCACGAGCGTGAGCGCGCATTGAGCCAGGTCGATAGTTTCGTGCCATGGGCCGGATACACGACGGTCGATGTGTTCACGAACGTCGGGCAGGAATACTTTGCCGTGCGCAACGCCTGCTCAATCTACGACCTGACACCAATGGTCAAGTACCGCATTGCGGGCGCCGATGCGCAACGCTTCCTGAATCGGCTCGTCACGCGCGATCTCAACAAGCTCAAGGTCAACCGCGTCAGCTACTGCGTGTGGTGCAACGACGAAGGGCACATCATCGATGACGGCACCGTGTTCCGAGTGGGTGAGCAGGAGTATCGGCTGTGTACGGCCGAGCGGCAGCTCGACTGGTTGCTCGACTCGGCGATCGGTTTCGACGTCGCCATCAACGAAATAACGGATCAAATAGCCGCGCTGGCACTGCAAGGGCCAACAGCCTGTTCGGTGCTGCACAAGATCGGGCTTGCGGGTGTCGAGAAGTTGAAGCCCTTCGAATTCGACAGCTTTGATTTCGACGGCAAGCGAGTGATGGTCTCGCGCACCGGCTTCACCGGCGACCTGGGCTATGAATTGTGGGTCGATCCCGCTGACGCCGTCGCGCTTTGGGATACGCTGATGCTGGCCGGACGTAGCCGCGGAATACGCGCGATCGGCTCGCGCGCGCTCAACATGGTGCGCATCGAGGCGGGGTTCCTGCTGCCGAATGTCGATTTCATTTCCGCCGAGAACAGCGTGCGCCTGGGCACCAGCCGCTCACCGCTCGAACTGGGCCTCGGATGGCTGGTCGATTTCGGCAAGGGGCATTTCACCGGCCGGCGCGCGCTGCTCGAACAGAAGCGATCGGGACTGAAGCGGCAACTGGTGGGGATCGATATTGCGGGAAACAAACCCGCGACGAATGCGCTGCTGTATTCGGATCGCAACGGGCGCACCGAGATCGGCAGCGTCACATCGGCGATCTGGTCACCCACTTGCAAACGCAACATTGCGCTTGCTATGGTCGACGCGCCTCATTTTGCGTTGGGTTCGACCGTTTGGGCGGAAATCTACCTGAGCCGCGAACTGGTCTGGGAACGCCGCATGTGCCGTGCCCAAGTCGTCGACAAGCCTTTCTTCGCGCCGGAGCGGCGGCGGGCCACGCCACCGGGAGACTGTTAGTGGTGCAGCTCGATCCCAAGCAGCTTGCCGATCGCCCGTGGCTAGATCCCAATGCGCTGCCGCAGGTCGTCATCGACGGTGTGTGCAAGACGTACCCGGGCGTCACGGCGGTCGACGACGTTTGCCTGCGCATCTTCAAGGGCGAGATGTTTGCGTTGGTCGGCTCTTCGGGCTGCGGCAAGACGACGCTGCTGCGCATGCTCGCGGGTTTCACGCAGCCCAGCGGCGGCCAGATAACGATTGACGGCGCGGTGATGAATGAGGTCCCGCCGCACGAGCGGCCCGTCAACATGATGTTCCAGTCTTACGCGCTGTTCCCGCACATGACGGTCGAGAACAACGTCGGCTACGGGTTACGCCGGCTGCCGCTCACACCCGACGAGCGGCGCTCGCGCGTGCAGGCGGCGCTCGACATGGTGCAGCTCGGAGCGCTTGGGCAACGCAAGCCTCACCAGCTCTCCGGCGGGCAGCGGCAGCGCGTCGCGCTGGCGCGAGCGTTGATTCGACGGCCGAAGGTGCTGTTGCTCGATGAGCCGCTGAGCGCGCTCGACAAGAAATTGCGCGAGCAGACGCAGTTCGAGCTGATGAACATCCAGTACAAGGTCGGCACGACCTTCATCTTCGTGACGCATGACCAGGATGAGGCGATGGCACTCGCCACGCGCATCGCTGTCATGGACCACGGCAAGGTCATCCAGGTGGGTACGCCGGCGGAGATCTACGAATTTCCGCAGACGCGCTTCATCGCTGATTTCATCGGTACGACCAATTTCTTTGAAGGCACGGTCACGGGTGTCGAATCCGGGCAGATCCGCGTGCACAGTGCGGAAGCCGGCACCGAGCTGCTGGTGGATGATCGGGGCGAGGTCAGCGTGGGTCAGCAGGTCTGGGTGGCGTTGCGGCCGGAAAAGATCCGCCTCAGCAAGGAGCCGCCTGCGGGGGATCGGATCAATCGATTGAAAGGTGTCGTCGCCGAGCTGGGTTACCTGGGCAGCCGCTCGACCTATCGAATCCGCACGCCGGGGGGCAAGGTCCTGACCGTGCTCGGCAAGAACGAGCAACGCACGTCAGAGTGGTCGATCGACTGGAGTGATGAGGTCTACGTCAGCTGGCATGCCAACGCAGCCATCGTGCTGCAATCTTAAGAGCAGGGGAGTCCATCATGATCAAGCATCAGCCGATCGCCGGCGGCACGCACGCGTTCGGTGCGGCCATGGCCGGATTCGTCCTTGCGGTGGGCAGCATCCATGCCGCGCATGCGCAGACCGCAGCGCAGCCGGCTCTAAGCGAACTCGAGGAGATCGTCGTCACGGCGACCCGCCGCTCCGAAGCGCTCAGCAAGGTGCCGATCAGTGTCACGGCGATCAACCAGGAATCGCTCGATCTGCGCGGCATGAAAGACTTCCAGGACGTCGCACGCTTCACGCCCGGCGTGACGATCGATAGCTCGATCACCAACGCCATATCAATCCGCGGCATTTCTTCTTCGGGTGGCGCCGGCACGACAGGCATCTACATCGACGACACGCCGATCCAGATGCGCAGCGTCGGTTTTAATCCCGATGACACGCTGCCGAAAGCCTTCGATCTTGATCGCGTCGAGGTGTTGCGCGGTCCGCAGGGCACGCTGTTCGGCGCCGGTTCAGAAGGCGGCACCGTGCGCTACCTCATGACCGCTCCGAAGCTCACGGGCTCGAGCACCTACGTGCGCAGCGAGTTGTCGACGACCTCAGGCGGCGATCCGAGCTATGAACTGGGCGTGGCGCACGGCATGGCACTCATCGATGGCACGCTGGGAATGCGCGTCAGTGCCTGGTATCGCAAGGACGGTGGCTGGATTGACCGCGTCGATCCCACTACGCGTGATATCACCGAGCGCTCAGCCAACTACAACGATGCGTACATGCTTCGGCTGGCGGCCGTTTGGCAGCCCGTGGGAAACCTGACCATCACGCCCAGCATCGTCTACCAGAAGAGCAACCGGCACGACGAGTCGACTTACTGGCCGGCCTATTCAAACCCCAGTGCGAGGCAGTTCAACAACGCCTCGCCCGAGCGCCTGCCGGTACCTGACAAATACTACCTGCCAGCACTCAAGCTGGAGTGGAACCTGGCCCACAGCCAGGTGATCTCGAACACTTCTTTCTACTCGCGCGACGAAGAGACCGCTTACCTGGGTACGGTCTACGACCTGAACTTCTACCAGGCCTTCGGCTGGTCCGACAATCCAGCCACCGGCGGCTTGACCTGCGGAGCCAGTTCGGCGGCGACCGATATGCCCTGCGACTGGTACCCGCTGATCGACGCCGACGGCCTGCACCTTCCGCCCGGGCTCACGAATTACCAGTCGCCCAACAAGATCACCAACCAGCAGCGGAGCTGGGCGGAAGAGGTGCGCTGGCAATCGACCGATGACACCTCGCGCTGGCGCTGGACGGTGGGCGCGTTCTGGCAGCAGTCCAAGGAAGCCAGCATCGAGAACCTCGAAGACAAGCAGATCTACGAACTCCTCGATTACCTGTACGCGATCAATCCGCAGGACTGGTTTGGCTATTCCGATGATGCCGGCAACTACATCAGCGATTTCTACCACTGCCCCGGGCACCCGGGCACGGGCGTTGACGCCAGCCCGGCGGTGCCGGCCTGCAGCGTCTACTACAACAACAATAAGACCACCGATCGGCAGATTGCCGGCTTCGGCGAGCTCAGCTATGCGCTCACCGATCGCCTGCGTGTGACGCTGGGCGATCGCATCGCGCGCCTGTCATTCTCGCTTGATCACTACGCCGACGGCCTGCTGAACTACGGGCCCGGCGGCGCCACCGCATCGAGCAGCGAGACGGCCAATACGCCCAAGCTCGGGCTGGCTTTCCAGGCCGATCCCAACAACCTGTACTATTTTACCTACGCGAAAGGATTCCGGGCCGGCGGCGGCAACGCTCCGCTCCCCGATTACTGCGCGCCCGACCTCGACAACACCGGTTATCCCAACGGCGCGCCGCTGACTTACAAATCCGATTCGACGCAGAGCTTTGAGGTTGGCTCGAAGAATGCCGTCGGCCGCAACTTCCGCATCGCCACCAGCGTCTATTTCATCCGCTGGAACGACATCCAGCAAAACGTTTACGTACCGGGCGCCTGCGGACTGCAGTTCACCGACAACCTGGGTACTGCCGAGGCCAAGGGCTTCGACCTGCAGGCCGAATTCGCCGCCGGACCGATGAAGTTCGACCTCGCGACGGGCTACACGTCGGCGCGTTACACGAAGGACTCAGCGCTTCGTTCAGCGGATTGCCCGCACGGATCGGGCATTCCCTGCCTGCCGCTGGCGCGCGCCGGCGATGCCATTTCGGGCCAGGCCTCGATCAACTTGAATCCCGGCACCAATGCACCTTGGACCGGATCTATCGGTGCCCAGTACGATTTCAAGGCGGGTGATCGCCCAGCCTACGTGCGCTTCGACTACCAGTTCCAGAGCCGCAACAACTGGCTGTCCAACTTGCAGGACACGGGCACGTCGCAGTTCAACCGCGATTCCTATCCGGTGTCCAGCACGAAGTTCGCGCAGTTTCGTACCGGCGTCACGCTCGGGACCTGGAACGTCGCGGCCTTCGTCGACAACGTGTTCGATACGCACACCGTGACCAACTACATGCTGGGACAGGCCGACTCGTTCAATCCGGCCGGTCCGCCGCCCGAACAGCAAAACCAATATACGTTCCGGCCGCGCACGATCGGCCTGACGGCCACGATGCGCCGGTAATGATGCGAAAACTGTGATCACGCCGACGCGAGAGGAACCGCGCCCCGGCTACTCGCTGCCGCGCGGGTACTACACCGATCCAGCGGTGTTTGAGCGGGACATGCAGCGCATGCTGCTGAAGCACTGGTTTTGCGCAGGCCATGTCAGCGGCGTCCCCGCGACGGGAGATTTCTTCGTCGTGGATCTGGGCCGCGAATCGGTGATCGTCTGCCGCGCTGCCGACGGCGCACTGCACGCGCTGCTGAATGTCTGCCGTCACCGCGGCTCGCGGGTGTGTGTCGCGCGCGCGGGAACGGCCCCAGGCGGGGGCTTTACCTGTCCGTACCATGCCTGGTCGTACGGCCTGGACGGTCGACTGCGTGCCGCGCGCGAAATGCCGTCGGATTTCCGTCGCGAGGAGTTTTCGCTCAAGCGCCTGCAGCTGCGCGTGCTCGAGGGACTCATCTTCATCTGCTTCGCCGAATCACCACCGTCGCTCGATGATGCGGCGCTTGCGCTCGCCAATGCGGCTGGCACGCACGGCTGGTCCCATGCGAAGGTCGCGCACCGCGCCAGCTTCGAGATCCGCGCAAACTGGAAGCTGGCGGTCGAAAACTACATGGAGTGCTATCACTGCCAGCCCTCGCATCCGGAGTTTGCGCGCCGCCACGTCTTTGCGCGACCGGCCTCGCAGACTGCGGAACTGGAACAGGCCGCCCGCGCGCGCAGCGCCGCACTCGGCATCCGCATCGACGACGTGGATGGCTACGGCCTGAACGCGCGATCGGGCCAGGAGTCGATTGCCGTGATGCGGAGCGCCCTGCAGGTGGGTCATGTCAGCGCATCGAAGGATGGCCAGGGGGTCGCGCCGTTGATGGGTGCCTTCACGCAGCATGACGGCAGCTCGACGTACTTTGACGTCGGTCCGATCAGCGATTTCCTGGCTTACCCGGACTACGGCCTGATCTACCGGTTCATTCCGCGCAGCGTGGATCACACTGAAATGGAGGTGATCTGGCTGGTGCATGCCGGAGCCGAAGCTGGACGCGACTACGCCGTTGAAACCCTGAGCTGGCTTTGGCAGGTGACCAGTGTCGAGGACAAGCTCATTATCGAGCACAACCAGCAAGGCGTGGATTCACGCTACTACGAGCCCGGCCCGTATTCGTTGCAGGAACAATATGCAGCGCGCTTCGCCGGCTGGTACCTCTCCGAAATCGGCGACGGCGCGCCGCTTCAGCGGACTGCCGTCTCACCTGCGCGGTAGACGCGCTGCCCGCGGAACCAGGTTTCGAGCACGCGCGTGCCGGCGATCTGGTCGGCCTTGCCGCCATCGGCCAGCGCGACGACATCACGATCGACAACGATGAAATCGGCCGATTTGCCGGCTTCCAGCGAGCCGAATTCGTCGCCGCGCCCGAGGAATCGCGCGCCGTCGATCGTGTAGGCCGCCAGCGCCTCGCGCACCGTCAACGCCTGCGCGGCGTTCAGTGGCTGGTCGCCCGTCGCATGCCGGAGAACGGCGGTGCCGATGTTCACGAACGGTTGCGGATCGCGCGTGCCGACCGGCGCGTCCGAGCCACCGACGATGATGCCGCCGGCTTTCTGCACGGAACGAAACGCATACGTGTTCTCGAAGTAGTAACTGCCCGGCACCATGCGATTCTCGTAGGCGTTGCCCGTGACGTGCTGCAGGAAGGGCACGACGCTCATGTCGTAGTCGATGGTGGAACTCGCCCACCAGAATGTGAAGGCCACATACAACTTGTCGCGGCCGATGCGGGCGATGTCCTCCGGTTGAACGAATTGCAGGTGCGCGAAGCTATCGTGAGTCGCGTTGTTGCCATCTGCGGCGCGCGCCGCCTCGATCGCATCGAGCGCGGTGCGCGCGGCCCGATCGCCAATCACATGGATGTGCAGGTTGAACCCGGCCAGGTGCATTCGCCGCGCCATCTCAAGGATGACCGACGCGTCGTTCTGCAGCTTGCCGCTCGACAGCTGGCACTGGGCGGGATGGAATTCGTGGGCACGCATGAATGCGGCAACGTCCCCGAAACGCTCGGCGTGCTCGCGCACTTCGCGGCACAGTGCCGAGTCGGTATCCACATAGCCGGTCACGCTCGGGTGGCCGTCCGCGTCGACCCCGAAAATCGGCTGCAGGTAGGGCTGCAGCATCGCCGCATCACCCAGCGTCGGTGGCGTCGCGAACGGATTGCCCTCGGCGACGCCGTCGGCAAAGATCTTGACGAAATCGGCGCGCAGCAGCGGGTTTGAGGCGTACCGTGCGCGCACGGCGAGCGCGCGCGCCACCATGCCGGAATAATCGATCTGCCCCTTCGCATCCTTATTGAACTGGGGATTGAAATACTGCGCCAGCGTCGCGCGCATCGTCATGTGGCCCGAGGCGAGCAGGCGTTCGTACACCGGCACACCCTCGGGTGCCGTGGCGGCATCGAGCACCGCGGTGATGCCCGCGCGGTTGAGCCGCTGCGGAATGCGCTCCGGATGTGCCAAGGCGACGGCCAGCTCGACGTAGTTCAGGTGCTCGTGGTTGATCAGGTATTGCGCGTCTTCATTCACGGCGCCATCGGGTTCGCCGCGTGCGTCGACCCCGACGAGCAATCGGTATTGCTCAAAATCGGTCTCGAGCGTGCGCGCGCTCAAGCCCACGCGCTCACCCTTGGCATTGCGCGCGAGCGCGAGCGCCGCACTGTTGAATGCGGCGCGATGGCCGTCATCGCCCATCAGGTAGACCGGATTGTCGGGCGCCGCTTTGTCGAGCGCCGCGCGCAGCGTGGGGTGGTCTGCATCCGGCGCGTTGCTGCCCGATACGGCCCAAGCGTGGACATCGAGCCATTGCCCGCGCGCCGGCCGGTAGCGCTGCACGCACTGGTGCACGAAGGCGGCGATCTCGCGCAAGTTGCGGCCGCCGCTGCGCAGGTCGCACTCATCGCCCTCGACGATATCGACCGGGTGGATGTGGGAATCGACGAGTCCGGGCAGCACCAATCGGCCACCGGCATCGACACGGCGCGTATGCGGCCCCATGTAGGCACGGAGTCCTGCAGAATCGCCGACATATGCGATCTGGCCCTGGCTCACCGCCATGTTCTCGGCGAACTCGGGGCTTGCCGAGGTGTAGATGCGCGCGTGCGTCAGCACCAGGTCGGCGGGCGCCACGGCAGGCGCGGCAGCGCTCGAGGGCATGGCCGCCAACAGGGACGTCACGGCCATCGCACTGGCTTCGAGCATTCGCCGCATCGTCCACTCCCTCGTCGCTGCAGATCACGAACAGCGCTTCGACACATTATACTGGCCGCGGCGCAACCCGCCGCCATAGGGCCTGCTAACACTCGAGACATCGATGCGTTGCTTCTGATAATGGTTTCAGACAAGGCGCGCG
>JBEPVS010000030.1:0-16858 GCA_041690875.1 Gammaproteobacteria bacterium
GCTGTATACGATGGCGGCCCTGGCGCGACGCCTCGGCGTGCCCTTCCGTTCCGGGGGCGGACTGTGCGGGTCGAAGATCGCCGATGCGCAGGCCGCATTCGAATCGGCCAACACGCTTCTTCCCACCTGTCTCGCCGGCGTCAATTTCGTGCTGCACACGGCGGGCTGGCTCGAAGGGGGCCTGTCGATGGGCTACGAGAAATTCGTGATGGATGCGGACCAGGCCGCGATGATGCATACGCTCCTGGCCGGCATCGACCTGTCGGAGAACGGCCAGGCGCTCGATGCGCTGCGCGAAGTCGGGCCCGGCAAGCATTTCCTCGGCTGCGCGCACACGCAGGCGAATTTTGAAACTGCGTTCTACCGCTCGCCGCTCGCGGACAACAATAGTTACGAGCAGTGGGAAGCCGAAGGCGCAAGCGACATGAACAAGCGCGCCAGCGCCTTGTGGAAGAAACAACTGGCCGAATATGAAGCGCCACCGCTCGATCCGGCGGTGGACGAAGCGTTGCTCGACTACATGAATCGCCGCAAGGCTTCGTTCGCCGACTCGAACGTCTAAGCCTCAGTGCGCCACGGGCCGCAGCACTGCTGTGCGGCGTTCGTCATGGCCCAAAGCGGTTTATTTCGTAGTAATCCGATTTATCCGCGACGAAAATATGCTTGATGATCTTGAGGCCGGTGGGCGCATCGAGCGTTCCCGCCATGATGCTGGTGACGGGTGGATTTTGGCCGTCCGGGCGCCAGAACAGGTTGCCGCCGCACTCCGTGCAGAAGCCGCGTTTCGCCTCGGGCGAGGAGCGGTACCATTTCAATGTGGAAGATTCGACGAGCACGATGTCCGCGCTCAGTGCCTGGCTCGCCGCGACGAAATGTCCGCTGGTCTTGCGGCACTGCGAACAATGGCAGGCAATGACGTCGCGTAACGGCCCGCGGATTTCATAGCGAACGCCGCCGCACAGGCATCCACCCCGCGCCCTGACGCTCACGATCGCGGCGGCACGGGCCGACGACCGCGCGGCCGCGTGCCATCGCCCTGCTTGGCGGCGATCGGCACAGGAAGATTGACCACAGTGCGCAAGCGCGCGTAGGGCGCCGTCTTGTGCGGAATCGCCATCGCCTCGACGAAATGCTGCTGGAAGCGCGGCTCGATCGCCGTTTCGATTTTTTCGACCCGTCGAACCAGCTGCTCGATTTCTGCGCGGGCATTGCTGTCGAGCAGTGCAATCCGGGCTCCGGCGCCGGCCGCATTGCCGGCCGAGGTGACCTGCGCCAGGTCGCAGTCCGGAATCATGCCCAGCACCATCGCGTACTTCACGTCGATGTGTGCCCCGAATGCACCAGCCAGGCGGATGCGGTCGACCTGTTCAATGCCCAGATGTTCCATCAGCAGCTTGATGCCGGCGTACAGCGCGGACTTCGCGAGCTGGATCGCGCGCACATCGTTCTGTGAGATCTGGAGCGTCGTCGCGCCCCGGTACAGCACATAGGAAAAGGTGCGGCCGCTGGCGATGACACGATCGCTGCGGCTGACCAGCGAACCTTGCACGACGCCGTCCTGGCTGATGATGCCGGCCAGGTACATCTCTGCAATGACCTCGATGATGCCCGAGCCGCAAATGCCGGTAATGCCGGTCGCCGCGGTGGCTTCATCGAAGCCCGGCTCGTTCGACCACAGGTCGGAACCAATGATCTTGAATCGGGGCTCGAGCGACGCCGGATCGATGCGCACGCGCTCGATCGCGCCGGGCGCCGCGCGCTGCCCGCCGCTGATCTGCGCGCCTTCGAATGCCGGCCCCGTCGGACTCGAGCAAGCCAGCAGGCGATCCTTGTTGCCGAGCACGATCTCGGCATTTGTACCGACATCGACGAGCAGAGTCAGCTCGCTACGCAAGTCCGGCCGCTCGGCGAGAATCACGCCCGCCGTGTCGGCGCCCACGTGTCCCGCAATGCACGGCAACACGTAGACGCGCGCATTCGGGTTCATCATCTTGAGGTCAAGCTGCGAGGCTTTCGCGCTGATGGATGCGTCAGTGCACAGCGCAAACGGCGCACCGCCCAGTTCCACCGGATCGATACCGAGCAGTAAGTGATGCATGATCGGATTGCCAACGATCGCAGCCTCGAGGATCTCGCCGCCCGCAGCGCCGGCTTCCTTGGCGACCTGCGCGATGAGATCGTTCAGCGCTCCGCGCACTGCCGCGGTCATCTGCTGCGCGCCATCGGGGTTCATCATTGAATACGAGACGCGGCTCATGAGGTCTTCGCCAAAGCGGATCTGCGGATTCATCGCGCCGCTCGTCGCCAGCACGGTGCCGGTCAGCAGATCGCACAGGTGCATAGCAATGGTGGTCGAGCCGATGTCCACGGCCAGGCCGAAGGCGCGTTCATTGAGCCCCGGCCATATTGCAATGATGTGCTTGCGCGCATGTACGGCGACCGTGACGGCCCACTTGCCCTGGCGCAACGTGGGCTGGAGCGAATGCAACAGCGAAAGATCGCAATCGAGGTCCTTCAATTGCCATTCGCGCTCGAGCGCCATGCACAGCCGCGAAAGATCGCTGGCCGGATCGTGCATATCCGGCTCGGTGACCTCGACGTAGTGCAGGCTGACGACGGGATTGAGCGTGATTGCGCGCTCATCGGCCGCCTTGCGGATGACCTGACGATGCACCTGGCTGCTGGATGGCACATCAATGACGAGATCGCCGAGGATCATCGCCTGGCAGGACAGTCTTCGGTCGGCCGGCATGGGCCGACGACGATTGAAGGTGTTTTCGGTGACGGTGGCCGGCGAGAGATGATCGCTTTGCGACTTGACGCCATGCTTGGCGAAGTCGCCTTCCATGACCGTGACCTGGCAGCGCCCGCACATGGCACGGCCGCCGCAAACCGAATCAACATCGACACCCAGCGAGCGCGCCGCGGCCAGCACCGGAGTACCGAGCGCGAAGCGCCCGCGCCTTCCCGAAGGCGTAAAGACAATCAGTGCGTCGGCGTCAGCCATGCGTTACGCACGGCGCCGATGGCCGCCCTCACGGCGTCCACGCGAGGCGCCCTCCGCACCCGGTACGCCCGCGGTACCCGGAGCGCCGGGCGCCGGCAAGTCGCGGTATTTGCGGATCCAGTTCGCGCAGTTCGGATCGTGTCCCATCATGACATCGGCGCCGAGGCAGGCCTGCATGATTTCGACGTGCAGGGGATTGGTGATCGCCGAAGTGAGTCCCGCACCGATCGCCATCGTCAGGAAGGCCGAGTTGATGCCATTCCGGTTCGGAAGGCCGAAGCTGACGTTCGATGCACCGCAGGTTGAATTGACCTTCAGCTCGGTGCGCAGACGGTGCAGCAGCTGCATGACCTGCTGGCCGGCGGAATTGATGGCGCCGATCGGCATGACCAGCGGATCGACGACGACATCGCACGCCGGGATGCCGTAATCGGCTGCGCGCTCGACGATCTTCTTGGCAATCGCGAAGCGCACGTTCGGATCTTCGGAGATACCCGTTTCGTCGTTCGAGATCGCCACGACCGCCGCACCGTATTTCTTCACCAGCGGCAGCACTGATTCGAGCCGCTCTTCCTCGCCGGTCACGGAGTTGACGAGCGCCTTGCCCTTGTACACGGCAAGGCCCGCCTCGAGCGCCGCAACGATCGATGAGTCGATCGACAACGGCACATCGGTGATGCTCTGCACGAGCTGCACGGCTTTCGCGAGGATCGCCGGTTCGTCGGCCAGCGGAATACCGGCGTTCACATCCAGCATCTGCGCCCCGGCCGCGACCTGCGCCCGCGCATCCGCCTCGACGCGCGTGAAATCTCCGACGGCCATCTCGGCCGCCAGGATCTTGCGTCCGGTGGGATTGATGCGTTCCCCGATCATGACGAACGGATGATCGAAGCCGATGATTACCTCGCGCCTGGCCGAACTAATCACCGTCTCAGTCATTGGGCAATCCTCGTTTCTGGGGTTGAATGATCGCGCCCGGGGTACCAGGGCACGCGGCCGGCGAGTACGCCGGATCGCTCGACGATTTCGGGCACGGTCTGTTCCTGCCGGTAGGCCATGATGTGCACGCCACTAACGCCGTGCACCTCGCGCAGCTCCTGGATTAGCTCCACGCACAGCTTGCGCCCTTCCTCGGCGGCCCTTGGCCCGGCATCGGCGAGACGCTTGATGATCGCGTCGGGAATATGCAGGCCCGGCACGTTCGCGCGCATCCACTCTGCCGTTTTTGCCGCGCGTAGCGGGCCGACGCCGACCAGGATGAACACCTTGCCGAGCAGTCCGAGGTCTTCGATGCGCTGCATGAACGTCCGCATTACCGGCACGTCGTAGCAATACTGCGTCTGGATGAACTGCGCGCCGGCGGCGACCTTTTTCGCGATGCGCTGCGCGCGGAATTCCAGTGGCGCTGCAAACGGATTTGCGGCGGCGCCCAGGAATACCCGCGGCGCGTACGTGATTTTTCGGCCGCTGAGGAAGCGATGCTCATCGCGCAGCGTGCGCGCGGTCTCGAGCAACGTCACCGCGTCGAGGTCAAACACCGGCTTCGCCTGTGGATGATCGCCCGCCTGCACGCCATCGCCAGTCAGGCACAGCACGTTGCACACGCCCATCGCGGCACCGCCGAGGATGTCGCCCTGGATCGCGATGCGATTGCGGTCGCGGCAGGAGATCTGCATGACCGGCGCGTAGCCGACGCGCGTCAACAGTGCGCACACAGCCAGGCTTCCCATGTGGCAGTGCGCGCCGCTTCCGTCCGTCGCGTTGATCGCATCGACATAGCCGTCGAAAATGCGCGCGCGGTCGTACACTTCCTGAGCGTCGGCTGAATCAGGCGGCGCGAGTTCGGTCGTCACGGAAAATTGGCCGGCACGCAGAACGCGCTCGAGCCGGCCGGGCGACGTGTGGCCCGGCAGGATCGGCAGCGGATAGCCGGGTACCGGCTCGTCATCGAACTTCATGCCGGCGGCGCCGTTTTTTCGCGCACGACGCGCAGCCAGGCCGAATGTCCCTGCAAGCGGCGGTCGACCGCGTGCTGCACGGTGCTGAGCGAGGCGAGCCCGCCCGGGATGCGCGTCGCGCCGGCATAGGCCTCGACCCAGACGCAACGCATTTCCGGCTTCACTTCGCAGTGACCGTTGTCGCGCACGCCGCCGCACGGGCCATTGCGCAGCTGTTTCGGACAATTCATCGGGCAGGACATGCCGGTGGAGCTGAGCACGCACTGACCACACATCTGGCAATCGAACAGCGCGCGCTTGACGACGCGTTCCACCGCGGCCATCGGCCGATCGACGCGCTCGTAGCCGATCAGGCGCCACAACGGATTGCACGCGACCAGCAGCGCCTCGAAGCCCTTGTAGAATCCATTGAGTCCGCGAGCGTGGCGCACCGACCAGCGGCGCAAGGCGTACATCAGCCGCCACTCCCATCCGACGGCGGCACGTCCAGCGCTTGTGCAGTGGCCTGCGCCGTGCCCGCCTCGAGCCCGTGCGAGCGAATCAGCCGTTCCAGATCGGCATCGCTGTAGCGTGCCTCGATTTTGGCAGCTTCGGATTGTGCAATCTGGTTGAGGTCGCCGGAGACCGGCTGCGGATCGCTCCGCTTCCAGTCGGCGAGATACGCTTCGGAACTACCCTTGCCCGCGCGCATCGCAGCCCGATCGACGGCTTCCTGGAAGCGATGCGTAAGCTGCACCTTGGCAGTCTCCCGGCCCTGCTTGACGACGACCTGCGCGGGAATATCGCGCCACGAAATGATGATCAACGAGGCCATGCCACGCGTACCTCGTTTGCCAAACTTGATTCCAACTCGCCATAACCGGTTTCGACAACGCTGTATTCAAGGCCCAACCGCTCGGCAATCGCTCGCGCATGCTCGATGTCGCTGTTGGCGCGTTCCTGCACCAGGTACACGACGCGGCGGTAGTTGCGGAAATATTCGGCGATCAGTTGGGGATGTCGATCGATGCCCAGTGTCTTCGCCACCAGCCGCTCGAAATGACGCACAAGGAAATCGGTCAGGTAAAACGTGCCAGGTTCCTGCTCATGCATTTCACTGAAGCGTTGCGCGGTCGCGTAAAACTCGTAGCAATGCGCGCCCGGCAACCTTTCAATGCCTTCGCCCTGCAACAGCGCATCGAGCCGGCCGCCGGTGCCGCAGTCCGCATAAGCCACGAAGATCTTCGCGTAACGCGAGCGCGCCGCGACAATCGCTTCACGCACGCGGCCTGGAATCTGTTCAGGATGGTTGTGCAGTTCGGGCGGCAGGCATTGCACGTCGAGTGCCTCCCAGCCATTGAGCCGGCGGAGCGCGGCTATCTCGTGCGCCAGTGCGCCGCAGGCGATGACCAGCGCGCCGGATCGCGTTGCGTCCACGGGTTTGGGGCTCCCCTGGCGCTTCAGTGCGCTCGCGCGGCAGTGCGGCGTGCGAGCAGCAGCGACTTGGCGGTCTCCACGGCGATCGCCGCGTCGCGACAGTAGGCATCGGCGCCGACTGCCTTACCAAATTCTTCGTTGAGCGGCGCGCCACCGACCAGCACGATAAAATCGTTGCGGATGCCCTTTTCCTTCATCGTGTCGATCACGACCTTCATGTACGGCATCGTCGTGGTCAGCAGCGCGGACATGCCGAGGATGTCCGGTTTGTGCTCATCCAATGCCGCCAGGAATTTCTCCACGCCGTTGTTGATACCGAGGTTGATGACTTCGAAGCCCGCGCCCTCGAGCATCATCGACACCAGGTTCTTGCCGATGTCATGGATGTCGCCCTTGACCGTGCCGATGACGACCTTGCCGATGGGCTCGACGCCGGTCTCCGCCAGCAGTGGGCGAAGGATCTCCATGCCGCCCTTCATCGCGTTGGCGGCAAGCAGCACCTCGGGCACGAACAAGATGCCATCGCGGAAGTCGATGCCGACGATGCGCATGCCTTCGACCAGCGCGTCGTTGAGTACCTTCTCAGGGCTCCAGCCGCGCTTCAGGTAGATGTGCGTCGCCTGTTCGACCTCGACTTTCAGGCCGTTGTACAGGTCGTCATGCACCTGCTCGGCCAGCTCCTCGTCGTTCAAGGAGTTAAGGTCAAATTCTGCGTCAGCGTCGCCACTCATTTTCGGTCTCCCGGAAACTCATTAAATGGTATGTGCAGGGTCTCGGCGTCAATGGTCGCATAGCGACCGGCGCATGCCTGCGCACGACATGCCCATGTGCACGAATGCACATAACCGCCCTGTGCACGGAACGGCTTCAGGCCAGTTCCTCGCGCAATGGCGGCCGCCCCGGTGGCCGCGCCGCGGTGTGCGTATGCCGGATCTGCCGCTCTGCGCTCGGCGGGCATCCGAACTGCCGCCGGTAACATTTGGAAAAGTGCGGCGGCGACTGGAATCCGCAGGCCGTCGTGATATCCATGATCGGCATCGCGGTCTGCAGCAGCAGTTCGCGCGCGCGCCGCAGGCGCATCTGCAGGTAGTATTTCTTCGGCACGCAATCGAGATGCCGCTTGAACAGGCGTTCGATCTGGCGGCGCGACAATCCGGTGTTCCTGGCGATCGCGTCGAGCGGCATCGGTTTCTCGATGTGCTCTTCCATCAGTTGCGCCACCTTGATCAGGCCGTCGTGACTTGCGCCCAGCTGCGCGCGCAGCGGCACGAACTGCTGGTCGCGGTCATTGCGGGCGCGATCGACGATGAACTGCTCGGCAATCAACTGCGCGACACGCATTCCCAGCTTGCCCTTGACGAGGTGCAACATCAGGTCGAGCGGAGCGATGCCCCCGGAGGCCGTGTATCGATCACGGTCGATCGTGAACACCTGGTTGCTCAGCATGACGCGTGGAAATTCCTCACGCAGCGCCGAAAGATTTTCCCAATGGATCGTGGCGCGGTAAGTATCGAGTAGCCCTGCGCGCGCCAACGCGTAGCCGCCGGTACACAGCGCGCCGATGCCGATGCGCCGTTCATTGAAGCGCCGCAGCGCGCGCAGCAATGGCGCTGTGACGCCCTGGCGCACATCGACGCCTCCGCAGACGAACAGGATCTCCACGCGCGCGAGACTTTCCAGCGGCACCGTGGGTGACAAGAACAATCCGTTGCTGGCCATCACCGGCTCGCCATCGAGGCTCGCGATCGACCACTCGTAGGCATGCTGGCCGCTGATGCTGTTCGCCATTCGCAGCGGATCGACCGCGTTCGACAGCGCGATCATCGAGTACTGCGGAAGCGTCAGGAACGCGAAGTGGCTCTTGCGAAGGACCGGACCGGAATCCACGAGTGCACCGCCCCAATGGCGACAGTATTGCCTGTCGATTTACGACGGTATTCTTGTCTAAAAGCGACCAAGATGCAAACCGGCCTGGCGAATCACCCGGCAGCGACAGACGGAACGCAAACCGTCATTATTCGCGGCGTAAGGAGAAAGCGAAAGGATGCCCAGCAAGAGTCCCGAAGGCGTAAAGCGCGGTTGGATCGTGCCGATCGGAGGCGCCGAGAATAAGGAGAACGACCGGCAAATCCTCGAGCGTTTTGTACGCGTGTCGGGTGGCCCCGATGCCAACATCGTCGTTGTCCCGACCGCCAGCCGCATGCACGAGACCGGCGCGCGCTACGAACAACTTTTCACGGAGCTCGGCGCGGCTCAGGTCGCGACGATGGATTTCGACACGCGGCGCGACTGCCATGAACCCAACCGCCTGCGCCGGCTCGAGGAAGCCACCGGCATCTTCTTCACAGGCGGCAACCAACTGCGACTGACCACACTGCTGGGTGGCACGCCGGTCGCGAAGGTGATCCGCGCGCGCAACGCGAACGGCGTGGCGGTGGGCGGCACGAGCGCGGGAGCGAGCATCCTGAGCGAACACATGATTGCCTTCGGCGATGAAGGGTCCGCCGTCATCTCAGGCAGCGTGCGCCTCGCGCCGGGCCTCGGGCTCACCAATCGTTTCATCATCGACCAGCATTTCAGGCAGCGCGATCGGCTGGGAAGATTGATAACCGCTCTTGCGTACAATCCATTCGCCATCGGAATAGGCCTTGATGAAGACACCGGGGCCTTCATTGGCCCGGATGAAACGATTGAAGTTGAAGGGAGCGGCGGCGTTACCGTCGTTGATGCCTCTGAGGTGACGTACTCGTCGATCAGCGAAGTATCGGAAGGACAACCCGTGTGCATGCTGGGATTACGCGTGCATATCCTCACGGCCGGCGCGACCTTTAACCTGCACACGCGGCTTGCACAGGCGGCCGGACTGGCACACGCAAAAGAATAGCAATCAAAAGAATAACGATAGGGAAATTTCAACCGTGCGCATCCTGGATCGATCCGTCTATGTCGGCCCCTCGCTGTACGCGCATTTTCCGGTCATCCGGCTGGAGCTCGACCTCGGTGAGCTTGAGTCGTGGCCCACCGGGCGCCTCGGAAACGCCTACATCGACGCGCTCGCCGCCGCACTGCCCGGCCTCGCCGAGCATGGCTGCTCGTATCGCGAGCCCGGCGGATTCTACCGGCGCATGCGCGAGGACGAAGGCACCTGGCTCGGCCATGTGCTCGAGCATGTCGCGATCGAACTGCAAAACATGGCGGGCGAAGCAGTCACCTTCGGCAAGACACGCAGTGCGGGACCGCCGGGCGTGTACACCGTCGTGTATGAATACGAGCAACGCGATGAAGGCATCGCGGCCGGTGAATTGGGATTGCGATTGTTGTGCTCGCTGCTGCCGGAGTCGATCCGCCCCGCCGGCTCGGTCCCCGAGGGCTGGAGCTGGCCCACGGCGCGCGACGAGTTTATCCGCTTCGCGCAGCGCCGCGCGCTCGGTCCCTCGACAGCGTCGCTCGTTCGCGCCGCCAAGGAGCGCGGCATTCCGTGGTTGCGACTGAACGACCAATCGCTGGTGCAACTCGGTCACGGGAAGTTCCAGCAGCGCATCCAGGCCACGGTCACCGGCCGCACGCCGCATATCGCGGTCGAGTTGGCCAGCGACAAGGAAGAAACGAACAAGATCCTTGCGACACTCGGCTTGCCGGTGCCGAAGCAGGAGTTGGTGCAGAGCGAAGCGCAGGCCGTTCGAGCGGCGCAGAGCATCGGCTTTCCGGTGGTGACGAAACCGTACAACGGCAACCACGGCCGCGGCATTTCGATACGCCTGACAACGGATGCAGAGGTCGCGCAAGGATATCTCGTCGCACGCGAACACTCGCGTTCCGTAATCGTCGAGACCTTCCTCGAGGGCGATGATCACCGGCTGCTCGTCGTCAACGGTGAGCTGGTCGCGGCGACGCGCCGTACTCCGGGGCATGTCGTCGGCGACGGCACGCACGACATCGCGGCACTGGTCGACACCGTCAACCAGGATCCGCGCCGCGGTGTCGGCCACGAGAAGGTGCTGACGCGGCTGGAACTCGACGCCCAGGCGCAGAAGATGCTTGAGGGCGTCGGCATGACGGCGGCGTCGGTGCCCGAGGCGGGCCAGGTCGTATTCCTGCGCTCGACAGCCAATCTGTCCACCGGGGGCACCGCGACCGATGTGACCGACGTAATCCATCCGGATAATCGCGAAATGGCCGAGCGCGCGGTGCGTGCCATCGGACTCGATGTCGGCGGCGTCGATTTCCTGTCGAAGAACATCACCGAGAGCTATCGCAAGATTGGCGGCGGCATCTGCGAGGTCAACGCCGCACCCGGCTTCCGCATGCACGTTGCGCCCAGCGAAGGCACGCCACGCGAAGTGGCAAATCCGGTCATCGATATGCTGTTCCCCCCGGGCACGGCGTCGAGAGTGCCGATCGCTGCCGTCACCGGCACGAACGGGAAGACGACGACGGTGCGCATGCTCGCACACGTCACGAAAATGGCCGGCTTCACGCCCGGCCTGACTACGACCGATGGCGTCTACATCAACGGCCAGCGCACCGTGCAGGGCGATATGACGGGGCCCGTCTCGGCGCGCATGGTGCTCGCCGACCCGCAGATCGACATCGCGGTGCTCGAGACGGCGCGCGGCGGATTGTTGCGAGCGGGCATGGGCGTCAACGAAGTCAATGTCGGCGCCGTGCTCAACGTGCAGGCTGACCATCTGGGTATCAAAGGCATCGACACGCTCGAGCAGCTGGCCGAGGTCAAGCGCGTCGTCGTCGAGGTGGCGACAGACTGCGCAGTGCTCAATGCCGATGATCCGCTGGTGCTGAAAATGTCCGGCTATACCGAGGCGAAGAACATCTGCTACGTGACCGTGAATCCGCATCACAAACTGGTGCGGGAACACATCCGCGCCGGTGGCCGCGCCTGCGCGCTTGAAGCGGGGGTCAATGGGCAAATGATCGCACTGTACGATCGCGGCAGCCATATTCCGCTGCTGTGGACGCACCTGATTCCCGCGACGCTCGAAGGCCGCGCGATGCACAACGTGCAGAACGCGATGTTCGCCGCGGCTATGGCGTTTTCGCTCGGTATCAAGCTGGATGCGATCCGCCAGGGGTTGCGCACTTTCGATTCCACGTTCTTCCAGGCGCCCGGCCGTATGAACGTATTCAACGAACACCCGTTCAAGGTGCTGTTCGACTACGGCCACAACGCGCACGCGGTTGCTGCAATGGCGAGCCTGGCGCAACAGCTCGATGTGGCCGGCCGACGCGTCGTCGTGCTGGCCGGCCCCGGTGATCGGCGTAACGAAGACCTCGTCGCCATCGCACAGGCCGTCGCGGGGCGCTTCGATCACTACATCTGTCGGCGCGATGACAACCTGCGCGATCGCGCACCGGATGAAGTGCCGCGCATCATGTCGCAGGCCTTGACGGCCGCCGGCGTCCCCGCCGACGCGATCTCGATGATCCCCGATGAACAGGAAGCCATCGACGCGGCGCTGCAGATGGGTGCTCCCGGCGACCTGCTGCTGGTCTTTGCGGACTCGCTGGTGCGTTCGTGGAAACAGATCACGAAGTTCCGGCCCGCCGGCTCGCCGCCGTCGCGCGCACCGCAGTTTACCGGGAGCCTTGCTGATGAATCCGCGATGGGTATGGCAGCCTCCGCCGCAACGGCATCAGGCGCAGCCAGGGCATCGGCGCCCGCAAAGTCGAACGGATTCGCTTCGCCTGCGAGCACCGGCGAGGCGCAGGCGCTCGATCTGGGGCTCGAAGGCGTGATCCGCGACGAACGCGGCGTGCGGCTGGCGCCGGAGATCGAAGACTGAAGCCCGAATCCGCGCTACCATTTACTGATTCGCGCCGGCTCACCGGCGCCAATCTGTTCTTCACGCACCCCGGAGCCGTGCTCGAGGCCGTCGGCATTCCCATCGATGACGCGCTGCTGGATGGTTGGCGCGCACGAGTCGGCCGCGCGCGAAAACACCTGGAATGGCGCGAAACAGAACTCGTCGCGCGAGCGCACGCCGGCGGTGTTTCGCTGGCGCTCTCTGCGCCCTGCGACCTGCTGTTCCTCGCCACCGAGGTGAACGAGTGGGCGCTGTGCGCGACACTTCAGCAACGCAACCCGACGGACTGGGCCGAACTGCCCGCTGCGATGCTCGCCGCGGCGCTCGAGGACGCGGCGGATCCGGCCACCGTCGTGCCGCCCGTGCTCGATGAGGCTGCTGCGATGGCGCGTTTCGCGCTGCTCGCGACGCGTGAAGCACACCCCGCCCTGCAGTCGCTCCTTGCGGAGAGCGAGCGCCGCGGGCTGCCCCATCTGCTCGATGACGATGCGCTGACATTGGGCGCCGGCGCGGGAGAACGCACCTATCCATTGGATGCATTGCCGGCACCCGAGGCAGTGCCCTGGCCGCAGGTGCACGGCATTCCTACTGTTGTCGTCACCGGGTCGAATGGCAAGACGACGACGGTGCGATTGCTCGCCGCTTGCGCGCGCGCGCAGGGCTGGCGCGCGGGCTACAACTGCACCGATGGCGTGTTCATCGGCGATGAAACTGTCGCGAGCGGCGACTACTCCGGACCGGCCGGCACCCGCCGCGTGATGCGCGATGCGCGCACCGAGGCGGCTATCTTGGAGACCGCGCGCGGCGGCATCCTGCGCCGTGGCATCGCCGTGTCGCGCGCCGATGTCGCAGTCGTCACGAACATCAGCACGGATCATTTTGGTGAATATGGCATTGATGATCTGGCCGGCCTCGCCGATGCCAAGCTGACCGTCGCCGCGCTGCTCGGTTCGAAGGGATTGCTGGTGCTCAATGCCGATGACGCATTGCTGCGCGCGAAAGCGCTGGAATTGGCGCGACGATTCGGCGCCGGGCGCGCACCGCGCCTGGGCTGGTTTGCACTGGATGCCGACGCCCCTGCGCTGCGCGCGTACCGGGAACAAGGTGCTACCACCGCGGGCGTGCGCGCCGGACGTTTGATCGCCGAAGTGCACGGCGTGCAGCACGACCTCGGAGCGATCACCGCACTGCCACTCTCGATCGGCGGCACCGCTGCCTACAACATCGCCAACCTGGCCGCCGCCTCACTGGCGGCACTGACGCTGGACATTTCGCCGGCGACCATCGCTGCGGTATTCGCTCGCTTTGGCGAAAACCTGACCGACAACCCGGGTCGCATGATGCGTTTCGATCTCGGCGGCGTGCAGGTATTGATGGACTACGCTCACAATCCCGACGGGCTGCGTGGATTCTTAAGCGTCGCCGAACAACTGCGTGGACCGGGCGGACGGCTCGCCGTCTTGCTGGGTCACGCAGGCAACCGGCGTGACGCAGACATCGAACAGGTCTCGCAGGTGGTCGCCAGTTTCCGTCCCGAGCTGGTTGTCGTGAAGGAGATTGCGACGCACCTGCGCGGACGCGAACCGGGCGAGATCCCGCGGCTGATTCGCGCCGCATTGCTGCGCGCCGATGTGCCGGCGCGGGCGATCGCGATGCGTGACACGGAGCCGGAGGCGGCGGCCTGCGCGCTGGACTGGGCGCGTCCAGGCGATGTCGTGGGCTTGCTGGTGCACGCTCCCGCGGGCCGCGCCGAGGTGCTGGCGATGCTAGACGCACGCAGCCATCGCGCCTCGGTGCGACGCGCGCCTTGAAACTCAGGTCGGGGAACGCTCGCCGCGCAACAGCTGCGCGAGCCCCGTTTCATCGAGAACGGGAATTCCCAATTCGCGGGCGCGCTTGAGCTTCGAGCCGGCCTCCGCGCCCGCTACGACATAGCTGGTGCGCTTGGAAACAGAAGCGCCGAGTTTTGCGCCCAGCGCCTGCAAGGATTCGCCTGCCTGCTCACGCGTCATTGAATTAAGCGTGCCGGTCAGCACCACGGTGAGGCCATCGAGTGCGCCGACCGCGCGGGGTGCCGGCGGACCTTCCGGCCATTGGAGTCCGGTCGCCAGCAGCCGCGCGATGACCGCGCGGTTCGCGTCGCTTGCGAAAAAGGAGTGTACGTGTGCGGCAATGATCGGGCCGACATCGGGCACCTCCAGGATCTGTTCGGTGCTCGCCGCGCGCAAGGCAGCGAACCTGCCAAAGTGCGAAGCCAATGCAACTGCGGTCGCTTCCCCGACATCGCGGATGCCGAGCGCGTGCAGGAAGCGCGGCAGCGTCGTGCGTTTGCTGTGTTCGAGCGCCGCCAGCACGTTGGCCGCCGATTTCTCGCCCATGCGATCCAGCTCGGCCAGCGCGTCCAGCTTGAGACTATAGAAATCGGCTGGCGTCGCGATCATGCCGCGTTCCACGAGCTGGTCGATGAGTTTGTCGCCCATGCCTTCGATGTCCAGCGCACGGCGGCTGGCGAAGTGTCGCAACGCTTCCTTGCGCTGCGCGGCGCAAACGAATCCGCCCGTGCAGCGTGCCGCGGCTTCGCCCTCTTCGCGCACCACCGGCGAACCGCACACCGGGCAGGCGGTCGGCATCTCGATGCGGCGCGCATCCGCCGGGCGCCGATCGGGCAGCGCGCGCACGAGTTCCGGGATCACATCGCCGGCACGCCGTATCACGACTGTATCGCCGATGCGCAGTTCCTTGCGGACGATTTCATCCATGTTATGCAGCGTCGCGTTCGTTACAGTTGCGCCGCCGACCATGACCGGGACGAGGCGCGCCACCGGCGTCAGCGCGCCGGTGCGCCCGACCTGAAATTCCACGTCGCGCAGCGTCGTCAGTGCTTCATCGGCCGGAAACTTGTGCGCCACCGCCCAGCGCGGCGCACGGCTCACCTGCCCAAGCCTGTCCTGGCCGGAGCGTGCGTTGACCTTGTAGACAACGCCATCGATCTGGTACTTCAATGCTTCGCGCCGCGCGGCAAGCGCACGGTAGTAATCGAGGCAGCCCTGCACACCGACGACGGTCTGTGTTTCAGGATTCGTGCGCAAACCCCAGGCGTTGAACTGTTGCAACATCGCTCGCTGCGTTGCCGGCGCGGCGCCGCCGCGCCATTCGCCGGCACCGTAAAAATAAACGGACAGCGGGCGCCTGGCCGTTACGGCAGGATCCAGTTGCCGCAGTGCGCCGGCCGCCGCATTGCGCGGATTGACGAACAGTTTCTCGCCCGCCGCGCTCGCCTCGGCGTTCAGCCGCCGGAATCCTTCGAATGGCATGTACACCTCGCCCCGGATCTCGATCGCCTCGGGCGCAGCGCTGGAAAGCCGCAACGGAATCGCGCGAATCGTGCGCGCATTCGCACTCACGTCCTCGCCGACCGAGCCGTCACCGCGCGTCGCGGCGCGCGCGAATACACCGCGCTCGTAGCGCACGGAAATTGCAAGACCATCGAGCTTGGGTTCGGCGCAGTATTCCACGTCTGCCGCAACACCGAGCCGCTCGCGCACGCGCCGGTCGAATTCCAAGACGTCTTCATCGGCGAACGCATTCTCGAGCGACAGCATCGGCACGCCGTGCCGCACTTCATCGAACTCGGCGTTCGGCGCGCCGCTGACGCGCTGCGACGGTGAATCGGCAGTCAACAGCTCCGGATGCCCGGTCTCGAGCTCGCGCAGTTCGCACATCAGCCGATCGTATTCGGCATCCGGCACATCCGGATCGTCGAGCACGTAGTAGCGATGATCGTGCCGTGCCAGCTCGTCGCGCAGCGCGGTCACACGCGCGGCGGCCTTGCCCGCGGCTTCCCCCGCCGCGCTGCTCAATCGGCCGGCTTTGCGGCGGCCGACCCTGCGGCAGCCGGCCCTGCGATGGCGCTGCTTGCAGCGACCTCACCGAGCGAAGCCAGCATGCGCTTGCGCCATGCGGATGTACTGCTCGCGGTGAGTGTCGCACTCTGTTCATCGTGTACGCGACCTGACACGCGGCCGGCCAGTTCGAGAGCAAGCTGGCCGAGGCGTTCGAGCGCGCGATCGGCGCTCACCGGTCCAGGCAGTACCGCGAATACGTTCAGGCCCGGGAAGCGCTGGAAATCCATGCCCACCGGATCGAGTGTGCCGGGCAGCACGAGGCTCGCGGCGCTGAGGATCACGCGCCCTTCATCGTCGGGCAAATGGTAGATGCCGAATTCGCCGTGGCGGAAGCCGCAACCAGTCAACGCCTGCCGCAAGGCGCGTCCCGGCAAGCGATCGGTGCCGGCTGGCACGATGCGCAAGGTAACGATGCGGCGCGCGCTCTCCGCAGGCCAATCGACGATCATCGGCGGCGGCGTCTCGGGCAGTGACCCCGGTGCGGGCAGCGGCGCGAGCGCCGGATCCCGCGTGGCTGTTTCCACGTCGCGCGGCGTGGATGGCGCGGCCTGCTCGGCCGCCGCAACCTGGGTTTTCTCTGCAGCCGGTTCAGCAGACCAGTCGATCACGGGCAGCGCGCGCCGTTGCTCGCGTTCGTGGCCGGGTGCCGCGAGTGCCGAAGCAACGGGCATCGATTCGAATGAGGGCTCGGCGCGCGTCGCGCGCGATGGCGGAACGGAGGCGGCTTGGCGCGTACGGCGGCGATCCCAC
>JBEPVS010000031.1:0-16786 GCA_041690875.1 Gammaproteobacteria bacterium
GATCTCAATTGCCTCTCGGTCATGCAGTTCGCGGTCGACATCCTCAAGGTGCGGCACATCATCGTATGCGGCCACTACGGCTGCAGCGGCGTGCGCGCAGCGTTCCGAGGAGATCGCATCGGCTTGAGCGACAACTGGCTGCGCCACGTGCAGGATGTCAGCCACAAGCACGAGCACGCGCTCGCGGCAGCGGGCGATGAAGCCAGCGCGAGTGATCGACTGTGCGAACTGAACGTCATCGAGCAGGTCGCGAACGTTTGCCAGACGACGATCGTGCGTGATGCGTGGGAGCGCGGCCAGGAGCTGACGGTCCATGGCTGGGTCTATGGACTCAAGGACGGATTGCTGCGCGACCTGAACACGACGATTTCCGACGCGAAGGAACCCGCCACAGCCTACCAGGCCGCGCTCGCGGCGCTGACCCGCTGACGATGAATGATCGGTCGCCGCGCGCATCCAGCGGCACCCCGCTGTGGTTCTTCGGCCTGCTCGCGTTCGCGGCACTCTACGTGTGGTGGAGCAGTGCGCCGCTTCCACCGGTGGTCGCGACGCATTTCGGCCCCGGTGGCGAGGCCAACGGCCACATGACGCACACGACGTACGTGCGCTTCATGCTCGCTTTCGTCGTGCTGTTGCCGTGGTTCGTAAACTTCGCCATGCAACGCGCGCTCGCCTCGCCAAGCGCGCGCATCAATCTTCCGAACCGCGACCATTGGCTGTCGGAACCGCAGCGCGCCGAGACCTTCGATTTCCTGCTGCGACACATGCGCTATTTCGGGTTGATGCTGGTCGCGTTCCTGTGCGCGATGCACTCACTGGTCGTGAAAGCGAATACCGCGACGCCGGCGACACTCGACAACACGCGCTTCAGCATCGCGCTCGGCGCGTACCTGCTGGTGGTCGTGCTGTGGATCATTGCGCTGCGGCGGCGCTTCCGGCGACCGGCCTAGGGCTTGCGCGCCGGATCACCTGCGGGCAGCACATCGGCCGCCCATTCCATGCGTTTCCATTTCGGCACCGGCGGTATTGTATCGGCGTGCGGGACGAACTCCGAGTGTGTCGTTTCCTGCATGGTGTGGATGTAGCGCGGGCAGTTTGGAAACACCTGCTGCACGGCGATGCTGACGAGGAATTGCGCGCCCGCATAGGGCGACGCAACGCTGTCCGCGGACACAATGCGAGCCGCGCCGTGCACACGTAGCCGCTGCGGCCGCGCGAAGTCGATGAACAGCATGCCGACCTGCGTAGTCGCCGCGACATTGCCCATCGACAGGTACATGCCATTGCCGTCGTAGTTCGGGAACACGATCGTGCCCGCGTCGACACAGCGCACAAAGCCCGCATCGCCGCCCTTGTAGGAACAGCTCGGTTGTCCCGCGGCATTGACCGTCGCCAGGAAGAGCATGTCGAGGCGTTCGATGAAGGCGCGGTCGTCATCGCTGAGATGGTCGTGGCACAGGCGTTGCTCGATTCGGTCCGCGAGACGTTCGGTGTCGAAGCGGCGCTGCAAAGCGCGATGATGCGCGTCGAACAAGGTGGACATATGCTGATCCCCCTCTATTGGCCGCGCCCGCGCCTTGAATTCAATGCTTCGGTTTGCGGAACTTCAGCACGAAGTTGTCGGCTTCGCCGATCGCGACATAGCGCGCGCGATCCTTGTCACCTTGCGACAACGTCGGCGGCAACGTCCATACACCATCGACCCAGTCCTTCGTGTCCTTCGGATTGGCGTTGATCTCCGATGCGCCGACAAATTCGAAGCCGGCCTTGCGCGCGAGCGCAATCGCGTAGTCCTGGCGCAGGTAGCCATCCGCTGCCTTCGGATCCTGCGGCTTGTCGGTGCGGCCGCGATGATCTTCGATGCCGAGGATGCCGCCCGGCTTCAGCGCCTTGAAGCAACCCTTGAGGACCTCGAGTCCGAAACCGTCGCCGACCCAGTTGTGCAGGTTGCGGAACGTGACGACGAGGTCGGCCGTGTCGGGCGGCGCGAAAGTGTAGTGATCCTTGCCGAGCGTGGTTTGCGTGATCGTGCCGACGCGTCCCTTCATGCCCTCCACACGTGCCTGCCAGCGAGCGACGCCGGCGTCTTCTTCCTTGTTGCCCGGAACTGGCTGCGCAACGTAGTAGTGGCCATCCCTTGCGAGATACGGCCCGAGGATTTCGGTCCAGTAGCCTGAGCTCGGCCACAGCTCCACGACGGTCATGTTCGGCTTGAGGCCGAAGTAAGTCAGCTCTTCGGCCGGACGGCGCGCGGCATCGCGCGCAACGAACGACGCTGTGCGCTGCGGACTGGCGATCAGCGCCGCGAGCGCTGGATCGATTGCTGTTGCAGCGGGTTCAGCGGCCGACGCTGACGTTGCGATGACAATCGACGCGCACAATGCCAGGAAGGGCTTCGGGATGAACATGAGTGAATCCTCGAATTGTGGGATCATGCCGCGCATTATGGCGGACTGCGCGCAGCGCTGCACAAACTGAATGACGTCGCCGCTCGCCATCGTGCCGGGCTTCGTGCTGATGCTGTTCGCCGGCATTGCCAACGCGGCCGATTTCAGCGACGACGCGCGTATCGCCGACCTCAGCACTTTCGTGCATGACTTCAGTGACAACTACGCCTGGCCCGACCGCCCCGACAAACCCTGGCTGACCTGGAGCGATCGCTATAAAGCTGCCGTGCTCGGCGCGCATTCACCGGAAAGCTATGCGGCGGTCATCGAGGCCGCACTCGATGAGTTGCACGATTTTCATGCCGAGGTGCGCGCGCACAATCCCCATCGCTGGCTGCCGGTGCCGACGTTTGCGGATATCTGGGCGACCGAAGATGCGGCCGGGGCCGCGGTCATCGCGGTGCGGCGCGGTAGCGATGCCGAGCGCGCCGGCATCATGCCGGGGGATCACGTCACGGCGATCAGCGGGCAATCGGTTTCCACGGCAATTGACGAGCGGTTGACCGCGAGCGTCGACGACCGCGATGCGCACGCGCGCGAGTGGGCGTTGCTTTCACTGTTGGCGGGAAGAGGCGATGAAGAACGGCACCTGACCGCGCAGGATCCCCTCGGCCACGTGCGTGCGCTCACACTGCAGCTCGAGCGTCGCTTCGACCGCCCGGCCGGCGAGCTTGCGAGCGGCCGGCTTGGCAATGGCATCGGCTGGATCCGCTTCAACAACTCGATCGGCGACATCAACACGGTTGCCGCGTTCGACCGCGCACTGGAACAGCTGCACGGAGCACCCGGGTTGATCCTCGACCTGCGCGACGTACCCAGTGGCGGCGACAGTTCAGTGGCGCTCGGTATCATGGGCCGGCTCGTGAAAGTCTCCCTCCCGTACCAGCACCACCGCATTCCGAACTATGGCCGCGCCGATATCGAACGCAACTGGTTCGAATACGTGACGCCGCGCGGTCCTTTCAGCTATGACGCGCCGGTGGTCGTGCTGGTCGACCACTGGACCGGCAGCATGGGCGAGGGCATGGCAATCGGGCTCGATGCGATGAAGCGCGCGCGCGTGGTCGGCACGTCGATGGCGCACCTGGCCGGCGCAGTCAGCGACTTCACGCTGCCGCGCACCGGCATCGACGTTGCGTTCGCGACGGAGCAGCTCTATCACGTTGATGGCACGCTGCGTCAGGATTGGCTGCCGCCGGTTGTCGTGTCCGATGCGGCCCCGGGCCCGGCAAGTAGCAAGGGGCATGATCCGATACTGGACCGCGGCGTCGCCGAATTGCAGCGGCTCATTGAACGGGCCAAACAGAAATGACCACAAGTGAAACCCGCTCCGCGCAGGTTCGCGCCTACCTCGGCAGCCTGCAGGATGAGCTGTGCGGCGCATTCGCCGCCGCTGACGGCACGCGCGAGTTCCAGCGCGACGCTTGGCAACGTGCGGGCAGCGCCGATGTACTCGCTGGCGACGGGGTGACTGCGGTGCTCGAGGACGGCGCGCTGTTCGAGCGCGGCGGTGTCGCGCTGTCCGATGTGCGCGGCACAAAGCTGCCGCCGGCCGCGACGGCACGCAATCCGCAGCTCGTGGGGCGCGCCTTTCGGGCGATGGGTGTGTCGGTGGTCATGCACCCCCGCAATCCACAGGTGCCGACCAGCCACATGAACGTGCGCTACTTCACTGCCGGCGATATCTGGTGGTTCGGTGGCGGCTTCGACCTGACGCCGTACTTGCCATACGAAGCGGACGCGGCCAGCTGGCACCGCGCAGCCGCCGCCGCCTGTGCGCCCTTCCATGCCTCGCTCTACCCACGCCTGCGCCAGGCATGTGACGAATATTTCTATCTGAAACATCGCGCCGAGGCGCGCGGCGTCGGTGGTATTTTCTACGACGACTTGAACGATGAGACGCCGGAATTCGGCCTGCCGTGGGAGAAGTGTTTTGAGTTCATGCGCGCGGTCGGCGCCGCGTATCTCGGTGCATACCGCGACATCGTCCAGTTGCGCCGCAACGTGCCGCATGGCGAGCGCGAGCGCCGCTACCAGCTCTATCGGCGCGGACGCTACGCGGAATTCAACCTGCTGCTCGACCGCGGCACATTGTTCGGCCTGCAATCGGGCGGACGGACCGACGCGATCCTGATGTCGATGCCGCCGACCGCGCAGTGGGCGTATCGTTCACCCGACGCCGAGCTCGATGCGCGCCTGCTCCCGCTGCTGACGACGCGGCGCGGGCACGATTGGCTCGGCACGAGCGCAGACTGAGATTCAACGAATGCTGGAGACTCGGCCGATGAACTACCGACTTGCGATTACGACGGCGCTTGCGCTATCCGGAACGCTGTCCGCTGCGCCTAGCCCGTCTACCGCGCCTGCCGCGCCAGCGCCGACCACCGCCGCGGCGCCGTCCATCCTGGCGCAGGCGCACGCAGGCGACTTCGTTTTGCGCGATTTTCATTTCGCGAGCGGCGAAACGCTCGCTGAACTGCGCATGCACTATACGACGCTGGGCACGCCGCAGCGCGACGCGCAGGGCCACGTCACCAACGCGGTGATGATCCTGCACGGCACCGGCGGCGATGGTCATCAATTCCTGCGACCGCAGTTCGCCGATGTGTTGTTCGCTCCGGGCGGCCTGCTCGATCCGGCGCGCTACTACATCATCCTGCCCGACAATGTTGGGCACGGGCATTCCGCGAAGCCGAGCGATGGCGCACGCGCGCATTTCCCGCATTACGCCTACGCCGACATGGTGGAGTCGCAGTTCCGCTTAGTGACAGAAGGTCTCGGCGTCGACCATTTGCGCCTTGTGCTTGGCACGTCGATGGGCTGCATGCACGCGTTCATGTGGGGCGAGCTGCATGCCGACCGCGTTGATGCGTTGATGCCGCTCGCCTGCCTGCCGGTGCAAATCGCGGGGCGCAATCGCCTCTGGCGGCGCCTGGTCATCGAAGCAATCAGCACCGATCCGGCCTGGCATGGCGGCGATTACAGCAGCGAGCCCGCGGTCGGGCTGCGCAACGCAGCCGGCATCTTGCTGATCGCCGGCACCGCACCGGCGCAGCTGCAGCGCCAATATCCGACGCGCGATGCGGCAGATCAATACACGGATGAAACGCTGGCGCGCGTGCTCGATGGGCTCGATGCGAATGACCTGATGTACCAGGTTGCGGCATCGCGCGACTACGATCCGCAAGCGCAGCTTGGCGAGATTCGTGGACCACTGATGTGGGTGAATTCCGCCGATGATTTCATCAACCCGCCCGAGCTGGGCATCGCCGAGCGCGAGGTGAAGAAAATTCCACGCGGGAAATTCGTGCTGCTGCCAGTCAGCGAGAACACGCACGGTCACGGTACGCACACCTGGGCGGCCGCGTGGCAGCAATACTTGCGGAAGCTCCTCGCCGAATCGGCGCCGCGCCGCTAGCGCGATCTCAAATTGTCGGGCGGCGCGAACGCCAGAACATTGCCGGTGTAGGTTTCGATCACTTCGCTGATCGGCGTGCCGTCCGGGAGCGAGAGCACCGCCCGATGCTCGAGCACGCGTTCCGGCACGATCAATCGCGCTGTGCGTGTCGGCTTTGCAGCGGGTGGCGGGTCGACCTTTGCCTCCATCTCCCAACCGCGCGCGAGCGGCTCCCACAGCACTTTCGCACTGAACGTGTGACGCTGGAAATGCAGCTCATGCACGACCGCGCCGAACGGCGAATCGGTGAAGTCGAGCTGCTGATTCATCGCCGCGGTGAGGCGCGATGGCACATACCAGTTGTCGGCCTCCGACAGCACCAGCGAGCCGCACAACAGCCGCACGTGTCGATAGCGCACCTCATCGACAGACGAGACGCGCAAATCGCGGCGTAGTTCATCGCTCGCGGGAGAGGTCTCGCCCTGGACGCGCTGTACGACGATGTGCGGATCTTCCGCGAGCCGGTGCTCGCGGCACCATTCACCGAGGATCTGCGTCGCGCTGTCGTGGCCGAGCAGGTTGGCGTTCAGCGTCTGCAGCAGCGCAAGGGCTTCGACGCGGGCGACGAAAGTATCCGGCCACGCTTGTGCGCTGTCGTTGTGCATGTCCGCTGCATTGCCCGCTGCGCTGACGCCGAGCAAGAAGCCAGGCAAAGTCGAGAGTACGGCGCGCAGCACTTTCATCGGCCACATTCTAAAAAAAAGCCCCGCAGAGCGGGGCTTCCAACGTTTCAGAATCGATCTGGTCTGCCGCGGGCGGACAGCTATTTATCCGGACTGGCAAGCCTGGCAAAAAATGCCGCCCCCAAAACTGCGGGGCGCGGCGCGTCAGTTCGCGCCTGGCCGTGCCCGGCGACCGAAAACGTCGATCGCCTCATCCGTGTCTACCCGGACAGCCCGATTTCTGCAAATTCGAGACTGTTCCTTTTCCGCATCGTTATCGGTCACGACGAGGAGTGAGGTAAGCATAGGATTTCTCCTTGAGAAAATCCATAGCAAATCATCACTTTGTGGGGCTTATTATGTCGCATTTCGACGACGGTCTGACAAGGCGCGACTGAAGGTTGTGGCTTGGATCACACGGCCAGCGCCGGCAACAGGCTACGCAGCCGGGTGAAAGCGGTGGCCTCGATCTGCCGGATACGCTCCGCCGAGACGCCAAATTCGTCCGCCAGCTCGCGCAACGTAGCCTTCGGGCTCGCGAGCCAGCGCCGCTGTACGATTGTGCGGCTGCGGGCGTCCAGGTCTTTCAGGCCCGCCTCGAGCTGGGCCGAGGAATCCTGCTCCCAGTCCTCGTTTTCGACCTGCTGGGCAGGGTCGGACTCCGGTGCACTCAGGTAGGCCGCCGGGCCGTAGCTTTCTTCTTCCTCGCCTGCCACCGGCAACGGGTCGAAGCTCATGTCGTGCGCTGACAGGCGCTGCTCCATCTCGGAGACTTCGGCAGCGGGTACGCCCAGGTCGGCGGCCACGGCGCGTGTCTCTTCGGCGCTCAGCCAGCTCAGGTTTGGCTTCAGGCGGCGCAAGTTGAAGAACAACTTCCGCTGCGCCTTCGTCGTCGCGATGCGCACGAGCCGCCAGTTGCGCAGCACGTATTCGTGGATCTCGGCGCGAATCCAATGCACAGCGAACGATACCAGCCGTACGCCGACCGTCGGGTCGAAGCGCTTCACGGCCTTCATCAAGCCGACGTTGCCTTCCTGCACCAGGTCGCTCACCGGCAGCCCGTAGCCGCCGTAGCCCCGCGCGATGTGCACGACGAAACGCAGGTGCGACAGCACCAGCTGGCGCGCGGCGTCGAGGTCGTTCTCGTCGCGAAAGCGGTGCGCGAGCCGCTGTTCTTCTTCGCGCGAGAGTACCGGCACGCGGCTGACACGGTCGACATAGGCATCAAAGCTGCCCAGCGGTCCGGCCAGGTTCAGGTCGGTCTGAAGGGTCGTCAATGCGGTCTGGTTCATCGAGAGGTCACCTCACTGGCAAGGGGCTAATTCTAGCACTCATCTGGTCGGAGTGCTAAAGGCACGCAGGAGTTCCGCAGACCTCTAAAGCTCAAATATATCAGTGTGTTAGCCTGCCCCAGGCTCGATCCGGGCCAGGTGCCGCGCAGCCGCCAGCCAGGAACCCATCCACCCGAGCAGGGCCCCTCCACCGAGCAATATTTGGAGGTCCCGAATGCCAGGGCCAGCGAGCGTATAGCTGCTGCCATAGGTCTGCGCGAGCCGGGCGATAGCCGGATTCAACAGGGCGAGCGCGACGACGACCACGAGCCATGCGGTCAGGCCGCCGAACACGCCATACAAAGCGCCGGTGTAAAGAAAAGGCCGCCGCACGAAGCCATTCGTACCGCCGACGAGCTTGGTGACCTCGATTTCGGCGCGGCGGTTCTGGATCTCGAGACGAATCGTGTTGCCAACCACTGCAACGACACCGATCGCGAGCAATCCGGCCGCGATCAGCAGCGCCTGCTGCAGGAGCTGCAGCATCGCGTTGAAGCGCGTGACCCAGTCACCGTCCAGTTGCACAGCGTCGGCTTCTGGCCACGCGGCCAGGTATTGCCGCAACGTCTCCATCGAGGCCGGATTCGCGCGCGCGGGGCGCGGCGTCACCACCAGCACGTTCGGCAGCGGATTGCCCTCGAGCGCATTGAGCGCGTCGCCGAAGCCGGATTGGGTGCGGAACTGCGCCAGCGCCTGCGTCGCGGTGACCAGCTCGACGCGTTCGACCGCGGGACGATCGCGCGCGGTGCGCGCCAGTTCCTTCGCGCGCGCTTCAGAAACGCTGGTTTTCAAGTAGACCGAAATCGATACTGCGCCCCTGAAATCGTGCGTTGCCTCGCGCGCGCCGCGAACCAGCACGTCGAGCCCCAGCGGCAGCGCGAGCGCGAGTCCCATCACGACGACGGTGAATATCGTCGCGATCGGCGCGCGCGCCAGGTGTCCCGCGGACGAGAGCAATGCCTGCGCGTGGCGGGCGAGATATCCGCTCGGCCCGATCATCGCGCAACGCTCACGTGAAGCTCGCCGCTCATCGTCGCGCCTCGATGATCGGCAGCGTGCCGTCGGCCACGGCGCCGGCGATGCGGCCGTTCTCGATGACGATCGAGCGGAGTCCCGATTCGCGCACGAGTTGCAGGTCATGCGTGGCGACCAGCACCGTGACGCCGACTTCGTTCAGGCGGCGGAATAGCGCCATCACCTCGCTGGCCAACTGCGGATCGAGATTTCCTGTCGGTTCATCGGCAATCAATATCGGCGGGCGGCTGACGATCGCGCGCGCAATGCCGACGCGTTGCTGCTCCCCCACCGACAGTTCCGCCGGCAGCACGCGCTCGCTTCCGCGCAGACCAACCTGGTCGAGCGCCGCGCGCACACGTTTGTCGATTTCCTTCAGCGAGCTGTCGGAAACGATCAACGGCAGCGCGACGTTGTCGAACACCGGGCGATCGACGAGCAGGCGGTGATCCTGGAATACGACACCGATTCTCCGGCGAAAGGCCGGCACGCGCCGCGTCGGCAAATTCCCGGTGTTTTCCCCCGCGACCGTGACACGGCCGCGCGTGGGCCGTTCGAGCAGGGCGATCAGCTTCAGCACCGTGCTCTTGCCGGCGCCGGAGCGCCCGGTCAGAAACACCATTTCGCCGGGCGCGAGGTGCAGGCTGATGTTGGTCAGCGCCTCGCGTCCGTTGCGATAGCGCTTGGCGACGGCCTCGAAGGTGATCATGTGCGGGTTCCGTCGACCAGCGCCGCGGCAAACGCGGCCGCATCGAAGGATCCGAAATCCTCGCTCTGTTCGCCCAGTCCGATGAAGCGGATTGGAATGCCGAGCTTCCGCGCGATCGCGACGACGATGCCACCACGCGCCGTCCCATCGAGCTTCGTGATGACAAGCCCTGTGACGCCAATCGCGGCGTGGAATTGTTCCGCCTGCGCCAGCGCGTTCTGTCCCTGATTCGCATCAAGCACCAGCAGCACTTCATGCGGCGCGGTGGCGTCGACGCGCGCGAGCACGCGTTTTATTTTTTTCAACTCCTCCATCAAGTGCGTCTGGCTGTGCAATCGTCCTGCCGTGTCGGCGAGCAATACGTCGACGCCGCGCGCACGCGCGGACTGCAGCGCATCGAACACCACGGCGCCCGGATCGGCGCCCGCGGCCTGCGCCACCAGCAGCGCTCCGCTCCGCTCGGCCCACACGCCGAGCTGCTCGCTCGCGGCCGCGCGAAAAGTATCTGCCGCTGCCAGCATGATCTTCAAGTCCTGTGAATGCAGCTGCGTCGCCAGCTTGCCGATGCTGGTGGTCTTGCCCGAACCGTTGACACCGACAATCAGCACGACGAAGGGTTTCGCGTTGCGATCGATCACAAGCGGCTTCTCGCAGGGCTTTAGCACGGCAGTCAGATGCGTGCGCAAAGCTGCCAGCAGCCCGTCGGCGTCGGCGAGCTCGTGCCGGTCGGCGCGCTGGCGCAAATCCTCGAGTATTTCCTGTGTCGCAGTAACGCCGACATCCGAGCCGATCAGGCGCGTCTCGAGTTCCTCGAGCAACTCGGCGTCGATCTTGCGTCCGTGCAACAGGTCACTGATATCGCGTCCGAGCACGCCGCCGCCCCGGTTGAGGCGCGCGCGCAGTCGGCCGAAAAATCCTTGTGGTGCATCGGGCATGGGTGGATTCTCGCATATGCGGTAGGCTTCGCCGCCATGAGCAAGACGACGCACGCGCGCGGCGCGCAGGCGCGACGACTGCGCATCATCGCCGGGCATTGGCGCGGGCGCCGATGGCAGTTCCCGGCAGCCGAGATTCGCCCTACCGGCGATCGCGTGCGCGAGACATTGTTCAACTGGCTGCAGGGCAAGGTCGACAGCCGCCGCTGCCTTGACCTGTATGCGGGCTCGGGCGCGCTCGGGCTGGAAGCGTTGTCGCGCGGCGCCGCGCACTGCGTGTTTGTCGACCAGGATGCGCAGGTCATCGACAGGCTCGGCGATGTGCTGCGCGAATGGGGCGTGGGCTCTGCGCAGGTCGAACTGGCGCGCACGAGCGCCGCGCAATATCTTGCGCGCGCACCGCAACCGGTGGGATTGGTATTCCTCGACCCGCCGTTCGCGGGCGATGAGCTGGCGCGCAGCATTGCGCGGCTCGAATCCGCTGGTTGGCTTGCGCGCGACGCGTTGATCTACTTCGAGCGCCCGCGCAACGCACCGCTCCCCTCCCTGCCCGCGAGCTGGCAAGCGCTGCGCTCCGGCACCGCCGGCGTGGTCGGGTATGATCTGTACCAACGCAGCTGAGTAGCGAGCGCAGGCCAGGAGCGACCGTGTCCCCCCAACGCAATGCTGTTTATCCCGGAACGTTCGACCCGATCACGCGCGGCCATGAAGACCTCGTTCGCCGCGCCGCCGGCATCTTCGACAGGGTTCTGGTCGCGATCGCGGCGAATCCAGGCAAGGCGCCGATGTTCGACGTCGAGGAGCGCGTGACGCTGGCGCGCGGCGTGCTCGCCGATATCGGCAATGTGCAGGTTGTCGGTTACGCCGGCCTGACGGTGGAGTTCGCGCGCACGCAGGGCATCGGCGTCATCGTGCGCGGCTTGCGCGCGGTGTCGGATTTCGAGTTCGAATTCCAGCTCGCCAACATGGGGCGCCACATCGCCCCCGGCGTGGAAACGCTGTTCCTGACGCCGAAGGAAAACTTCACGTTCATCTCCTCGACACTGGTGCGCGAGATCGCGACACTCGGCGGCAACGTCAGCGAGTTCGTGCATCCGCTGGTCGAGGCTGCCTTCCGCCGCAAGGTGGCGAAATGACGAACTCGAAGCGCGCGGCGCTGGCCACGGCCGGCACACTGTGCGCGTTGTGGCTCGTTGTGCACGACGCATCGGCGGCGCCAGCGCCCGCGCCCGCGGCGCCCGCGGCGCCAGCGCACGCAGCCGCTCACGCCGCGATTGCCAGCGCGCATCCGTTGGCGACGCAGGCCGGACTGGAAGTGTTGCGCGAAGGCGGCAACGCATTCGATGCCGCGGTGGCCGTGACCGCTGCGCTCGCGGTCGTCGAGCCTACTGGCTCGGGGCTCACTGGCGGGGGCATCTATCTCCTGCACCGTGAGAGCGACGGTTTTGAATCGGCGATCGACGCGCGCGAATTTGCGCCGGCAGCGGCAAGCCGCGACATGTTCCTCGATGCGCAGGGCAATCCGGTGCCCGACCTGTCGACGCGCAGCGCGCTGGCGGCCGGTATCCCGGGTGAACCGGCCGGCATGGCGATACTCGCGGCGCGCTACGGGCGGCTGCCGATCTCGAAGAGCCTGGCTCCCGCGATCCGGCTGGCGCGCGACGGTTTTCCGCAGTCGGCGCACCTGCACGGCGCGCTGGAATCGCATCTGGATCAGTTCACCGCCGAGCCCGACGTCGCGCGTAATTTCCTGCGCAAAGGCGCGGTGCCGCCGGTTGGCACGCTGGTGCGACAGCCAGAACTCGCCGCGACACTCGAGTCGCTCGCGCAGCACGGGCTGGAATCTTTCTACAAGGGAGAGAGCGCCGCGCGACTCGTTGCCGGCGTGCGCGCGCAAGGCGGCATCTGGACCGAAGCCGACCTTGCCGCTTACCACGCCATCGAGCGCGCGCCGATCGTGGGTCAGTATCGCGGCGCGCGCATCGTATCCGCGCCGCCGCCGAGCTCAGGCGGCGTCGCGCTCATCGAGGCGCTCAACGTGCTGTCGCAGTTCGACCTGAAGAATGCCTCGCCGCTGGAACGCAAGCACCTGGTCATCGAAGCGATGCGGCGCGTGCATCGCGATCGCGCACTGTATCTCGGCGATCCGGATTTCGTCAGCGTGCCCGTGCAGCGATTGACCAGCGCTGACTACGCAGCCGGACTCGCGGCATCGATCCGCACAGACCGCGCGACGCCGAGCAACTCCCTGCCCGGTATCGGCGCCGGCGCCAACAGCGGGCCGCAGACCACGCACTTCTCGGTGCTCGATCGGGACGGTAACCGCGTAGCTGCGACAATCACGTTGAATTTCGGGTTCGGCAGCGGACGCATGATCGCCGGCACGGGCCTGTTCCTGAACGATGAAATGGATGATTTCTCGATGAAGCCCGGCGTGCCGAACGGCTATGGCCTCATCGGCGCCGACGCGAATGCCATCGCTCCGCACAAGCGCATGCTTTCATCTGTGACGCCAACCTTCGTCGATTCCGGCGGCCGCGTCATGATCGGCGGATCGCCGGGCGGAAGCCTCATCATCGGCATGGTGCTGCTGGCCACGCTCGACTTCGTCGCTGGACATTCGGCCGGCGACATCGTCGCCGCGCCACGCTTCCACCAGCAGTATTCGCCCGATGTCGTGCGCTACGAGGCCGGCGCGTTCACGGACGATGAGGTCAAGACGCTGACGGCGCAGGGCGATACGCTGCAGTCCGTTTCGTACCGCTGGGGCAATTTTCAGCTGGTGACCTGGGATCGCAACACCGGGGCGGTCAACGCGGCGTCCGACCCGCGTGGCGAAGGCGCAGGCATCGTCGAGTAGCGTGCCTCAGCCGCGACGCGCCTTTGCACGCGCGCGCTGCGCCGATGGGCGCTTTGCCTTTGACCGCTTCGCCACCGAGCGCTTCGCGCGGTCCGGTTTCGCGCGCTGCGGCTTCACGCGCGCCACCCGCAACGCCACGCGCGGCGCGCGCCCAGCGGGCAATGGCAGCTTCTTCTCGCGCGCCAGGTCGACCGCGCGCCACAGGTACCACGCGGCGACTGAGCGATACGGAGACCAGCGTTCGCCGAACTCGGCCAGCGCGCGCGGGCGGGGCATGCCTTTTAGTCCGTAGGCGAGGCGAAAGCCATTGCACACGCCGAAGTCGTCCACAGGCAGCACATCGGGCCGCGCGAGCTGGAACATCAGCAGCATCTCGACAGTCCAGCGCCCAATGCCGCGCACCTGCGTGATGCGGTCGATGATGGCTTCGTTGCCGAGCGTGTGCATCTCGGGCACGGTGGGCACGATGCCGCAGATGCACTTGTCCGCCAGATCGCGCAGTGCGCGGATCTTCGAACCGGAAAAACCGGCAGCGCGCAGTGCGGCTTCCTCGGTCGCGACCACGGCGGAGGGGTGCGGAAATTCCACCGGCGCATAAATCGCCGTAAATCGCGCGAGGATGCGCTTGGCGACGATGCCATTCAGTTGCTGGTGCGCGATCGCGCTGGCGAGCGTCTCGAACGGGGCTCGTGCGTGCGGCGCCTCGATCAGGCACGGACCGGCGGCCTCGATGAGCCGTGCCATGACGGGATCACGTGCGGCCAGCGCGCGCTCGCGCCGGCGCATCGTGCGTCGATCTATCGCTGGCATTGCGGGCAAAAATACGTCGAGCGCTGTCCCTGCGTGATCTGCCGCACGCTCGTGCGGCAGCGACGGCAGGCGAGTCCGGCGCGTTCGTAGACAAAAAGTCTTTGCCGAAAATATCCCGGATCGCCGTCCGCGCCGACGTAGTCACGCAGCGTCGTGCCGCCCACGCGGATCGCGGCGGACAGCACGCGGCGTATCGCCGACGCGAGCCGCGTGCATTCTGCAATCGTGAGGGTGTGCGCGGCGCGGCGCGGGCGGATACGCGCGCGGAACAGCGCTTCGCTGGCGTAGATATTCCCGACGCCGGTGATCAGCCGACCGTTCAACAGCAACACCTTGATCGCGACGCGCCGCCGACGCGTGATGCGATGCACGTAGGCGCCGTCGAAGCCCTGCTCAAGCGGCTCGGGCGCGAGTTCGCGCAGCAGCGGATGCCGCGCCGGATCATCGGTCGTGTACAGCGCGCTTCCGAAGCGGCGCGGATCATTCAAACGCAGCACGTACTTCGAATCGAACTGCAGCTCGAGGTGATCGTGCTTGAGCAGCGCGGTTCCGCTGGGCAGCACGCGCAGGTTTCCCGACATGCCCAGATGCATGATCAGCGTGCCAGGCTTGAATCTCAGCAGCAGGTACTTGGCGCGTCGCTGCACTGCCTGCACGCGCTGTCCCCGCAGCGCCGCCTCGAGACCGGGCGTAACCGGCCAGCGCAGCCGGCGGTCGTGTACGCGCACTTCGGTGACGCGACGGCCGCGCACATGCGGTTCGATGCCGCGGCGCGTCGTCTCGACTTCAGGCAGTTCGGGCATGGCACCTCAATAAGCAAAAAGCCCGCCGGGTGGCGGGCTTTACCAGTCAGGCTATCAAGCCCCGAAAGGCAGCTTACTTGATCTTAGTTTCCTTGTAGCCGACGTGCTTGCGCACGACGGGATCGAACTTGCGCACTTCCATCTTCTCCGGATGCAGGCGCTTGTTCTTCATCGCTACATAGAAGTGACCGGTCCCGGCCGACGAAAGTAGCTTCACTTTCTCACGCATGGTTACACCTGCTCGCCGCGGGCGCGAAGGTCAGCAACGACCGCTTCGATGCCCAGCTTGTCGATCGTGCGCAGGCCGTTACCGGAAATGCGCAGGCTGACCCAGCGCTTCTCGGACTCGAGCCAGAAACGCTGCTGATGGAGATTCGGCAGGAAACGCCGCTTCGTGCGATTGTTCGCATGTGAGACGTTGTTGCCGACGACCGGCCGCTTACCGGTGACTTGGCAGACGCGGGACATTGTACTGATCCTTATAAATCAACAGCCTGGATAGACACTGGGTCCGCCAAGCATCGAACGAAGGGCGGGCTTTATACCAGTCCTGCGCATTGGCGGCAACTCACGCCCGGCTGCTATAGCAACCCCCGTTCGCAGAAGGACAGGCAGCCATTGTCGCCGACGATGCAATGGTCGAGCACGCGGATATCGACCAGCGCCAGGGCCTCGCGCAGCCGCGCCGTTATCAGCTCGTCGGCCTGGCTGGGCTCCGCGACGCCGGAAGGGTGGTTGTGCGCGAGGATCACCGCGGCGGCGTTGCGCCGCAGGGCCTGCTTGACCACTTCGCGCGGATGCACGCTGGCGCCGTCGATCGTGCCTCGGAACAGCTCATCGAAGGCGATCAGGCGATGGCGGTTGTCGAGATGCAGGCAGCAGAACAGCTCGTGCGGTTGGTCGCGCAGCCGTGCGATCAGGAAGCGGTGCGTGGCGGCCGGTGAATCGAGCACCGGGCCGCTGCGCAGCGCCTCGGCATAGTGGCGCCGTGCCAGTTCGAGCGCGGCCTGCAGCCGGCAGTAGCCAGCAGCGCCCAGGCCGCGCGCGGCCAGCAACGAAGCGCGGTCGGCGCTCAGCAGTTCGCGCAGCGAATGATGGGAAGTCAAAAGGCTGCGGGCCAGGTCGACGACATTGCTGCCGCGCAGCCCGGAGCCGCCCAGCAGCAGCGCCAGCAGTTCGGCATCGGATAGCGCTTCCGCGCCCGCCGCCATCAATTTTTCCCGGGGGCGCTCCCAGGCGGGCCATTGCTGCAGGTTCATGAGACCGATTCTTGGGCGTCATGGCCGTTGCATGCGATGGACATATCGGGTGGGCATGGCATGAAACGGCACGGCTGGCCGATAATGTGCGCATGCGTGGCAAACACGTCCTGCTCGGTGTGACCGGCGGCATCGCCGCCTACAAGAGCGCCGAACTCGTGCGCCGCCTGGTCGAACGCGGCGCCGAGGTGCAGGTCGTCATGACGCCCTCGGCGCGCGAGTTCATCGGCGCGACCACTTTCCAGGCGTTGTCGGGGCGGTCGGTTCGCGACAGCCTGTGGGATACCGCCGCCGAAGCCGCGATGGGCCACATCGAACTCGCGCGTTGGGCCGACCTGGTGCTGGTCGCGCCGGCCAGCGCGGATTTCCTCGCACGCCTGGCGGCAGGCCGCGCCGATGACCTGCTGGCGACGCTGTGCGTGGCGACGATCGCGCCGATCGTCGTCGCTCCGGCGATGAACCAGCAGATGTGGGCCAATGCGGCGACGCAGGCCAACGT
>JBEPVS010000032.1:0-16766 GCA_041690875.1 Gammaproteobacteria bacterium
ATGCTCGATGTCGCCGATCTGTTTTGCCGGATCGCCCTTGATCAGCACCAGGTTCGCGCGTTTGCCGGGCGCCAGCGTGCCGATGTCCCCGCTGGACGCGTCTTGCGGATCGAGCGAAGCACGTTCGGTCAGGTAACTCTCGCAGGCGCTGGTGGACATTTCTTCCATCTGATTTCCCTCATGGGCGCCTCGTTCAATGCAGGCCCGCGTGCGTTGTCAAATAGACGGCGTAGGTGCCGAGCCAATGGCCGCCTTCATAGTGCTCGCCCGTGACGGCGGCCAGTGCCGCGTCGCGATGACGCTGGGCGCTTGCCGCCAGCGTGGCGACGCGCGCATCGCCCGATGGCAACGCATGCGCGATGCCCTCCAGCATCCAGGCGCGGCTCAGGTTCAAGCCGTCGATGTGTGCGAGCTTGGGATCGGAACGATCGGTGACCACCGCCGGCATCAACCAGGCGGCACCGGAGTTCGCCGGGATACCAGGCAGAAAAGCGGCAAGCCATTTCGCGAACGCCGCGCGGTCCAGCACGCGGCGCATGAAATCCGCCTCGGCGAGACACGGCGACAGGAAATCTTCACCCGATGGTTCATATGCCAACGGGCAGGCGCGATCATTCGAATAGAAGCGGCGGCCCGCGTCGGCAAGCGCCGTGCGCATCTCGCCATCGCCTGCAACGAGTGCCCAATCCCAGATCAGGCCCAGCGCGAAGGCTGTCTGGTCGTGCTCGCCGACGCGAATCGGGTAGTGGAGCTTTGGCAGGTAGTGCTTCACTCGCGTCGCTACTTCGCTCTCGAGCGGCTGCAACACAGCGAGCCATTGCTGCGCCTGCGGATCGCGCCACTGGCGCAGCTCGGCGCAAAGCTGCAGCAGCCACGCGAGGCCATAGGGACGCTCGAACGATGCGCGATCGGCTTGCCGCATGTAAGCCACCTCGCCCGCGATGTTCGAGCTGGTCAGGCTCCGCGCCACTTCGGCACGCGCTTGCGCGGCGAATGGCGCATCCGGCAGTACGTGCAGCAGTCGCACCAGCAGCCAGTGACCGTGTACGTCGGAATGCCAGTCGAGGCAGCCGTAGAATGCCGGCGTGAGCTCGTGCGGCGCACGCACATCGGCGTCGCCATCGAGCGTATGGCTGATGTGATTCGGATACTCTTTGTGCAGGCACTTGAGCGCGAGCGCTGCGAAGCGCGAGGCCGCCGCGACGTCTATGGCGGCATGCGCGTTGCCGCCTGCGCTAGCTTGCGCGGGCGTCGGCGTCGCGGATTTCGCGCACACCGAAAACGTGAGCATCATCACAATGCAGGCGACGCGAAACATTTGCATTTCCAGGTAGGACGACTTGCCCCGCATTCTGCTTCATTTTCGAATGCAAACGATAGCGTAGCGCTCTCTGGCACTGGTTGTGGCCCGCGCATTGTGCGAGGCTTGCTGCATGCGGTTGAAAACGGTTTCCCTACCTGGACAAGCGCCGGGGTTGCATCGTGTGCTCGGCACATTCGACCTGGTGTTACTGAACATTGCGGCGATCGTCGGCTTGCGCTGGCTTTCGACGGCGGCGCAGCTCGGGCCCGCCAGCCTGACGCTTTGGATCAGCGCTTTCCTGCTGTTCTTCGTGCCTTCGGCACTGACCGTGCAGGAGTTGTCATCGCGCATCCCGCACGTCGGCGGGCTGTATCGCTGGACGCAGGCGGCATTTGGCGACGTGCACGGATTCCTCGCGGGCTGGGCCTACTGGATTTCAAACCTCGTGTTCTTTCCCTCGCTGCTGCTGTTCGTGTCCGGCATCGTGCTGCACACGGCCGGCTCGTCATTGCGCTCGCTCGATGAGAGCCCGATGTACAACGGGGTCTTCTGCCTCGCGCTGCTCTGGCTCGTCACGCTGCTGAATATCCTCGGGCTGCGGCGTGCGAAATGGCTGCAGAACATTGGCGGACTGGCGTCGATCGCCGTCGGCGCGCAAGTGCTGATCGGTGGGGCCGTGGCTTGGTGGCGCTTTGGTTCGGCGACGCAAGTGCACGCTGCCGACCTGGTGCCGAACCTTCATTCGCTGCCGACGCTCAACACCTTCGCGATCCTGATGCTGGCCTTCGTCGGCCTGGAGCTCGGGCCGATCCTCGGCGATGAGATCCGCAATTCGGCGCGCACGATCCGCCGCGCGATACTGGTCTCCGGCATCGTCATCACGATCATCTACGTGGCCGGCACGGCGTCGCTCCTGATTGCGTTGCCCCCAGGCCAGATCGGCGTCATCAGCGGAATTCCCGAAGCGATGGAGGCGACCGGCCAGCACATCGGCATGCCGAAGTTCGGCGTCATCGCGGCGGCGCTGCTCGCGCTGACGAGCGCCGGCGGCCTGGGCGCATGGATCGCCGGCACCGCACGACTCCCGTTTGCCATGGGGCTGGGCCACTACCTGCCCGGGCGCCTGGGCGCCATCCATCCGCGCTACGGCACCCCACACATTGCACTGCTGGTCCAGGCAGCCGCGACGTCGATCGTGCTGCTGGCGGCCATCTGCGGATCAACGATCCACGAAGCGTACCTGTTGCTGATCGACATGACCGCGGCGCTGAGCTGCGCCGTGTGGATCTACATTTTCGCAGCGCTCCCGGTGTTGAGGCGGAAAGCCGTGGGCGCCGATGACGAAGCGACCAACATCGCGCTGATCCCTGGCGGACCGCGCGCAGGCTGGTTCGTCGCATGGATCGGCGTACTGGCGACGACTTTCGCGACCATCGTGTCGCTGATTCCGCCGGCGGGCAGCGCGCATCCGACGCTCTTCCTGATGAAGGGCGCGGGCGGCTGCGTGCTGGTGTTCGCGGTCGGTTACCTGATTTGCCGGCGCGGCCGATCGCGGGTGTTGCGCACCGCCTGATTCGACCGCAAGGTTCGGGGTGTTGCACCCAGCCGCTTGGGCTACAGTTGTGCCCATGAAATCGCAGCCAATCCTCGATCGTGACCCACGCTGGGCCGCACTGCACGCGCGCGACGCCGGGCACGACGGCCGGTTCGTTTACTCGGTGCGCACCACCGGCGTGTATTGCCGGCCATCGTGTTCGGCGCGCAGGGCACGTCCTGAAAACGTAGCCTTCCACGCCGATTGCGCGGCCGCCGAAGCGGCCGGATTCCGGCCCTGCAAGCGTTGCCGGCCGCGCCAGGCTTCACCGTCCGACGCGCGTGCCGAGTTGATGGCGCGCATCTGCCGCTACATCGAGGCCGCACCGGAGCCTCCGCGCCTCGCTGCACTCGCGCGCCAGGCAGGCATGAGCGCATTCCACTTCCAGCGTGTTTTCAAGAAAGTCGTCGGCGTGAGTCCGCGCGACTATGCGCTCGCGCGCCGCGCGCGGCGCGTGCGCGGTGAACTCGCTCGCGCGGGCAGCGTCACGGAGGCCATTCTCGATGCGGGATTCAACTCCGGCGGGCGATTCTATGCGACGTCGAATCAAATTCTCGGCATGACACCGCGCGCGTTTCGCGCCGGCGGCGCAGGCACGATGATCCGCTTTGCGGTGGGAGACTGCTCGCTCGGCTCGGTGCTGGTCGCGCAAAGCGACAAGGGCATCTGCGCCATCCTGCTGGGCGACGACCCGGCAGCGCTGCAGCGCGACCTGCGGGAACGTTTTCCGCGTGCCACCCTGCGCGGCGGCGACACCGACTTCGAGCGCTGCGTGGCCGCGGTCGTGCGCTGCGTGGACGTGCCGGTGAATGGCCTTAAATTACCGCTCGATGTGCGCGGCACGGCCTTCCAGCAAAAAGTCTGGCAAGCGCTGCGCAAGATCCCGCCTGGCGCCACCGCCAGCTACAGCGAGATCGCGCGTCGCATCGGCGCACCGCAATCCGCCCGCGCTGTCGCGCAGGCCTGTGCCGCCAATGCGCTCGCGGTCGCGGTTCCCTGCCATCGCGTCGTGCGCAGCGACGGCGCGCTGTCAGGATACCGCTGGGGCATTGAACGGAAGCGCGCACTGCTCGAGCGCGAGGCGCAGCGTTGATATCGACGCGCGGCGTGCTGGCCGCGCTCGGCGTGCTGGCCGCGCTCGAATTCTGCACGGCGCGCGTGGCCTGCAGCCGCGCAGCCGCGTTATCGCCGGCGGCGGCGGTATTGCCGGCGCCGCGTCCGCTCCCGCCGATGGCGTCGCCACGCGCCGGCGACCGCATTCTCGTCATCGCGCCACACCCAGACGACGAGACACTCTGTTGTGGCGGCTACCTGCAGCAAGCCGTTGCCGCCCATGCCACCGTCGGCATCGTGTGGATCACCGCCGGCGACAGTTTCGAGATCGATGCGATCGTCACCGAGCTCACGCTGCGGCCGAAAGGCCTTGGACTGGAAAAACTTGGAATGCGGCGCATCGCCGAAGCGCACGCGGCTGCAAGCCGGCTCGGGGTTCCGCGCGCGCAGCAAATGCTGCTGGGATTTCCCGATCGCGACGTGCGCACGCTGCTGCATTCTCAATCGACCGTGCCACTTCGCTCGCGCTACACCGGTGCCAACGCGGTGCCGTACGCCGAGGCGTTGCATGCGGGCAGCCCGTACACGGGCGCCGAGCTGCGGCGAAACCTGCAGGATGCGATCGCGCGTTTCGCGCCGACGATCGTGCTGGTCGCGGCGCCGCAGGACAAACACCCGGATCACAGCGCGAGCGGCGAACTGGCGTTGCAACTGGTGCGCGAGCGCCCAACGAAAATCCGCGTCTACTATTGGATCGTGCACGGGGGCCGCAAATGGCCTGCGCCGCGCGGATTGCACCTTGAACGCCCGCTGCTGCCGCCACGCATTGCGCGAGACCTGGCATGGGAGCAACTGCCGCTCAGCGATGCCGAGGTCACCGGCAAGCTCGCGGCATTGGCCGAGCATCGCACACAGCTGCGCGTGATGCGCCGGTTCCTGGACGCGTTCGTACGCAGCAACGAGATTTTCGCGCCCGCGCCCTAGGGCCTGCTAATGCTGCGGCGCCTCAGCACTCAGGCGGCGATGGGGAGCGGGGCCGGCCGGCCGAGTGCGTAGCCTTGCAAGTAGTCGACGCCAATTGCACGTGCCGCATCGAGCGAGGCGTTGTCTTCAACGTGCTCCGCGATCACCTTGAAATTCAGCGTGCGCGCCAGCTTGATCATCGCCGTGACCATCGCCTGGTTGACCGAATCGCGCGCCAGGTTGCGAATGAACGAACCGTCGATCTTCAGGAAGTCGACGGCCAGCAGCTTAAGGTTCGAGAACGAGCCCATGCCGCTGCCGAAATCGTCGAGCGCAAAGCGGCATCCCATGCCGTGCAGCACGCCGATGAAGCGACGCGCATGCTCGAGGTTCGCGATCACCGTGCTCTCGGCGATTTCAAAGCATACCTGGGCCGGACTCGCCCCGGTGGCGTCGAAGCATTCGACGACGAATTCCAGGAACTGCGAATCCGCAAGCGTCTGGCCGGAGATATTGATGCCGATGCAGCGATTGTTCGGCAGCGCGATCGCGCCGCGCCCGAGCCCATCCAGCGTCGTCTGTACGACCTGCCGATCGATCATGCCCATCAGCCGGTAGCGCTCGGCCGCCTGCAGGAAATCGGCCGTCGATACTTGCTCGCCTGCCTCGTTGCGCAACCGCACCAGCACTTCCATCGCGGGCCCGGAATCGCCATCGCCATAGGCTGCGACAATCGGCTGGCAGTAGAGCTCAAAGCGCTGCTCCTTGAGCGCGCCCTGCAACAGCTGCAACCAGTGAATCTCGCCGCTCTCGCGCGCCAACAATTCATCGCGCCCGGAGTAGACCGTGACGTGGCTCCCCTGCCGCTTCGCCTGGTAGCAGGCGGAATCGGCGGCTGCGAGCACTTCTTCGATGCTGGCCGCGTCGCGCGAGACCTCGACGAGCCCGATGCTGGCGCCCACATTGAAGATGCGATCGCGCCACACAAAGCGGTGATCGGCGACCTTGCGGCAAATCTCATCGGCGATCTGCCGCGCCTTGTCGAGCGGGCAACCCATCAGCAGCATGCCGAATTCATCGCCGCCGAGACGCCCCACCGTATCGGAATCCCGAACGCCGCTGCGCACGAGCTTCGCGATGTCGCGCAACAGGCTATCGCCGGCCTGGTGGCCGCTCGTGTCGTTGATCGCCTTGAAGCGATCGAGGTCGAGATAGCACAGCACATGATTCGCATCGCCGCGCCGCGCGCTCTCGACGGCATCCTGCAGCCGGCGCTCGAACTCGCGCCGGTTGACGAGTCCCGTCAGGGCATCGTGCGCCGCCTGGTAGGAAATCTGGCGCGTGAGCCCGCGCGATTCAGTGACATCGTGCAGCAGCAGCACGGCACCGCTGATGTCGCCGACTTCATCACGCAGTGGCGCTGCGGTCACTTCGACAAGGCGCTCGGCAGTTTCCGGGCCGAAGACCAGCGGCCGGCGTCCGAGGTTTAGCGGCGCGCCTGCGGTCAGCGCCTGGTGCACCGGCTCGGCCAGTAGCTTGCGGTCGGCCTCGCTCGCATTCCGCGCCAGCTCCTCGAGCGAGCTGCCGGCAGCCGCATCACCGGCAATACCCAGCATCGTCGCGGCCGCGGGGTTCAGGTAATCAACACGGCTCTTCGAGTCGACGGTCACGACTGCACCGGGCAGAGACTCGAGCGCCGCGCGCGCCTTCGAGCGCAATCCGCCGGGCGCGGCGAGCGCAGCCACGGTCTGCGTTGGGAGCACTTCGACGCCGACGATCAGCAGCGCGCGCTGGCCGGAATGGTCGACCGGCCACGCGCTGAGTTCGAGCCGGGAATGTTGTCCCTGCAATCCCAGCAGGTCGACCTCATAGCGCGCCGCCGTGGTTTCACCGGCCAGGCGGTGGCGAATGTTGTCTGCCACGAGCTCGGCATATTCGGGCGGCACAAGGTCCTCGAGGCGCCGGCCCACCAGTTCGGCGGGCTGCGCGCCGATCAGCTGCGCAAACTGCGGGTTGGCATACAGGATGCCGCTGTTGCCGTGAATCAGGACGGCTTCGTGCAGATGATCGCCGAGCTCGCTCACCGCCGCCCCGGGCGCCGGCTGGGCTTGCGGTTCCGCGACGGTGGCGGCGCGCGTTAGCAGATGGTTCACGACGGTCACGAGCGCCGTGACCTCGCGCTGATCGGTATCGAGATCGATGCGCCCGCGGAGCGACCCACCGACGACGATGCGGTGCAGCTGCGTCGTCAATTCCTCGAGCGCGCGACGCTGCCGTCGCTGCATGGCGTACAGCACCAGCAACGCAGCCGCAAGCAGCGCGAACAGCAGGCAAAAAAGCGCCAGGATCGACATGAAACTGCCCCAATCCCCTTTTTGAAATCAGGCGCGTCGGATACCGATGCAGCATAGCCCAGCGGGTGGTCGCACCGGAGGTCGAATTCACCATATGATGGGGACTTTGTTACGCGCTGCAGCTGCGGATTTACCGAGTGGCGCAGCGGGCATCGGCGCGCCGCGATATCCCGGCCATTAAGTAAAGCTTGCTATCATTGCCAATCCCATGAACAGCGCACAGGCCGCAATCGAACAGATGGTTTCCCAGCAGGTTCGCACCTGGGACGTCCTTGATCCGCGCACGCTCGAAGCCATGCGGCGCGTACCGCGCGCGGCGTTCGTCGCGCCGCCGTGGCGTTCACTTGCATGCGCCGAGAGTGCGCTGCCCCTGCCCTGCGGCAAGCACATGCTGACGCCGATGCTGGTGGGGCGCATCCTGCAAGCGCTGGGCGTGCGCACCGGCGAACAGGTGCTCGAAATCGGTACCGGCTCAGGTTACCTGTCAGCTTGCCTCGCCGCGCTCGGCGGCCGCGTGCAATCGCTCGAACTGCACGCCGAGATCGCTGCCTTCGCGCGCAGCAACCTGCTATCCGCCGGCCTGGGCGAGGTCGAAGTGACGACCGCCGACGGCGCTGCCCTGTTCAGCGAAACCGCATACGACGTGATCGTGCTCACGGGCTCGCTCCCGATCTACGATGCGCGCTTCGAGCGCGCGTTGAAATACGGCGGACGGTTGTTCGCCATCGTGGGCACCGGCCCGGCCATGGAAGCGCGGCTGGTGCGCCGCCTCGGCGCGAGCGAGGCAAGCCAGCACGTGCTGTTCGAGACCAGCGTCGAGGCCCTCGAAAACGTGCCCGCCCCGTCGCTGTTCCATTTTTGACCATGGCCGCTGTAACCCAGATAGACCCTGCCGGGTTAAAGGCGAAGATGGACGCCCAGGCGCAGTACTGCCTGCTCGATGTGCGTGAACCCTGGGAGGTGGCGCGCGCCTCGCTGCCGGGGAGCGTATGCATCCCGCTGCAGGAAATTCCGTCGCGGATGCAGGAACTTGACGCGGGCGCGGAGATCATTGTGATGTGCCAGGCGGGCATGCGCAGCCAGCGGGCCGCCGAGTTCCTCGCGGCACGGGGATTCAGCCGCGTGGCCAACCTGCGCGGCGGCATCGCGGCCTGGGCGCGGCAGTTCGATCCTGGCCTCGATCTGGAATGACAACAAGTTGAAATGGATGTATCGCGAATGAATCGTCACTGCTTGATTGCCCTTGCACTGGGTTGCGCGGCCGGCACCGCAGGCGCCGAAGACCTGCAGACCGTTTACGATCACGCGCTTGCCGCTGATCCAACAATGCAGCAGGCGGATTACGTGCATCTGGCGACGCGCGAAACGCGCACGCAGGCGATCCTCGCCATGCTGCCGCTCGACCTGAACGCCAGCAAGAACTGGGTGGGCGTTGCGAGCCGACGCTTGTCGACGCCGGCGCTCGCGAACCTGAGCCTGCAGGTCAACCTGTTTTCGTGGGACAGCTGGATCGCGCTGAAGGCAGCCAGCAGCACCGTCGCGCAGGGCGAGGCCAACTATCACGCCGCGCAGGAAGACCTCGTCTCGCGCGTCGCGCAGGTGTATTTCGGCGTGCTCAGCGCGCAAGACACATTGGCCGCGCAGCAGAGCGCGCTGCGCTCGGTGTCGCGCCAGCTCGAACAGGCCGAGCGTCGCTACGACGTCGGCTTGATTGCGATCACCGACGTGCAGATTGCGCGCGCCGCACGCGACAGCGGCAATGCCGCGGTCATCGCCGCGAAGCGCGCACTGGCGAGCGCCGAGGAGCAGCTCCGCGCCGTGACCGGCGAGAAATACCTGCAGCTGTCGACGCCGGGCGATGCCATGCCGCTGCTCGCACCCGATCCGGCCAGCGAAGATGCCTGGGTCACGACCGCGCTGAGCCAGAATGCGAGCCTCGTGGCGAGCCGGCTCGCGGCCGACATCGCGCACGATGACTACCTCACCGCGATCGGCGGTCACCTGCCGCAGGTCAACGCGTCGGCGTCGCGTTCCTGGGACCTCAGCAATTCCAACAATCCCAATATCATCAATCCGGTCACCGGTTTTTCCACCAACACCCAGGACATCGTCTGGTCGGTGGGCGTCACGGTGCCAATCTTCAGCGCCGGCGCGACGCAATCGCGCGTGCGCCAGCAGCATTACCTGTGGAACGCCGCCAAGTCCGGCTATGAGCGCACGCTGCGCCAGACCGAGCAGCTCGCGCGCGATTCGTACCAGGGCGTGATCAGCCAGATCGCGCAGGTCGGCGCGCTCAAGCAGGCAGTGGAATCGAACCAGATTTCCCTGCAGGCCACCGAGGCGGGATACGAAGTCGGCACCAAGACGGCCATCGATGTGCTGACCGCGCGCCAGCAGCTGGTGCAGGCGCAGACCAACTACGCGCAGGCGAAGTACGGCTACCTCAACAACATCATTGCGCTGCGCCTTGCGGCCGGGAACGTCGACCGCGCGACGATTGCGCAGATCAACAGCTGGCTGGTGCAGCCCGCCCCTCTGCCGGCGGAGGCGAACCTGGGCGACGCGTCGCCCGACGTCCCGGCGCCGGCCACGCCAGAGCCGGCCGCGCCCGTAGCGCCGGGCACGGCCTCACCGACCCCGGCTACGCCGCCGCCTGCCGTGGCGCCGGCGGCGACGCCCGACACCGCTACGCCGACGGTTCCGCCAGGCACTCCCTGATCATTGCGAGCGCGGCGTCGAGCGCGCCGCGATTCGCCTCGAGGGTGGCCTGCGCTGCCCCGACCATTTGCTTTCGCGCCGCTGTATCGCCCAGCAGTTCCACGACCGTAGCGCCGAGTGATGCCGCATCGTGTACCCGGCGCAGCGCTCCGTTTTCGCCGAGCAAGCGCGCGACATCCGGCGCATTGCCTTGGGCGGGACCGGCCAGCGTCGGCACGCCGAGCGCGGCGGGTTCGAGCAGGTTGTGGCCACCGATTGGCACGAGGCTGCCACCAACGAAGGCCACGTCGGCAGCCGCATAGAAATTTTCCAGCTCACCGATCGTATCGAGCAACAGGACTTCGATACGCACCCCACCTGCGCTCGCGCCCGCAGGATCGGCAGCCACCTCGCTGTGCCTGAGCCATCGCACTCCGCGACCGTCCAGCAATTTTGCGACCTCGTCGAATCGCGGCCGATGGCGCGGCGCGAGCACGAGCAACGCCGCAGGCTGCGCCGCCTGCACGAGCGTATGCGCATCCAGCGCGGCCTGCTCTTCACCGGCATGCGTGCTGCCCGCGACCCACAGCGGACGCGCCGCGGCGTATCGCTCGCGCAGGCCCAGGCCCGCTGCGCGTACCGTGGCGGCGGGTACGCGGTCGAACTTGATGTTTCCACAAACGTGTACGCGTGCTGCGGGCACACCGAGCGAAATAAAGCGCTCGGCATCCTGCGCAGACTGCGCTGCGACGGTCACGTTTGCCCCGAGCGCCGGTTGCAGCAGCATGCGAAAGCGCGACCAGCGCGCCACGCTCCGTGACGACAGCCGCGCACTGACGATCAGCACCGGAACGCCAGCGCGCGTGCACTCGTTGAGCAGGTTCGGCCACAGTTCCGTTTCCATGATGACCAGCAGCGCCGGCCGCAAGCGTCGCAGCGCTGCGCGCACGCACCAAGGCAGGTCGTACGGCGCGTAGCGCGCATCGATGCCTTGCGCATATGCAGCGCGTGCACGCGTGCGTCCTGCCGGCGTTGCGCTCGTGAGGCCCAATGGCAGCGCGGGCCATTCACGCCGCAACGCAGGCACCAGGCTTGCGGCGGCCTGTACCTCGCCGACCGACACCGCGTGCAACCACAGCCCGCGCCCTGCGCCGGCGAGCGGCGCCCCCAGACCAAAGCGCTCGCGCCAACCGCGCCAGTATTCCCGCTCGCGCAAGCCCCTCCACCACACGACGAGGCTGGCGACCGGCAGCGCCAGCAACACCAGCAGCGTGTAGATCATGCGCGCCAAGCTAATTTCCGGGGCTCAGCTGTTCTGCAAGGCCGGCAGTTGCTGCAGCTGGATCGCCGTCGCCAGGTAGCTGTCGAGCAGCATCTGCCAGTCGGCGGCAGTGAAGCGATCGCTCCCGATGCCGCCGGTGATTTTCTGCAGCGAACGCCGCAGCCGCACGAGATTCGAGTCGGTCCACCAGCCGGGTGCACGCAACGAACCGCGATCGAAATCGATGACCCAGATGTCATTCTCGGCCGCGCCCAGCAGGATATTGTGCGCATTCAGATCGGCATGGCAGACGCCGCGCGCATGGAAATGCTTCAGGCAGCGCCCGATCGCCATCCACGTGCCCAACGGTATCGGCGCCACCTCGATCGCCGCGGCGAGCGAACGCGCGCCCGGAATGCGCTGCACGAGCAGGTCGGCCGTATAAGTGCTGCCGCGGCGCCTGAAGCCGGCAGCAACCGGCATCGGCACCGGCAAGCCGGCGCGATACATGTGATACAGCAGGTGCCATTCATGGAAAGAACGCGTGCGCTCTGCGCCACGCCATCGGTAGCGATCAGCGACGAACCTTGCGATGAATCCACCGCGCCGATAATGGCGCAACACGAGGTTTCGGCCGTCCGCATCGATCAGCGCGGTGGAACCGCGGCCTTCGCTGGCCACGCTGACCACGCCGCGCGAGGACCACCACCTGGCATCCAGCCAGTTTGGCGTCGCATTGCCGGCACGCGAACTGTCATATAGCATCGCGCCGCCAGCGAATTCCTGGATGCGGACCTCGGCGCCGACGGCCATGAAGTTCAATCGCGACAAAATCCACCCGGTTCCTGCATGATCGATGCGCTCGCGCTGCCGCGCAGCTTATGCATCCTGCGGCTCTCGGCGCTCGGCGATGCGACCCATGTCGTGCCGATCGTCCGCACGATCCAGCATGCATGGCCTGGCACCCGCATCACGTGGATCATCGGCCGACCTGAGTCGCGCCTGCTAAGCCTGCTTCCCGGCGTCGAGTTTATCACCATCGACAAGCGTTCCCTGCGTTCGGGCGCGCGCACGCTGCGGGCGGCGCTGCGTGGGCGACGCTTCGATGTGTTGCTGCACATGCAGCTGGCGTTGCGCGCGAGCCTGTTTTCCATGCATATCCCGGCGAATCTTCGCCTCGGTTTCGATCGCGCCCGCGCGCGCGAGCTGCAATGGCTGTTCACGAACCGCCGCATCACGCCCCGCAGCGACGAACACGTACTCGACAGTTTCTTCGGATTCACTGATGCGCTCGGCATCGCCCAACGCCGTGTCGAATGGAACGTGCCGATTCCCGTCGAAGCGCAGCAATGGGCGCGGCAACAGATTCCGGACGGACAACCCGCGCTCATCGTCAGCGCATGTTCGAGCCATCGTGCCCGCAACTGGAGCGTCGAGCGCTACGCGGCAGTGATCGAGCACGCGGCGCGGCGCCACGGCCTCGCCGTGCTGCTGTGTGGCGGACCGAACGACTACGAGCGCGGCGTCGCGGCGGCCATCGAGCGCGCGGCAGGCGTGCCGGTGCGCAATCTCGTCGGTGCCGATACGTTGCCGCAGCTGCTGGCGCTGATCTCCCGTGCCCGTGCGCTGCTCGCACCGGACTCCGGTCCCGCGCACATGGCCACGATGGTCAACACGCCGGTGATCGGGCTGTACGCGGCGACGCGCGTTGCGCGGAGCGGCCCCTACCTCTCGCGCCAGTGGTGCATCGACCGCTATGCCGAGGCTGCGTTGCGTTTTCGCGGCCGGCCGGCCAGCGAGCTGCCGTGGAGCGAAAAGATCGAAGTGCCGGGCGTCATGGACCTGATCGAGGTCGATGCCGTGTGCGCGCGGCTCGACGAGCTGCTGGCAGCGGGATCCGGCTAGGGCCCTGCTAACATACGTCGATGCAAGACATCCTCGTGCCGGTCTCGCCCGGCGAGCTGCTCGACAAGATCACCATATTGCGCATCAAGTCGGCGCGCATGAGCGATGCGTCCAAGCTGGCCAATGTGCGTCACGAGCTGGCGCTGCTCGAGCAAACATGGCGCGCCTCGGTGCCGGACGGCGACAAGGTGAACGACGATGAACGGGCGTTGCAGTCCGTCAACGAACGTCTCTGGGATGTCGAAGACCGTTTGCGCGATCTGGAAGCGGAACAGCGATTCGACAAGGATTTCATCGAACTGGCCCGTGCGGTGTATGTGCACAACGACGAGCGCGCGGCCATCAAGAAACGCGTCAACACGCGCCTGGGATCGAAGCTGGTCGAGGAAAAATCGTACCGCCCGTATCGGCCCTAACGCCCGTTCACAGGCCTTAGCGCTTCAGCGTGTACTCGGCGCCGCAGTAGCCGCACTTCGCAAAACCAGTCTGCTCGATGGCAAGGTAAACGCGCGGATGCGAATTCCACAGCGCCATTGCCGGGCCAGGACAAGACAATGGCAGGTCGCTGGTCGTGACGTCGTAGTGGCTATGCGTATTGGCCGCTTGCGGCGTGCCCGCCGTGATCGGCGTAATTGCTGGGTTCATGCGCCGATTATAGCTCCATTGCCTGCCGCCAGATCTCGCTGACGGCGGCGCGTTCGGCCGCAAACTCCCCGCCAGCCACGACGGCGTCGAGGCCGGCAATGGCGCGATGGTGGTTGCGTTCGCGGTATTTGCGATAGGCATCGGTCAGCGTATCGACGGTCGCTTGCGGGATGAGGTTCGCGGACGCCACCGATTCGAGCTCGCGAATCGTATCTGCGAACCACGCCACCGGCGGATACTCCGCCGCCCAGCGCAGCGCCCAGTATTGCGCCAGGAACTCGATATCGGCGATGCCGCCCGGATCCTGCTTCAGGTCGACCTCGCCCGGCTTGGCCGCCGACAGTTCGGCGCGCATGCGAGCGCGCATCCTCCGCACTTCATCGCGCAGCGTATCGCGCCGCACGAACTGCTCCAGCACCCGGGCCCGCAACTGCGTGAAACGCTGCTGCAGTTCGGCATCGCCGCAGACGGCGCGTGCGTGCAGCAGCGCCTGGTGCTCCCAGGTCCACGCCTCGCCTCGCTGGTATTCCTCGAAGGCCTCGATGCTGGTGACGAGCATGCCGCCCTTGCCACTCGGACGCAGGCGCATGTCTACCTCGTACAGGCGCCCGGCGGCCGAATGCGTCGTCAAGGTGTGCACGACGCGTTGCACGAAGCGCACGAAGAACACCTGGTTGTCGACGCAGCGCGAACCGTTGGTTTCGTGGTATTCGTCGGCCGATCGCAAACCCTCGGTCTCCTGGCGCTCGCCGGTGGAATCATGCAGGAACACCAGGTCCAGGTCCGAACCGTAGCCGAGCTCGATGCCGCCGAGCTTGCCGTAGCCGACGGCGCAGATGCGAACCGCCCTGCGTGCGGCGTCCGTGCCACACATCGGCGTGCCGTATTGCGCGGTCACGAAATCCCAGCTGATTTTCAATGCCTGCTCGACGATGAGTTCGGCGATCTCGGTCAAGCGGTCGCTCACGTTCATTAGCGGAAGCGATTGCGCCAGGTCGGCCACCGCGACCCGGAACACCGCGGCGCGCTGGAAATTGCGCAGTTCCGCGACCAACTGCTCCTCGTCACCGGCGGCAACATCGGCCAGGCGTGTACGAAGATACGTCTCGTGTTCGGCGCGTGTCGGCAGTTTCTCGTACAGCCGTTCATCGATCAGTTCGTCGAGCAGCAGCGGCCACGCTGCGATCTGCGCGGTCAGGAAATCACCGTGCCGCGCCAGCTCGACGAGGCGGCGGCGCGCGATCGCATTTTCGAGCAGCAGCGCAAAATAAGCTGAACGCGTACCAATGGCCTCGATGACGCGCAGCAGCCGTCGCAACACGGCTAACGCATCGGGAAGCGAGGCAAGATCGCTGAACAGCTGTTCGAGCAGCGAACGCAGCCGGCGCCGGCCCGGTTCATCGAGCCGCCGCAGCAACGCGCCACCCTGCAGGTCATGGAGCAATTGCGCCGCCGCCGCTGCGTCGGTTGCCGCCAACCCCATGCTCGAGAGCTGCGCTGTCCATGCGGCGCGCGAGTCTTCGCCGTCCAAGGCCACTGCAATGGCCACGCCGGCAGCGCGCGTGCCGCCATCCGACTGCACGAGCGCCGCGAAATGCGCGGACACCCGCCGGCGATGGGCATCGAGCGCAGCCGCGAGTTCGTCCCAATTTGCGAAGCCCATCGCTGCGGCGATCCGGGCTTGCGGCTGTGGCTCGGCAGGCAGCGAGTGCGTCTGCTGGTCGGAGAGCATCTGCAAACGGTTCTCGAGGCGACGCAGGAAATCGTAGGCCTCCGCCAGCTCCATCGTGACAGGGCCCGGCAGCAGTCTCGCGCCAGCCAGGCGCGGCAGGATCTGCAACAACGACGCTCCCTGCAGCCGCCGCTCGCTCCCGCCGCGAATCAGCTGGAGCGACTGCACGATGAATTCGATCTCGCGTATTCCGCCTGGACCGAGCTTGATGTTGCCCGTCAAGTCGCGCCGCGCGACTTCGCGTTCGATCAGCGCCTTCATGTCGCGGAGTGATTCGAACACGCCGAAGTCGAGATAGCGGCGATACACGAAGGGCTGCACGCTGGCGCGAAATGCTTCCTCGTATTGGCTTGCACCGGTTACCGCCCGCGCCTTGATCCACGCGTACCGTTCCCAGTCGCGGCCGTGTCGCTCCAGGTAATCCTCGAATGCCGCCACGCTCGCGACCAGCGGCCCGCTCGCGCCGAACGGCCGCAACCGCATGTCAACGCGAAAAGCGCGCCCCTCGGCGGTCGGCGCATCGAGATAGCGGATCAGCCGCTGGCCAAGCCGCAGGAAGAATTCCTCGTGCGCCAGCACCTGCGGTCCGCTGGTTTCGCCGTGCGTACCGAAAAGAAAAATCAGATCGATGTCGGAAGAGAAATTCAGCTCCTGCCCGCCGAGCTTGCCCATCGCGATGACGATCAGCCGTTGTGTTTCGCCGTCGGCACCGGCCGGCGTACCATGTCGCTGAGTGAGCTGGCGCCAGGCGAAGTCCTGCGCGGCACGAATGGCCGCGTCGGCGGCGTTGCTGAGATCAAGCAGCGTCTCAACCAGCGTTGCCCAGCCGGCCAGGTCACGCCACGCGATGCGCGCCAGTTCGGCCCGCCGCCAGCAGCGCATCCCCACCATGAACGCGGACTCGTCGTCCGTTATCAACGACGCCGCAACCGGCATCGCGATCGGCACAGCGAGTCGCTGCGGCTCCTGCGCGAGCAGTGCCGGGAGCAACTGCTCATCGCGAGCCAGCGCTTCGACGACGAAATCACTGGCCGCAAAGACGTGGCTCGCCGACTCAAGCATTGGCGCCGATGAGTTTTTCAGCAACGCGGCCGTGGACGGCGCCCTGTATTCAAGCGCCGCGAGCGCCCTGTCCCCCGCTTCCTTTACCAGCGACATGCCGGGATTCTAATGCGCGCCGGCTAACGGGAAGCACTGGGTGTCGCGGGCAAAAAAAGAGCCCCGCAAGCGGGGCTCTAAGGTATTGCGCGGAAACGTGG
>JBEPVS010000033.1:0-16662 GCA_041690875.1 Gammaproteobacteria bacterium
GTATAAGAGACAGCCTGCGGCGCGCGCGGTGCAGCGCCGCCGATGGGCTTGCCCTGCACGCGATTGCGCGCCCACTCGCTCGCGCGTTGGAGCGCTGATTCGGCGAGGCCGATGCCCTGGAATCCCATTGCGAGGCGCGCTGCGTTCATCATGATGAACATGTACTCGAGTCCGCGGTTCGCCGCGCCGACGAGATAGCCCTTGGCGCCGCCGTTGTCGCCGTAAGCAAGCACGCAGGTGGGGCTTGCGCGGATGCCCAGCTTGTGTTCGATCGACACGCAGCGCACGTCGTTGCGCGGCCCTGGCAAACCGCGCTCGTCCGGCAGGATCTTCGGCACCAGGAACAGCGACAGTCCCTTGACGCCCGGGGGCGCGCCGTCGATGCGTGCGAGCACGAGGTGCACGATATTGCTGGTCATATCGTGATCGCCGTAGCTTATGAAAATTTTCTGGCCCGCGATCAGATAGTGATCGCCCGCCGGCGCGGCCCGCATGCGAATCGCCGCGAGATCCGAGCCCGCCTGGGGTTCGGTCAGGTTCATCGTGCCCGACCATTCGCCGCTCAACATGCGCGGTAGGTAAACTTTCTGCAGCTGCGAAGAACCCACGAGCAGCAACGCCTCGATCGCACCGCGCGACAGCAGCGGGCAAAGCATCAGGGCGACATTGCTGCTGCACCAGATTTCCTCGACCGCACTCGCGAGCACCAGCGGGGCGCCCTGGCCACCGTGCGCAGTGTCGACGTTCAGCTGCGGCCAACCGCCTTCGACATATTTTCGGTAGGCATCCCGGAAACCGGCCGGCATCTGCACGCCATTGGGGGTCCAGGTGGCGCCTTCGCGATCCCCAGGCTGGTTCAGCGGGGCCAGTACCTCGGCACCGAAGCGTCCCGCCTCTTCCAGCACGGCCTCGGCGGTTTCCAGTGAAAAATCAGCATACTTGCGCAGGCGTGCGAGCGAGCCGGCCTCGAGCAGCTGCCCGAGCACAAAGCGATATTCGGCAATGGGAGCGTGGTACACGCGCGAATTATGACAACTCTTGTGATTTCCTGCCGCCGCAGTGGAACGGGAGTAGCGTCACGGCGACATTTGGCCGCCTGCCGCATTATCGGGAGCATGTCCCTATTGTCGGAGAAAACTGCCTCGACTTTCTCGGGTACGCGGCGTCGACCCGTCTCGGAAGACCTGGGCAAGGCATTGCTCCTCGCGCTTAGGTCCTGGCGCGCGCACTCGTTTTCGCTGCATGACTCCGCCGGTGAAACGCTCTGGCTGAGCGCGGGCTCGATGGGGCCGGATGAACACGGTTACGTGCTCGCCGCACTCGATGTGTTCACGCTCGAGCCCAATCGCGGCTGCATCCATCGCAAACTCGACGACGGTCGGCGCGCCTTGTTCCTCGCTGCCCGCGATCCCCTCGGCGGATGCATCGGCGTGGGCTTCGCGTTCATAGATGGCGGCCCGGTCGATGACAGCCGCGTCGTGACGCCGGCCGTGCGCGCGTTGATGCAGCGTTTCGCAATGCTGGTCGCACCGCAGGCCGAAAAGCGTAGCGCGGCAACGCTCCCGGCGCCCGATGCTGAAGGCACGATGCCGCTCGAACTTCCCGACAACACGCCGATTCGCGCGCGTGCATATACGCGTTTGCAACACGGCGGTGGCATCCGCCGCTTCGAAGTCTCCATCGCACCGGTCGGCGCGCAGCATGATGCCGCGGTATTCGAGCGGCTGGTTGATTGGCTCGTGCTGCATCGGCACCGCTACGCCGGAAAGCCCTCGAGCTTTGCGCTGGCGATCTCCGCAGCTTCGGTGTTCGACCGCGGCTTCGCGCAGCGCCTCGAGCAGTGCCTGACACGGCACGACGTCGATGAAGGGCTCGTGATGCTGATCCTTCCGGCCGCCGCCTGGGCTGCGCAACCCGACCTCGCGTTGCCCTTGCTCGAGCTGTGCGAACGATTCCACTGCCGCGTCGTGCTCGATGACTTCGCGCTCAACGACGCGGCGCTCAAGCTCCTGCGCTGCAAGGCCATCCGCATGCTGAAGCTCAATCCCCAGCTGACCGCCGAGGCGATGCAGGATCGCTATCCGCGCGCGCTGCTTTCGGCCTGCACGCACATCGCGCGCGTGCTCGGCATCCACTGCGTGGCGAAGCGTGTCACATCGACCACCGCCGCGCGCTGGCTGGCGGCCGCTGGCGTCGACTATATCGATCCGCTCAACGCCGCTGAAACAGGCGCTTCCACCACGACTTCCGAGGCGGCGGGACTGTCGCTGGTTTCCTAGCCGATCCGGACTTCGGCGGCCGCGCCGGCACGTGTGGATCGGGCGTGCCAGTCTTGCGTCCGTAAGGGTCATGACCTGCAGTACGCGACGGGGGCCCGGCCGGCCCGCGAGATGATCTCGGCGGCGCTTTCACGCTGCTGTTCTTTCCGGGTTTCAGGCTCGCCTTGGTTTCGTCCTCAAGCTTTAAGTCGGGCACGTCGAGCTTTTTAAACAGGCGCGACGTGGAATCGATCGCGTGCCTGCCAGATTCAACAGCCCGTTGCCACAACGCTTTCTTGTCTGCGGGCTTGTTCTCACCGGCGGCCATCGCTCACCAGCTGTAGTGCGTCCGGTAACGCACGACGGTCGTGCCATCTTTCGGCACCGTGACGTTGAAGTGGATGAGCTGCGCGCTGTCCTGCACAAACTCGTGCGAATGGGTCAGTACTTTCCAGTTGGACCATCGATACATCGGCTCGCGTACCCGCACGTCGACCGGCTGAGCCTTGTGATTACGCAGGGTAATCTCGATGTCCTCCTCGATCCATCGGGCTTTGCTGTCAACTTTGTAGTCCACCTGGCGACGCTCACCAACGACGTCGAACGCGCTGCCGAGTTTCAACCGCACGGTCTCGTCCTTCGGCGTGTGGCCGATGACGTCTTCGCCGATGAACTCCAGGTTGCCATCCGCGCTGTCGATGCGCGCGACGCGCACGCGTCCGGCCGGCAGCGGCACGCCAAGGCCCGAGGCCGAATCGTTGCGGAACTCCAGATACGTCTCGACCTTGGTGTTCGCGGCAAAGCCGGGATTGCGCTCCGTGTAGGGCGCGCCGAATGTCGGCGATCCCAGCGCGTCGAAGACCAGCAGGCGCCTGGCGGGAATCTGCTTCGCGCGATCGAACAACTCGATCTGCTTGGTTGAATTGTTCGGAAGCGTGGTCGTGCGGCCGAGTGTGTAAAGGTGAAATTCATCGAAGGGCTTCTCGACGAAGCCGGCGTCTTCGGCAGGCGCGGCCATCGTCATTTTTGCGTACACGCGCGACTGCGGCGCGGGCTGTACGCGATTCACATCGCCGGCGACGAGTTTCAGGTGCGCGTCCTTGAATGTCGCGCCCGATTGGTTGATGACGCTCACCCACGCCGAAAGGTCGAGCATGCCGCTGTTCGCATCGCGTCCTTCGTTGAACACTACGTTGTAGTCGGCCCACCAGGTGATCCCGCCGGTCTGGTAGGTCACGCGTGCGCGTTGCGTGCCGCTGACCGGTGAATTGAGATCCCACACCAGCGTGGGCTGCGTGATCAGGCCGCCGGGAAGGTCGGGGAATTTCACGGCGGAATATCCATTCAGCGCATGTACGCTGCCCTCGGCGCTGCGCAGCACGATGCCGTCGTCGGCCGACAGCAGCGTACCGGAGATCGTCGACACCTCATTGCCAACACTGTGCTCGACAGTTATGTCGCGATCGAGGTAACGCAGCAGGAGCTTCGCCGTACTTACGAGATCGAACTGGAAATTCTGCTCGAGTACGCGTACGCCTGGATTCGCGGGCACGCTGAACGTTACCGTGGTCGGATCGATGAGCCCCGCGACATCGTTGAAGCGCAGCGTCGAATGGCCGGAGCTCAACTGTATGTCGCGATCCTGCCGCACCATCGCGTAGCCGGGCACCGAAGATGCGGGCGGCACGGAACCGCCCGGCACCGGACGGTAGAAATCCGCGGAGATGGCACCCGGTTGCTGTGAGCTGTAGATGGTCAGCGCCGATTCATCGGGCTGCGTGGCTGCAACGCCGGTGGCGAATGCGCACGATGCTGCGGTCAGCGCGATGCGGCTCGAAAACGTACGCGACTTCTTCATCTGGGTTCCTTCACCTCGACAACCGGATGGTGGCGTGTTTTTGACTGGCACGCGCCTCGAAAGTGCGACGCAGTTCGCATCGGCCGAAAGCCGCCACCGAACTGTGATCACCAGCCATGCGCGCAGGCCGGCCTGCGGGCACGATAGGACGGTCGCAAGGTCGTTATGGCATATCCTACATAAAATGCGTACTGCGCCACTCGTTACGCCGCCTCCGGGCGCTCATGCGGCCGCCAGTGCGGCCGCTTCGCCTGCCACGACGGCGCCGCATGCGATTCCGGCAATGCCGCAGTCGATGCCGATGGACCGGGATTTCATCCTCAAGAACCAGATTGCCGAGCGCTACCTGGCGGGCCGTTTGCCGATCCGTGGCGCACAGGATTTCGAACGTTACTGCCGCGAGCATCCCGAGCTGATCGACCAGCTGGGCCTGGCCGAACGCGTGCACTCCGGCTTGCGCCTGCTCGAGGCCGGCGGCATCGCGCCGCCGTGGGAAGTGCCCGAGCGCAAATGGTGGGAAAGACTTTCGATCCTGCTCGCCGCTATCGCATTGGCACTGGCTGCCGCGATCGCCTCGATGGTCTTGTGGGGCAAGCTCGCCGGTCGCGATGCAAACATCGCATCGCTCCAGCATGCCGTCGCCGAACAACCGCTCGAGCCCGCGACCAGCACGCGTACCGTCAAGCTCATTCCGAGCCGCACCGCGCCGTCTCGACGCGCTGCCGTTACGTTAGGTGGTGGTGGCGTCGCGCAGATGGCCGACCTGAAGATCGACGTGTCGTGGTCGAAATTCACCGCCTTCCGCGTCACGATCGATCGTCAGGACCAGGGCCGCGTCGCGGTGCTGAACTACATGCTGCGCGATTCGAATGGCGATTTACACCTCGCGCTGAACAACACCGCGCTCGGACCCGGCGACTACGAATTCGCGATCGAAGGACTTTCGCTGCACGGAGATACGATCGCGCAGGCGTGGGTGACCGTCGAAATCGCGCACTGAGATCGCGCGGCGCACACACTGCGCCGCCCCCCGACCCCGATCACTGCGTGGCGTACAGTTTGCCGGCAGCGGCGGCATCCATCGCGTGACCCACGAATTTCAACGCCTGTGCCAATGCAGGGTCGCGTCCCGCGTTCATGTCTTCGGCACTCGGTAATACAACGAAATCGGGTGTCACGCCGGTTTTTTCCAGCCGTCCGTGATCGGACATTTCGATGTCGGAGACCGTTACGGAAGTCCCGTAGACCACGACGTTTTCGCCGTTGGTCACCTCGAGCGGCATCTCTTCGGCTTCCATCACCGCACCACTGGTCGTGTCGCCGATGACCGTGCCACGATCGGTAAGTTGCATCGCGCGCGCAAACAATTCCGAAGCGGATGCCGACTGCGCATCTACGAGCACCATCACGCGCCCGGTGTAGGCGTTTTTGCTGCTCCCCTTTACCACCCATGGGGTCTTGGCGCCGCGGTGAATGCGAGTGCCAAGCGTGAAGTCGTCAGCATACAGTTCGCCCAGCAGCTCGTTGAGCGCCTCGATCGCTCCGCCAGAGTTGCCGCGCAGATCGAGAACCAGCGCGGCGCGGCCATGCAGGTCGTGGAATCGCCGCTGCACTTCACCGGCCGTGAGCAGGAACGAGGGCATTCGGACCAGCAGCACGTCCGGCATGCTGCGCACGGTCACCGGTTCGAGACGCATCCAGAATTTCTCATTCGCGCGTTCGATGCGCGACCAATCCATGCCGCTCGACGCACTTGAAATATCGAGCACGGCGCGCATCGCATGCACCTTGGCAGCCAGATCGAGCGTGCGCGCCTCGCCCGCCGGCGAGAGGAGATCCGTGTGCAGCCCCGGCAACGGATGCAGGGCGTTGAACAGGTATTCAAGGCGCCACAAACTGCCACGCGCCGGCACGAAGCCATTAACAGTTTTCACCCGGTCGCCGACCACGACGCCCTGGCGGGCCGCATCGCTTTTGGGGTCGACGGCGATCACGTAGCAATCGTTGCCGACGATACCCATTTGCCAACCGTAGTCGGAAGCCACCGAGAGCCACGGTGGATTGAACGTGGTGTGCAGGTCGTCGAGTTCCAACTCGAACTGCGCGATCGCCGCCAGCGATTCGGCGACGCTATTGGCCTTGCCGATGCGGTCCTTGGCGACATTTGCGAGCGCCGCGAGATCGTGGCCCTTGAACGTCACATCGAAATAGTTGGATTCAATTGCGCGGTGCACGCCATCGAGCATCTGGTAAGCGGTGCGACGATCGGAATCGCTCATCCCCGTCGGCTGCGCCGCCTGATTCGTCGCACCCACGAACGCCAGCATCAAGGAGACGGTACCTATATGGGCGCGCTTGCGGACTCGGTATTGGCGATCTTGCATGAAAGCACGCCTCGGCATTATTTCAGGTTAATAGCGGCATCCCCGGGATGGTAACGAGCAGCGGCGTGCGCAAGCACTTCGTCGCGCGTCAGCAGCGCATCGCGAAACTGGCCGTGGCGATACATCTCGGCCTGGTCGGTGAAATGCGCAGAAAGCGGATCACCGCTCTCGCCACCGCAAGTCAGCACCTTTGCGCGCACCGTGGGGCCGAACTCGACGGCGGCAATGAAACTGTTGCCTGAAACGCCGTACAACTTCCGGTTGCGACGCGGATCCTGCGGTTCGAATGCGGCCAGTGCTCCCCACTCTGACGAGGTCATGCCGTTCGGTATGCTCGGCGCCTGATCATCAAATGCCGGTTCGATGTCGTCGCGGATCCGCTGGTACCGGTTGATATCGCCCCACGGCGTATTCCATTGGCCGAAGTCCTGCCGCAATCGATCGAGCGCTGTAGTCAAGGCATCGAGACGCTCCTCGTCCGTCACGCCACTGATCAGGTACGAATACAGCGGTTCTCCGAAAGAGAGCGACGCCTGCGGATGGCGATTGATGATGGTCTCGCCCCAGAAGATGGCGACAGCAGTCGCCACAGACTGCTCGCTCGTTCGATGATCCCAGCTCCGTAGCACTTCGATCGGCTCTCGCAGGCTGGTCTTGCGTGGATCCGTCGCCGGCAGCCGATCGTACGCCTCGATCAACGGCGGCAAGGCCACATCGAAGGTGGTCAGGTGCGGGTCGTAGCCGACGCCAATCAGGCTGTCGAGCGTTACGCCGTGGATGTCGCTCAGCAGTTCCACCGCGTGCCGGCCGCGCGGGTTCTCACCGCTTTCCCACATGTAGCGCGCGTAGTCCTCGCGCCGCGGACTGGCCGGGCCGGCAGCCGAGAACGGCCAGTTGTTCGTATTCTGCAGCCAGCCGTTCTTCGGATTCACGATTGAGATGATTTCATCGAGCGCGTGCGCGCCCCGCCACTCGGTGGCCGGATTGCTGCCATCGACCGGGCGCGTGTAGTCGAAGCGCGGGTCGCGCTTCGGGATGAAGTTGCCATGGAAGTACGCGATGGTGCCATCGCGATCCGCGTAGACCGTGTTGTTCGACGTATCGGCGCGCCATTGCTGGGTCGCGCGGAATTCGCGGTAGTTGTGTGTTTTCGTTCGCAGGTACGACTGCTGCAGCGCCGGCACCGGCTTCTGCAGCATGCGGAACGCGATCCACTTGCCGCCCTCGGCACGGACAATCGGTCCATGGTGGTTGTGAAACACCGTGAATTCGCGGCTCGCGAGTCCGGCGCCCTGTTTGAACGGAATCGACAACTGCGTGACCCTGAGTTTGCGGAGCTCCGCGCCGTATTTGTAGTACGGGCCATCGGGCTTCTGGACGATGCTCTCGGCGTATTCGTCGACGGCATCGCCACCGTATGAGGTGTGCATCCAACCGTTGTAGGCGTTGAAGCCCTGGTAGACAAAAAACTGCCCCCAGGTCACTGCGCCATAAACATCCAGCCCGTCTTCACTGACCATTTGCAGTTCGGAGCGAAAATAGAACGACGTGTGCGGATTGATCCAGAGCAGCGCGTGACCCGAGGCGCTCCGCGATGGCGCGATCGCGAAGCCGTTTGATCCGCCGCGCGACGCTGATTGCACCGGGAGCACCGCGACCGGGTGCTTGCCATAGAACTCCTCGAGTCTCGCGAGATCAATTTGCTCGATATCGCCGCCGATGCTCCCCTCAGTGAACGCCAGGGCCATCCACGGTTCGTAGTGAGTGATGACTTGCGCCTGCACGGCGGGGTGCGTCGCCAGGAAATAATTAAGGCCGTCGGCCCAGGCCGTCATCAGTGCTTTCAACCAGGGGGGACTACTCGCATACAGCCGCTGCAATTGACCATCATCGACGAACAATCGCTGGCGCAGATCGGAGTAAACCGCGCTCTCGCCTTCTGCCTGCGCCAGTTTCCCAAGGTTCGTAAGGTAGTTGTGCTCGACGCGCCGGAAATCATCTTCGGCCTGGGCGTAGATAGTGCCGAATACGGTGTCGGCGTCCGACTTGCCGTAAATATGCGCTATGCCCCAGGAATCACGGACAATTTCCGTGTGCTGGGCGTGCGCATGCCAGCGATCGGACTCGGAGACCGCCGCCGCCTGCGCATGTCCCGCGACCGCTGCGGCGCTCAGCAGCAATCCGAAAATACATCTCACCATCACGCGCTCCCTAATTTGATCGCCCGATTGTAGCGTCGCGCTGGCAGGAGTACATTCGGACGACATTTACATCTACGCGATCCAACAGATCGACCGGGAGATCCTATGCGCTCACTCGCAATGAGTCTGGCAATCGTTGCCGCCACTGCCCTGGGATTACCGGCACACACGCAGGAGTAAGCGGGTTCGCTCGCACATCGAGTTCTTCGCCGTTCCGAAATTCGTGGGCACTTCGATCACCTTCAAGATCAAATGGGAAGGTGACGAGTGGATACAGTCCGGTACCCTGCCGCTAAAGGCGCTGGGACTGAGCGACCACGACGTGCAAATCCAGGAGCGCTACCGGCGCATCAAGTAACGCTGCTCAGTTCAGCACCGAGCGTGGCGGCTGATTAAGCGCCGGACGCGTCGCCGCGAGCCCGCTCGCTGCGACGACGACCATCGTCCCCAGCACGCCCGCGACCCATAGCAGGATGCTCGAGCGATAGTGCAGCTCGAGCTGGCGCGCCAGCAGCCAGCCGCCGAGCGCTGCGCTGCTGGCGGCCAGCACGCCAGCCAGCAATCCCAGTGCGGCGAATTCCGCCAGCGCACTGCGCGTGAGCAGGCTCCTGCTGGCGCCAAGCACGCGCATGATCGCCGTTTCGTAGCGACGCTCATCGCGGCTTGCCTGCACGGCGGCCAGCAACACTGTCAGGCCCGCGAGCAAAGTGAAGGCGAATACGCTTTGCACGGCGGTGACGGCCTTGTCGATCACCGAGCGAACCTGCGCGAGCAGGTCGCCGACGTTGAAGATCGATACGCTCGGGAAACGCCGCACCAGCTCGGTCAGCGCGCTCGCGCTGCGCGGTTCGTAGGCCGCGCTGGTCAGGTAGCTTCCGGCCGCGCCGTCCAGTAATCCCGGGGGAAACATGATGAAGAAATTCGGGCGGAAGCTGTCCCATTTCACCTTGCGAAAGCTCGCGACGGTGACCTCGATATGTTCGCCTGCGACGTCGAACCCTAAGCGGTCTCCCAACTTCAAATGCAGCGATTCCTGGAATTCGCTCGCGATCGAAACGAGTGGTTTGCCGGTGTCTTCCGGCCGCCACCAGTGACCCTCGACGATGCGGTTGTCATCGCCGAGTTCGGTCGACCAGGTCAGGTTCTGTTCGCGCTCGGCCATGCCGCTGTGGCCGGGACGCTTGTCGATTGCTTCACCATTGATCGTCAGCAACCGCCCACGCACCATCGGCAGGAAGCGTTCTGGCTTCGCGCCGGCGGCCAGCAATGCTGCACGGAAATCATCGCGCTCTTCGGTCGGAATGTTGATGAAGAAATAGTTCGGTGCGCCGACCGGAAGGCTCGTGCGCCAGTCATGCAGCAAATCACGCCGCAGGATCGTCAACACCAACAACAGCAGCACGCCGAGTCCAAACGCAACGATCTGCGCCACGCTGCCGCCCCGTCGGCGCGCGAGATTGGCGAGTCCCTGCCGTAGCGCCAGCCCGGCGCCCCCGCGCGCGCGGCCCGCCAGCCGCACCAACAGCCAACCGCACACGGTGAGTAACGCGATCGCGGCGGCGAAGCCCGCGGCGAACCACAAGCTGAGTGTCCATTGCCCGAGTGTGGCGTAGATCACCCCAACGATCGCGATCACCGCCGGAAAGAGCGCCAGCCACAGCCGCATCGGGGGGGGATCGGCGTCGCGCCGCAGCACACGCAGCGCCGGTACCTTTGTCAGTTGCAGTAGAGACGGCAGCGCGAATCCCGCCAGCATTGCGATTGCGACCGCAAGTCCAATGAACGCCGGCGCCCAGCCCGCAGGCGGCAGATCGGTGCGCAGCAATCCCGCCAACGTGCGCAGCAACCACAATTGCGTAAGCCATCCCAGCAACGCGCCGGCCAGCGCAGCCGCCACGGCCAGCAGGACCAGTTGCAGCACGCTGGTGCCGAGCACAAACCGCCGCGAAGCGCCCAGCGTCTTCAGCAATGCGACCGAATCGAGGTGGCGTGCCACGTAACTGCGCGCGCTCATCGCGACTGCGACGGCGCACAGCAGCACTGCGACGAGGCCCGCAATCGACAGGAATTGCCGGGCACGGTGTGCCGCATCGCCGATCTGCGGGCTGGCATCGGCCACGTTTGCGTAGTGCTCGCCCGGCCGCGCACGCGCCTCGAACCATGCGCGGTAGGGCTCGAGCGCTCGCGCATCACCCGCCAACAGCAGTGCGTACTGCATGCGGCTCGCGGGCTGCACAAGACGCGTCGCCGCGAGATCGGCATCGTTCATCATCAAGGCCGGCGCGAATTCGATGAAGGCCGACCCTTGGTCGGGACGGCTGATCAGGATGCGGCTGACGCGAAGCGGCAATGCACCGACCGTCAATGTGCTGCCGAGTTGCACATTCAACGCCGCGGCGAGCCTTGAATCCGGCCAGCAATCGCCGGCCAGTGGAATCGAGCGCGTCACCGTGCCCGCGGCGAACGGCTCCCCGGCCGTGCGCAACGCACCGCGCAGCGGGTACCCTGAGCTTGCCGCACGAATCTCGGCCAGGTGACTGTTGTCACCGTTGAACACGACTGAGAGCATCGTCGTGAGCCGCGCGCTCTGCAGGTGTAGATCCTGCGCATGTTGCCGCAACAGCGGTGCAAGCGCTTCCGGCGATTCAACGCGCGCATCGGCGGCCAGCACTTCGCTCGCCTGCGCCTGCACGGCGTGACCGATGCGATCAACGAGAAAGCCCACGCCGGTGAGCGCGGCGACCGCGACCACCAGCGAAAACCACAGCACGCCCAGTTCACCCGAAAGCCATTCGCGGCGCAACGAACGCAACGCCATCGCGAGCATGCGCATGCGCTACACCAAGGCCCCGCCGTCCATGGTCAGCACTCGTCCGCAACGACCGGCCAGTTCGCGATCGTGCGTGACGAGCACCAACGTCGTCTGCGCGGCTGCGTTCAGCTCGAAGAAAAGTTCGATGATGCGCTCGCCCGTCACGGAATCGAGATTGCCGGTGGGCTCGTCGGCGAACAATACGGCCGGCTCGCCGACCGATGCACGCGCCATCGCCACGCGCTGTTGCTCACCGCCGGACAGCTGCCGCGGATAATGCCCGGCGCGCGCCGCAAGCCCGACGCGTGCAAGCATGTCACGCGCGCGATCGCGCGCGTTGCGCTCGCCGCGCAACTCCAGCGGCAGCATGACGTTCTCGAGCGCGGTCAGCGCCGGCACCAGGTGAAACGACTGGAACACGAATCCGACATGCGCGGCGCGCAGCGCAGCGCGTCCGTCCTCATCGAGCGCCGACAGTTCTTCGCCTGCCAGCCAGATCCTACCTGCGCTCAAAGTATCGAGCCCCGCGAGCAGCGCCAGCAACGTCGATTTGCCCGCGCCCGAGGGCCCGACGATCGCGACACTCTCACGCGCGCGAATTTCCATGTTCACATCGCGCACGATGGTCAGCGGCCCATCCGGGCTGCTAACCTGCCGCATGACTTGCTCGGCCTTCAGAACTACGTCGCGCGTCATTGCCATCCTGGTGTGTTCGTTCGTTGCGATCCTGGGCACAGCAGCACACGCTGCGCCAGTCGGCAAGCCGGTGATACTGGTGTACGGCGACAGCCTCAGCGCCGGCTACGGCATTGCCGTCGATCGGGGCTGGGTGAACTTGCTGTCGCAGCGCCTGCAACGGGCAGGTTACGGACTCCAGGTCGCGAACGCCAGCGTCAGCGGCGAAACGACAACGGGTGGCCTCGCGCGGCTTCCGCGCGCATTGGCTGCGCATGACCCGCGCATCGTGGTGTTGGAACTCGGCGCCAACGACGGCCTGCGCGGGTTGCCACTCGAAACTACGCGCGACGATCTTGACGCGATGCTATCGATGCTCGCGAAACAGCATCGGCGCGTGCTGCTGCTCGGCATGCGCATGCCGCCCAACTATGGCGAGCGCTATACGCAGGGCTACGCGGCGATCTTTGCCGAGCTGGCCCACCGCCACCACGTCGCGCTGCTGCCGTTCCTGCTCGAGGGCGTGGCCGACCGTCCGCCTCTGATGCAGGCCGACGGCCTGCATCCCAACGAACACGGGCAACCGATTCTGCTGGATAATGTCTGGACGGTGCTTCGGCCGCTGCTGCGCGCAAATCCGCACTGAACAGCCGCGTGGAGCGGCGACGGGGGGTGAATGGATAGGTTCTGGGTCAAGCAGTATCCAGCCGGCACGCCGGCGGAAATCGATCCCGATGAGTACACCTCGATCAAGCAGCTCATCGAGCTGAGTTTCAGCCAGTTTCCGCAGCGCACCGCGTACATACAGATGGAGCAGCGCTACAGCTACGCACAGCTCGATCAACTTTCGGCGCGGTTCGCCGCCTGGCTTCAGCAACGCGGCCTACGCAAGGGCGATCGGCTCGCGATCATGTTGCCGAATGTCGTGCAGTATCCGCTGGTGATGTTCGGCGCGCTGCGCGCGGGCCTCACGGTTGTCAACACCAATCCGCTCTACACGGCCAGCGAACTCGAGCACCAGCTGCGCGATTCCGGCGCCACCGCGCTCGTCGTGCTCGAGAATTTTGCCGCCGTGGCGCAGCAGGCGCTGGCCGCTGTGCCCGTGCCGCATGTGGTCGTCACCAGTGTCGGCGATCTCCTGTCTTTCCCGAAAGGCCTGCTGGTGAACTTCGTGCTGCGCCACGTGCAGCGCAAGGTGCCGCGCTGGCACCTGCCCGGTGCGCTGTTGCTGAACGACATTCTGAAGAGCGCGCCCGCCACGCCGACCCCAGTTGAAGTGGGCCACGATGACATCGCCTATTTGCAGTACACCGGCGGCACCACCGGGGTCTCGAAGGGCGCGATGCTGACCCACGGCAACATGATCGCCAACATCCTGCAGGCACGCGCCTGGTTCAAGCAGGTGCAGATCGACAACACCACGTACGTTTGCGCGCTGCCGCTGTATCACATTTTCTCACTGACCGCGAACTGCCTTCTGTTCAGCTCGCTCGGCGGCGCCGGTCACCTGATCGCGAACCCCCGTGATTTCAAGGGTTTCGTGAACGAGCTCAAGCGTCATCCACCGATGTTCTTCATGGGCGTGAATACGTTGTTCAATGCGTTGATGAACACGCCCGGCTTCAGCGAACTGAATTTCTCGCGACTCGTCGCCACCGTCGGCGGCGGCATGGCGGTGCAGCGTGCGGTGGCCGAACGCTGGAAGCAAGCGACCGGCTGCGTCGTCACGCAGGGTTGGGGGCTGACCGAAGCGTCACCCGCGATCTGCGTGAACCCACTCGTCGGCGTGGACTTCACAGGCGCCGTCGGGCTGCCATTGCCGTCAACCGAAGTGACCATTCGTGACGATGACGGAAACGATGTCGGCCTCAATACTTCTGGTGAAATCTGCGGGCGGGGGCCACAGGTGATGCGCGGCTACTGGCAGCGCCCCGAGGAAACCGCCAAGGTGATGCTGCCTGACGGCTGGCTGCGCACCGGCGACATCGGCCGAATGGACGATCGCGGCTACGTGTTCATCGAGGATCGCAAGAAGGACATGATCATCGTCTCGGGATTCAAGGTCTTCCCGAATGAGGTCGAGGATGTTGTCGCACAGCACCCTGGCGTCGCCGAAGTGGCCGCGGTCGCCCAGCCCGACGAACGATCAGGCGAAAGCGTGGCGCTGTTCATCGTGAAGAAGGATCCAGCACTGACCGCCGAGGCCGTGATGGCTCATTGCCACAAATTCCTGACAGGCTACAAGTTGCCGCGACACATTTACTTTCGCGACGAGCTGCCGAAGACGAACGTCGGCAAGATCCTGCGCCGCGCGCTGCGCGACGAGCTGTCGAAACCTACCGCTTGACGCGCTTTGATTTTGCGTGCGCGGCCGGTTTCTTGCCGATCGGCGCGGGTATTTCTGAGGGCAGTTGCTCGACCAGGTAAACACCCAATCCCACGCGGGTGCCTTCCTTAGCCTGCCTCTTTTTTGATTTTGTACGCATGCGCGCCTGGCTGGTGCGCCAGCGCTCGACACCGTCGACCAGGGATGCGGCACGCTCGGAGAAGGTCTCCTGGAAAAGCGCAGCTTCATCCACCGAAAGATTCTTGATGTCGGAAAAGCCGACAAAAATGGGACCTTCAAGACTTTCGATGTTCTTGACAAGCGTATTGCCCAAATCACGCATGCGGGCTGAAAAGTCCGCCACCACATCTGCTCCGAAGCCTCGCATGCGAGGGGTGCTCTTCTTTATGGCTACACTGCCATCCGCCATCCGGAAGATGGCGCCACTTTTAACGAGCTCTTTCATAACTGAGATTGGCGTTACATCACCCGCGTAACGGCTTACCAAAACTCGGAACGTTACACCTGATCCAAAAATACGCAGGCGCAAGGGATTGCCATGACGGTCCATGAATTGCGGATCTGTGCGCCAGCCGTGCAATACTCGCGCTGTTCGTTGCTTTGCAACCTCACGTGCCGCCTTTACTGTTTCGGCATTCAGAAAGCCAGCAAGTGCGCGCACATCCTTCCGAGTCAACCCAGTCGCTGCTGCTATGCGAGAATGATTGAGGCGACTTCCGAGGATGGCGGTTTCGGCCGCCACTCCAATACATGCGATCTTCGCCGCCATTTGCAACTCACCAGCACCCATCCCACTTTTTATGCAGAGCTTCGCGACCGGCGCCAATGCGCGCGCGAGCGCAGCGATATCGCTACCTGATTTGCTGATACCGGAGCTCGTTGTTGGAGAGGAGCGTGGCATTGCTAGACGTATCTTGGGCGCCCTAATTACTACGGATCGGATGCGATCGAAAACACGCTGACGCCTAGTCGCTTCATAGGAATCTTTCGCTTCGCGGAACTCTCATCACTGATATCGTGTTCGTCCAGCCAGTCATTCATTTCGTGCATGAATGACAGTCCGCGTTGTTTTACGAAATTCAAAAAAGCCTTAGTCAGGCGCGGGTGAATTCTCGGATTGTCGGCACATTGCCACGATAACGCGCTTTTGGGCTGTTGTAGTCGACTTAACGCCGCTCGAGTGGCATCGACCAGGAATCGGAAATTTGGTTCAAATGGCAGATGGTCTGAGTGCCAAAACGTCATTGACCGCGCAAGTAGGCGATACTTCTTTGACGCAACTTGCGTAACCATCTTAAAGGCTAGCAGATTTAGTAGAGCGCTCTTTGGTGAGACTTCTACTCGACAATCCCGAACCAGCGAAGTCAGGCTCCTTGCACCCGCGAAGGGCAATTCATCGGGACGACCGTGCCGGTTTAAGTATTTTGGGTCGCGTAACCATCGATTTACTATGTCAATGGCATCTTTACCGAAGGCGACGTGAGTCACTGGAATCTTGGAGACCTTGGATCCTGCTTTCTGCACTGCCGCACGGCATTCGGCCAGGAGACTCTTCTTGCTCAGCCCCGATTCGTGTAGAAAACCAATGATCGGCCCAATTAGCGCGCTGACTTCCTGCGACGTCATAGGTGCATTGGCTGCGCGATTACTAGATTCGGGGCGCTTCATTCGAATCTCCATCGATATTGGGCAGTCGTTGAAAGTGAAGGGCTTCGGTTCAAAAAGGTACTTGAGCTCTTTTGCTCAATCAACTTTTCGCAAATCCAGGCATATTTAAGCCCCTGAATTGCGTTTTTCGTTCTAGATTTGTGCTCTTACGACTGAAATTGCCGCCGCTCAATCGCCAAGAATAGGCAATTGATCGTTCGGCGGGTTACAAAAAATGGAACTGGAGCTTAGACGTCAGTCAACGACCCGAACGGGCGCTCTACCTAGTCGGAGGCTCAAACGAGATTTGTGGAAGATCTCGTTTTAGTGCAGTGAACCAAAACCGCTGCCGGTCTGAATGACGCCGAGGCTGTTCCCTGTTTGAATTACGCCGGCGGCACTCCCGGTTTGGATCACGCCCAGTTTATTGCCGGTCTGAATGACGCCTGCAGCGTTTCCTGTTTGGATGACGCCCGCGGC
>JBEPVS010000034.1:0-16420 GCA_041690875.1 Gammaproteobacteria bacterium
GTCTTGATGTCCGCGACACTGACTCGAACGATCCATTCGGCGGCGTTGGGCCAGGCGAGCAGCTCGCGCGTCGTGCCGCCGCCGTTCTTCCAGGGCGTCGGGGCAGTGTCCGCGACACGCGCGATCGTCGGCCTCATGGGCTGGATCACGGCGCGGTCATTGTGGGCTGGCGGCCTTCAGCGTAAGCGAACGGTAAACGATGGTGAGGTCGCCGTCCTGCGATGACGTGGTCACCGCCGGACCCACGGCACGAAGCGCCGCACCCTCCGGCGGCAGGCCATAAGACCGATCGAGCAGGTGCACAGTGTGCACATCGCCGCCACTCACGGTCAGTTCGAGCTCGACGCCCGCATCGCCCACGCCAATCAGGTCCAGCCATTTCGTGCCATCCGGCGCACGCCAGAAATGCGCCGGCAGGCGCTGTTCGCCATCGAGGAGCGTCGCCGATTGCACGGTCAACGTGGGTGGAAGCGCCAGCTCGATCTCCGCTGCAGCGCGTGCGGAGCGCAATCGCACACGGTACGTCGTTGCGCCGCCGCGCGATGCCGCATTGATCAGCGCAAGCTCCGGCGCCGCGTAGTCCAGGCGTGGTGCGGTGGCCACGTGCACAGCGGATACAGTGCCCATCGGCACTGTCGCGTCGCGGTTCGCCGCCGTATCGTCGAAGCCCAGCTGCGGCGCGCTGCGCTTCGAGTCGGGCTGCAGGATCCAGCGCGCCGAGCCGCTGTCGGCATCGAGCGCGTACCAGATTAGCGTGCGCTGGGGCATTTCTTTCGAATACGGCGGCTGCAGGACCATCAGCGCCGTGCCGAGCAGAATTGCCACTGTCGCGAGCAACAAGCTGGCGCGATGCGTGCGTGAACGCACATCGACCAGGAGCGGCGCCAACCCGATCGCGATGAGCCCGCAAATGGCGGTGATGATCGGCCACGCGTCCGCGCCGAGCGCCGTGTATGTCATCAGCAGCGATGGCAACAGCGTGAACGCCGCGCCGAATATCGGCAAGGCCACAGCCGATTGTGGCAGCCGGGTCGCGCCGCGCGTATGGCGCAGTTTGCGCAGCACCAGCGCGCCGCCGATCAAGCCGGCCGTGACTGGAACGATGAACAGGAAACTCAGTTCCGCGAATTGCAGCGAGCACAGCAACGCGAGCGCGCCCAGCAACAGGAGGTTTGCCAACCACAAGCTCCAGGCACCGGTGCGGCGAGCGAACACGCGCACCGCAACGAGTGGAACCAGCAGCGCGAGTGCAACGCAGGCCACATGCAAACCGAACGGATGCGCCGCCCAGCCGTAAGCCTCGGCTGGTGGCACTGCGCCGATAGCGCGCACCAGCGAAACGAGTAATGCCGCGAGCAGCGTCACGCCCAGCCAGCTGGCGATCGATGCCGCCAACGCGTAGACGATGCTCTGCGCCGGAATCTCGACGCGACGGCGAATGCGCCACAACACGATGATGAGCAAGGCAAACAACGCGCTGCCGATCGCCGGCGCGAAGCTCGCGGGCCAATGCACGAGCGCGCGTCCGAACAGGTCGAAGAACACCGCACCGGCCGCGCCCGTGTGCGACAGGTCGGCCGCTGACAATGCCTCAAGCGATGCCAGCGCGTTTTGTCCCTGGTGCTGCAGGCTGCCGAGGTCCAGGTTGGCCAGCGTGTCTTGCGGAGTGTGATAGCGCTCGACATCGCCGATCAGCGCGAAATTGAACCCCTCGAAGCCCGCCCGCTTGAACACGGTGAAGTCAGTGTCGTTGGGCAAGAGCCGATAGATGAAGTAGTACAGCGAATTGCTCTTCGGGCGCGCAATCGCGTGAGCAAACAGCCGCATCGAGAAATCAGTGGCCGCGCCGGTCTCGAACATCAGGCTTGGCCCGCTGTCGCCGCGGGCATCGAGGTTGACCACCGCCTTGACCGTTCTCGCGAGCGGATGCGAATCGACGAAGAGTTTCGCGCCCAGCAATCCGGCTTCTTCGCCCTCGTCGATCAGCAGGATGATCGGATGTCGCGCGATCGGCTGTTCGCGCAGCACGCGTGCAATCTCGAGGATCGATGCCACGCCGATGCCGTCATCGCCGGCGCCGGGCCCAGCCGGAACCGAATCGTAATGCGCGGCCAGCAGCACCGCGCCGCTGGCGGGATCGCCCCCTTCGAGGCGCGCGACAATGTTGACCGCCTTGCCGCAGGCAAAAGTGCGATCGCAGACCCAGCCGCTGTGCAGTTCAGCGGGAATCCCCAGCGCCGCAAGACGCGCGACGATGCGCGAGCGGATTTGCGCGTCGGCGGCGCTGGCCAGCGGATGAGGAACACCCTCGGCGAGCAGCGCCTGCAACTGCGCCGCGGCGCGAGCGGCGGAAAAACTCGTAGTGGGCGCATCGAGCGGCAGTGGCGCCGGCGGATCATCGAGCCAATGCGCGAGCCGCGCGAAACCCAGCAGCACAATGAGAATGCCCCAGAATGCGCCGCCACCCGAGCTGACGCCGCCCGATCCCGCGCTGCTGCGCATTGTCCGCCCCCCTGCAATGGAAGGGCCGATCATACAAGGAGTCTATGTATTGAGCCGCACCGCGAGCGCCAGCGCGCCGACGACAATGACCGAGGCGATGACGGCGAATCGCATGAAATTGTCTTTCTTGTGCATGGTGTGCCCCGGTCTGTATTGAATGCGCAGATCATTCAAGCGGGGCACGCCCGGACCGGCAAGCTGTCGCGATAACCGCACAGCAAGCCTAAGCGATCCTTGAGGATTACGTCAGATCAGTGCTGAATCAGTGCGCGGGAATCGTGCCGGCAGGAGTCAGCTTGTCGATCGCAGTGGGCAGCGCCTGGCTCAGGCGAGCGAGCAGGTCCTGTGGATCGAGGCCCACCTTCGCGGCAAGCTGCGAAACGGTATCGGCGCCCAACGCATTGTGCAGTTGATCCGTCGAAACAGGCTGGTTCGGGCCAGTGCCCACCCACGACCTGACCGCATTGCCGAGGCCTTTCTGCTGCAGTTCACTGACGATGCCGCTGACACCGCCGTGCTTCTGGATCAGCTGATTCACGACCATGGCCATTTCGGCGCCGACCACGCCACCCAGAATGCCATCGAACATGCCCATGATCCCATCCCCTTTATTTATAGACGTTTCAGAATGGCGCATGATACGCCTATGCGCGGCATCATCGGTTGGCTTGCGGCATCCATCTTCGGCGCGGGCGGTTGGTGGCTCGGCGCGCACGTCGGCCTGCTCACCGCCGCGATCGTCAGTTCGATCGCGGGCGGCGCAGGCCTTTACTACGGATTCCGCTGGTTCGACCAGAACCTCGCCTAGCGACGCTCGCGCGTGCTAGACCAGCGTCGAGCCCTTCGGCGCGTACACGACCACGGTGCCGGCGATCTTGTCGTGCCACGACTGGCGCTCCGGATCGAACACGACCCAGATGAAGCCGAGGCCGACCACGATTGCCGACAGGAATGCGCCGAGCGCCCGCACGATCGCCGTGGGCCAGTCGATGGCGCGTCCGTCGAGCCGCACCACGCGAATGCCGCAGATGATGCCGCCGACGGTCGTTCCGCGCAGCTTCCACATCACGGCCCCATATGCGGCGAGGAATATCGGCATGCCATGGTGCACCAGGTGTACCAGCGACAATACGATTCCCACCAGCACAAAATCGAGCAGCAACGCCGCCATGCGGATCCAGAATCCGGCGCGGTTGTCGATGTGCATTGAAACTGGCGGCAATGCAGCGTCGGTCGCTTGCGGCTGGGGCGGTGGCGGCGTGGCCGCTGGAGCCTCGGCAGCGCTGGCGAAAGTCCCCTCGGCCAGCGGCGCCGCACTCGCGGCAGCGGCGGGTTGCGCATGTGCAGCCGTAGCAGCGGACGGCGGCGCCTTCGCCGCACGATTTGCGCGCATCCCCAGAATAAGCGTGTACACCACGATGCCGAGGCCGAGGATGTCGAATGCCTTGTATGCAATGAATCCCAGAAAGGGTACGACGTACAGCAACAACAGGATGATGCCGCCGACCAATACCGCGAGGGCGGCGTGCGGTTCCCGTCCTTCGTCACGCGTGGGCAGCACGCGCCGTCCGAGCCAGGCCAGCGCCACGGCCTTGCCGAACAGGCCGGCGACGAACAGCGCAAACGCCAGGAATGGCACCAGGACCATGCCGATCACGGTGACCACGAGCAGCAGGAACACGATCGGCTTCAGTATGAAAGTGAAGATCGAGGCGAGCACCGTGCGGCCGGGTCGCGTTTCCATGGTGCGCACGCAATCGAGCACGTTACGTGGGAACAGCAGCGCGATCAGCAGGTAGAGCGCGAGGAAACCCAGCGACAGCGTCCACGCCCAGCCTATGCCGGGCGCGAACGCCAGCGGACGACCGAGCAGGAAGCAGTTGTGGATCCACGCATGGAGCCACTCGAATCCACCCATCTTGCCGAACACTGCCACGTCCTGGACGCTACCGTGGACGACGGCCGCCGGATCGCGGATCAGTTCGCCGCCGACGGCGACCACGTCGCCGGCGACATCGGCGTGCGGACCGAGTTCGACATTGCCGAATACGGCGACGACGTTCTCGCCGACATGGCTGTCGACATACGTGTTGCCGAGCACGGCGACGACAGTCTCACCGACCGGACCGGTGACACGCGTGTTGCCCACCAAAGAAACCACGGATTCGTCGACATCGCCGTCGCTCGTGGACGAGCCCAGTATCGAGACCACGGCACTCGCGTGCTCGCCGGCCGCTAGAGTCGAATTGCCGCCAATGCGGACCAGCGCATTGTCGTGGTTGCGATGCTCATGATCCGAATCATCGGCGTTTGTGTCAGCGCCGTCGGATTCGCTGTCCCCGGCGGCCTTGTCTTTGTCGTCGATCGACTTGGCATCGGCCGTGATCGTGATCTTCAGCTTGTGCGCGTGCTTTGTCGTGGCCAGCGCCGCATCCGAGGTTTCAGTCGCAGGCGCAGGGGCCGCAGCCTTGGCGGCTGGCGTGGCGTTGGCAGCGGGTACACTCTTGGCGCCTGAAACCTTCGGGGCCGGCAAAGCCTTGGGCGCGGGCGCGGCGGCGGCTGGGACCGCTCCAGCAGGGGCCGCTGCAGCAGGGGCCGCTGCAGTTTCCGCAGGCGCAGCAGGTGCGCCCGCCGCCGCAGCAGGCGTCGCATCTTGCGCGAGCGTCGCCTGCGATGCGGCCAACAGACCGGACAGCGCGAGCGCCGCCAGGAGCGATGGGAAATACTTTTTCATGTTCATGTGTCAGTACCGGACAGGTTCTGGAGTGGGGTCGAAAAGAGTGCGGAAAGCAGCCGCGCCGACGCCGAACAGCGCGGCATAAAGCAGCAGCGCCCCGCCTGCGGCGCCGTAGAGCCAGGCGGAGGGAACCATGCCGCCCAGCGTCTGCAGCGCGTGGCCGAGGTTCTCGAACATCTGCACAGCTGCGCGCGTCGCGTTCGCGATCGAGGTCTGCTGCAGCGCCTGCGAAATCCAGCTGAGGCGATCAGTGGTGAGATAAGTGAGCGTCACGAGGCCGGCGCTGAACAGCGCGAATACGCTGCGCGCCAGAGCTGGCCACGCACTGAAGCCCTGCACCCACCACGGACGCGTGGCCTGCGACGCGAGCTGCTGGTCGATGCGTGCCTGCAAGCTGGCGGGTGCCTGTCGCAGCGGCTGCGCGCGCAGGAGCTTCCCGATGTACTGCTCGAGCTCGAGTTCGTCACGCGGTGGTTTCTGCATGCTGTTCATTCAGGCCTCCAGCTGCTCCGCGGTGATGCCGCGACGCTCGAGAATAGTGGCCAGCGCCGCACGGGCGCGGTGGATGTCGGTCTTGACCTTCGCCAGCGAAACCTTCAGCCGCTGCGCAATGTCCTCGTAGGGCATTTCCTCGAAGTGATAGAGCACCAGCGGAACACGCTGGTGCTCGGGCAATTCACGGAGCGCGGCTTCGACATACTCGTGGCGTTCGTCTTCGCGCACGTTTTCCACGACGGATTCTTCCGCGGCAAAATCGATGGCCGGCTCGTCGTCCGTATCGTCGCCGCTCGAGAGCTGTGAGAAAAACACCCAGCGCTTGCGGTAGCGGGTCAGGTGCGTGAACGTGAGGTTTGTGGCGACCGTCTTCAGCCATCCGGCTGCGCGCGGGTTGTCGCGCAGTTCATCGAAGCGCTTGTGCGCGCGCAGGAAGACTTCCTGCGCGATGTCCTCGGCCTGCGCATCGTTCCCGCTTAAGCGAGCGGCCGTTGAAAAAACCATGTTCTGGTAGGTACGCATGAATTTCGTGAATTCGGCCTGACGCGTGGCGTCCTGTGTAGGGGTCTGCACTGGGGTGTCATCGCTTAAATGCATAACCCGGGTCCGAGCCTAAAGTTTCACGAAAATAGTGTTGTTTATCAGTATGTTATAATGACACTAGTCGCCGGCGCAGCCCGTGACGGCCGCTTGGGCGCTGCGGAAGCGCGATTATGGACCAGCGCGGCGAAAAACCAGAAATCCCTCAAGCCGTCCAGAAGCAGGCGCAACTGACGGATTCTTAAGTTTCCGCCTCGCAGCCTACGCCCACAATTCGCGCGCCCATTGCCACCAACCCAAAGGGGGTTTTCATGTCCATTCGAAATGTCGCGTTTGCGACGCTGTTGATGACGACAGCTGTTTCGGCCAGTGCGCTGACCGCTCAGCAGGGCAAGATGTCAACGTGCAACGCGCAGGCCAAGGAACAGACCTTGAGCGGCGATGCGCGCAAGACCTTCATGAAGACCTGCCTGTCGAGTGCACCGGCCGCGCCGGCCGCCAAGGAGCTGACACCGCAGCAGCAGAAGATGACGAGCTGCAACGCGGATGCCAAGACCAAGGCCCTCAAGGGCGCCGACCGCAAGGCGTTCATGAAGACCTGCCTCTCGGGCGGCTGAAGTCCGTCCAGTTGGCGAATAGGGCGGAGCCACGGCGGCACCGCCCTGTCGCCATGCAGTTACTTGCCGGCGCAAATCCCCACGTCGCCGCTTTTCGATTCGACATGCACGCGGGCTCCGCCCTTCCCGTTGCGGAAGTTGAGGCGGCTGCCCGGACCATACTTTTCCTCGACCGGCTTCGGGCCGAAGCAGTTCTTGATGTCACCGCTGAAACTCTGCACGTCGATGTCGGCGTCGGGCGCGGATGCGAGTTGCAGCTTCACATCGCCGCTGACTGTCGTGGCGTCCAGCTGACCCTGCGCACCCACCGCGCCGGTGGTCACGTTGAAATCACCCGAAACCGATTCGAGCGTGGCGCGCGTCACGTCGCCGATCGTGACCATGCTGTCGCCGCTCACGGTATTCAGTGAGAGATCGCCGCTCGTGCCGCTCAGCACGATGTCGCCGCTGACTGTCTTGATCTGTGCGTTGCGGCCATTGTGCGCGCTCAGGTGCACATCGCCGCTGACCGTGTCCACCTGCAGGCTGCCGCCCCCCACGTCACCCTGGATGTCGCCGCTGACGGTCTGCAGATGCTGGTTGCCGCCGACACCGCTGGTGCGCAGGTCGGCACTGACCAGCGACACTTCGAGCGAACTGTTCTGCGGCACGTGTATTTTCAGGTCCGCTGAATTTTCGCCGTGCCAGTTGCCGCCGCCGTTGGGAATGACCACGCGGATGGTGGTGCGGTTCGCGCTGCTCGTGACATCGACGCGTTCGACGCGCGAACCGAGCTTGCCAGTGACATCGACGGTGGGCTGGTTCCAGCCCGTGACTTCGACTTTTCCTTCGACGTTGACGATCTCGACGGTGCCGGAAGGATCAGCCGGCTTCTGCGCGCTGAAGTCACGTTGCGGCGCCTGTGCGGCCTGCACCGGCAGCGCCAGCCCGGCAAGCGCCGCCGCGGCCGCCCAGGCCGCGAACCACGCTGCGTTGGGGGAACGGTTATTCGTGTTCATGATCGGGAACTCCTTGTCAGCAGGGTTTGAGTGGTTTGCGCGACGCTCGTGTAGAGATTGATTTCCTGCTGCCACGTGTTGCGCAGCAACTGCCACAGCAGCGGACTCGCCGGGTCTTGCGCCAGCGCCGCGCTGATGTCGGCGTTGGCCTTGCGGATCGTTTCCAGGTCGGCGCGCACGCGATCGCGCGTCGCCGGCGCAAGCAGGTCGAGGCGTTCGTTGAACGTGCGCTCGAGCGCGGCGCGCGCAGCGACGTACTGCGCGTCTTGCGGAAGCTGGAAATTCACCGCAATGCTGCCGGCCCCACGCGTCGGCGCATGTTGTTCCGCGAGCAGCGCCGCGGTGGCGCGCTCGTGCGCCACGGACCAGCACAGTGCGCCCGCGAGGCTTGCCATCAGCAAACTTGCCGCGACCGCGCTCGGCCATGGCATGCGCGCGCGGCGCGGCGATGCGGCCTGTCCACGGGCGTCAATTTCGTGGGCGATCTGCGGCCACAGATCGCGCGCGGGCCGTACATCGCAAGGCAGGCTCTCGAGCGCCGCGTCGAGCGACGTAAAACGGGAAATATTCATGCGGCCTCCATCGCGATTCCAAGTTGCTGCGCCATCAACCGGCGCGCGCGGTGCAGTTGCGCCTTGCTGGTGCCGGTGGCGATGCCGAGCATCGCGGCCGCTTCCTCGTGGGTGTGGCCGTAGACGCCGACCAGTACGAGCACGTCGCGCGCACCTTGCGGCAAGCGTGCCAGCGCCGCCTCGACATCAAGCGTGCCGGCGGCTTCCGCACCCCCGGGCAACTGCAGCGCGGCTTCGTCGAGTTCGCCGGCTGCGCGCAATGCGTCACCCGGACGCTTGCGGCGCAGAGTCAGCACCGTGTTGACGGCAATGCGATGCAACCACGTCGACAGGCGGCTGCGACCTTCAAAGGTCGGCAGCGCACGCCAGGCGGCGATGAAGCATTCCTGCGTGCAATCCTCCGCCAGCGCGGGTTGCCCGGTCATGCGCAGGCACAGGCCATAGACCGCATCGACATGCGCGCGATAGATGCCTTCGAACTCTACGCCCACCATGCCAACTTGGACTCGTCCGAGGCCGTCAAGGTTTAAAGGGCGACTGAAGGTTTTGGACGATTCGGCATGCCCAGCGCGCACAGCGCGGAGCCGCCCACCACGCCCGCCACGCCGATCAGCGTCAGCAGGTTCGGGATCTCAGGCACGACATCCGGCAGCAGCCAGCCGGCCGCGAGCAGCGTGGCCACGGACGTGAATATGGGCGATACCGCCACTGTTGCGCCGACGCGCGCCACCTGCCATAGGTGCATCGCCTCGGCGTAGGCGCCATAGGCAATGACAGTGTTCAGGCAGCAGAAAACCAGCGCGAACGCTTGCCCGGTGCTGAGGAGCCGCAATTTTCCGGGATGCGAGAGCGGCGTAAGCACCAGCGCTCCGCCGACGAACAACAGCCAGAGCATCTGCGCCGAGGTCCATTCGCGCAGCAGGCGCTTTTGCGCCAGGCTGTAGATGGCCCAGCTCAGCGAACCCGCCAGCAGCAACAGCACGCCCAGGCCGAGGCGCGATCCACCGGCAAACAGCAATGGCAGCCGACGGTTGAAGAACAGCACGAGACCCGCGAGCAACAAAGCGGCGCCCAGCCACTGCAATCGGCTGAATCGCTCTCGGTAGACGACGAGGCCGCCGAACAACAGGAACAGGCTGGCGCTCTGCCCGACGACCTGCGAGGTTTCGGGCGAGGTCATGTCGAGCCCGACGACGAACAGGGTGTAGTTGATCGTGATGCCCAGCACCGCAACGGGCAACAGCGTGCGCAACTTCGGAGGAAGCAGCCACGGGCGTGGCAGCTCGCCGCGCCGCGCGAGGAACGCGCCGATCACCATGCCCGCAAACAGGAAGCGGCACCACGTGATCGTGCAGGTGTCGAGCACCGGCACGACGATGTGCAAGGCCAACGGCAGCAGGCCCCAGCACAGGGCAGCGAGCAGGGCCAACAGGAACGCAAGGCGGGTACGGTGCGGCATCGAGGAGCGCGGCATTTTGCGCCAGCGATCGCACGCAACGCAATCGCCGCAGCCCGTCGTACACTGCGCGCGGAGTGCCTGCTGTTCGCGGAGGTTGTCCCATGTGGCCCGAAATGAATCACCACCACCTCGACAGTGAATCGCCACAGCGGCGCGAATTCCGCTACCTGCCCGGGTGGTCAGGCAAGAAATCGTGAAGCGCATTGGCCCCGACCTGATCGCCGGATTATCGGTCGCGGGGCTCGCGCTGCCTGAAGCGCTCGCGTATGCGGGAATCGCCGGCATGCCGCCGCTCTCGGGCCTCATCGCCGCGATCGCGGGGCTCATCTGCTATGCGCTATTCGGCACGAGCCGTTACGCGATCGTCACGGCGACCTCTTCGTCGGCCGCAGTGCTGGCCTCGGCGCTGCATTCGATCCCGGGCATCGGCGCCGCGCAGGCCATCGCTTTCGCGGCGGCGCTCGTGCTGCTCGCCGGCGTGTTGTTCCTGCTGTGCAGCGCTCTACGCCTGGGACGCATGGTGCAGTTCATCGCGCAGCCCGTCGTGCGCGGTTTCACGCTTGGACTCGCGATCGTCATCACGGTGCGACAGGTCGCGAAACTGTGTGGATTCCACGCCAGGCAAACTGCGCTTGCGCCGGTGATCGCCGAACTCTACGCACGTCGCGCTGAATGGCAGGTCGCCAGCCTGCTGCTCGGCGTCGCCGCGATATTGTTGCTGGTTCTGCTGCGGCGCTGGCCCCGGCTCCCGGGCACGCTGATTGTGCTCATGCTCGGCATTGTCGCAGCGCCATGGCTGGACGCGCACCTCGGCGGCGTCGCGCTCGTCGGCAACATCGATCTGGGACTCATCCGTGCGCGCATCCCCTCGCTCGATTTCGAGACCTGGTTTCGCGTCGCCGAACTGGCGCTTGCATTGATGCTGATTCTTTTTGCCGAGAGTTACGGTTCGGTGCGCGGGGCGGCGTTGCGCCATGACGAGCGCATCGACGTCAACCGCGAGCTGCTCGCACTCGGCGTCGCGAACCTTGCCTCGGGTCTATTCCAGGGCGTGCCGGTCGGGGCGGGCTATTCCGCGACGACGGCGAACGAATCCTTTGGCGCACGCTCGCGCCTGGCCGGCGCCGCGGCCGCGGTGTTCGTGACGATCGCACTGTGGCAACTGCGCGATTGGGTCGCGCGTATTCCCGACCCGGTGCTCGCCGCGATCGTGATCTTCGCAATGCGGCACGCCGTGAGCCTCGAGCCGCTCCGTCCTTATTTGTTGTGGAAGCGCGATCGGTGGGTCTATGTCACCGCAGTCGGCGCGGTGCTGCTGCTGGGCGTGCTCAACGGATTGCTGGTCGGCATCACGGTGAGCCTCGCCTTGCTGATCCGCGAATTGACGCAGCCCAAGCTCATCGTGCTGGGGCGCCTGGGCGAGAGCCATGACTTCGTTCGGCTGGGTGCGCGTGCGGATGTCCATCCCGTACCCGGGGTGTTGATCCTGCGGCCCGTAGAGCCGCTGTTCTTTGCCAATGTCGAAGCCGTGCTCGACAACGCGGCCGCGCAGCTGGCCGCCACGGCGCCGGCGCGTACATTGGTGCTGAGCCTCGAGGAATCGCCGAACCTCGATGGCACGAGCATCGAGGTGCTGGGCCAGTTTGCCGCGAAATTGCAGCGCGATGGACGGACGTTGCGCCTCGCGCGACTGAAGGAGCCGGTCATCGACGTGCTCACGGTCGCCGCATTGCCTGGCCTGGGCGGCGCCGCGCTCAGCGGCAACAGCGTCGATGCCGTGGTCGCCACAGTCGTCGGTGCGCGTTAGCGCTCGTTTGCGCTAAAGTAACGCTTCGGGCCGATGCCGTTGGCCGACTGGGGAGCAACAATGAAACTGATCACTGCGGTCATCAAACCGTTCAAGCTCGATGAAGTGCGTTCGGCGCTTTCCGAGCTCGGAATTTCCGGCATGACGGTCACCGAGGTGAAGGGTTTCGGGCGCCAGCGCGGTCACACCGAGTTGTACCGCGGCGCCGAATACGTCGTCGACTTCGTGCCGAAGACGCGGATCGAAGTGGGCGTGCGCAGCGATCTCGTCGACCAGGTCGTCGACGCGATCGTCAAGGCTGCGAAGACCGGCAAGGTCGGCGACGGCAAGATCTTCGTCAGCGACATCCAACGCGCGGTGCGCATCCGCACTGGCGAAATGGACGATTCCGCGCTCTGAGGCTTTCGCGCCGCAGGCCCTAAGGCTCGCGCAGCTGGAGTTCACCATCGACGACGTCGTACTGGCGCTCCAGCGCCGGCGCCTGTATGTCGAGCGTATGCACATTGAAGGTGGACGCCGGGCCGATCGCCGTCACGCGTATCCCAGCGAGGTTGAGCGGTTTGCCATGCGCCAGTTCACCGTAGGCGCGCGGTTGCACGAGCCAGGCGTACTTGCCGGCAGTGCGCGCGTGGAAGGTCGCCGTGCCATCCGCTTCCACCGTCAACGCTGAGGCTTCGTCGATGCCGAGCCCGGCCAACATGCGCTGCGGATCGAGCATGTGGGCCTTCGCCAGGAACGTAAACAACCGGCCTAGACGCGCGCGCGCATCGAAATGGCTGTCTGTGAGGATATGCTCGAGCAGCTCGGCGTGCAGGAAATCCCCTTCGATCGTCACGGACTTGCCGAGCGGATCGGCCATCGCATGCGGCGAAGTGAGGCTGATGCTGTCCATGCAGCCGTAGAGCCAGGCGCCCTGGATCGCAAGGCCGGCGCTGGTGCCGCCAAAGGGCTTGCCCGCCGCAATGTGCGCATCGATCGCGGCATTGAGCGGCGTGCCGCGCCACATGCGCACGTAGTTGGATTGATCACCGCCGCCGACAAAGATCGCATCGGCCGCCTTCACCGCCGCCAGCAAGCGCGGATCGGATGCACCGCTCCGGTCCGAGAACACGAAGGTGCGCACGGATTTCAGTCCCTGGATGTCGTTGTAGAAGCGATCCTGCAGTTCCGCGCCCTCGGACGCGCGCAGCACGACGAGGTGCCCGTGTCCGGCGTGCTCGGTGAACCAGCGGAAGGCATCGTACGGCCAGCCGCCGCCGCCGTTGAGCAGCAATCCGCCGATCACGGGATCAGGCGTCGGCGCGGATTCATCGCCAATGACGTAGGTGCGATAACCCGGGCCGCCTTGCCATTCCGGCGCGCGGGTATTTTCTGCAGCGATCGCTGCGCCGGAAAGCAGGACCATCGCGATCGCGGCCCACGCGCTGCGAAACAGGCCGATGCGAGCTACGCCGCCGCGAGCGAAGCGGGAGCGCGTCACGTGGCGTTTCCAGTCACGCGCCGAAAGCGCGTCTGCAGCTTGAAGTTGCCAAACTCGGGATCCTGCGCCTCGAAGTCGAGGCGCAACATGCCACTGGTGGGCTCGTATTCGTAGTGCCAGCTGCGCGAACTGCGGTTCGTGTATTTTGCGCGCACGACGAACGCGCCCTGGTTCCAGCCGCTGGTGACATTCGAAGCACCGCTGGTGTCGATGCGCGACACCGTCTGGCCCGGCACGAACTCGCGCGACGACTCGGTATCGGTCGTAATTTGAACGCCATCCGGATCCTGTGCGATATGCAGCTTGGTCGGCGGGCGCAATCCGTCTGCGAGACGCGTGCGTTCTTTCTCCGGTTCATCGGGCGGCAACATCAACGGATCGTATTCGGACCCGGGTCCACCATAGCCGCGGCCCCCGCCCATGCCGCCGCCCATGCCGCCGCGATTGCGGCGTTGTCGCATGCGCTCGCGCTGCGCCTTCAGCACCTCGATCAATTTGCTGTCGAAGTTTTCGCTGGAGGCCGGCTCCTGCTGCCAATCGCCCACCAGCGAGGAATCCGTCGCGACGGGGGCCGTGGCCAGCGTGTTGCAGCCGCCGCAGCCGAGCGCGACGGCCAGCGCGACAATGGAGGCGGCCCCTGCAAGTGCCGCCCGCTGTCGCCGTGTCGATTGGAATCGCATGCTACGCAGTATGGACTGGCGGCGCCGTCAATGGTTCGGGGCACGCGGCGCGCCGCTTGCGACCAGTGCGCGCAACTCACGCAGTTTCCGCTCGACCACCGCGGCATTGTCGGCGCCCATGCGCAGCATCAGTTTTTGCCCGGCTGAGCGCGCTTCGAGATCCGGATCCGCGTATTCCCAGAACACTTTCGGACGCACCAGCGCCACCGGTTCGGTCTGTTTCGGGGTTGCCAGCAGGTTGTCGATGACCGCGACGAGGCGGTCGTTGAAATAACCCTGCGGATAGCCCAGGTCCTGGTAGGCGCGCTGGAACAGCGGATAGTAGTGCTGGTATAGCCTGTTCACTGCGTGCATGTCGAGGTTGCCGAGGATCGCGACCAGCGGCGCATAGCGCAGCGCGTTACGCGTATCGAGCGTGGCCTGGTCATCCGTGCCGATGATCCTGAACGCGCCGGCGGTGCGGTGCAGGGGCAGCACATCCACGGCGAGCCTGTGCCGTGGCAGGTTGTCCACCGTCGCGACGATGTGGCGGACCAGGTTCTCAGGCTGTAAATAACTGGCCACTGATCCCGCCCCGGGAATGCCGGTCAGCTCCCTGGCGAAGGGCTTGTCGCTTACAGCGAGCGCGGGCAATGAAGCGGTACTCGCATCCGCCGCAGGCATCGGATTGGCGATCGCGGGCGCCGCTTCGGCCAGCGGCGGCGCGCTCACGGGTGGTGGGGGCGCCGGCGTGGGCGCGAGGTGCGGCCACCAATACCAGGCGGCGCCGCTTCCGAGCAGCAAGATTGCACCCAGCGCGGGAACGGCCTTGTTGTACACGTGCGCCTCCTGAAGCCGAAGCCAGTACAGCGTATGATTTCACTGTACCGCATTGCTGACAAACAGGCTTGGGGGCGATATGTCATCAGGGACGAATCCGGCGGGCGATTGGGCCGCAGCCATGCAACAAGCGCAGGCCGACATGCTGCGCCAGTGGACCGAAGCCGGGCAGAGCTGGGCGCGCGCCTCGGCGCCGGCTGCGGGTGCGCCAGCGGGCGCTGGCCTCGGCGGCTCGCCGGCCTCCGCCGCCGCGTCGGGCGAAGCGCTGGCCCGCAATTTCATGCAGCAGTGCGAGCAGTACCTCGGCGTGTCGCGATCGCTGTGGGACCTCGTGACGCGCTCCGCGTCGATCAGTGATCCGGAACAGCGTACCCGCAGCTTCACCGATGGACTCGGCGCGCTGCAGCAGCAGTTCGCGGGATTGTGGGCCGCGACTCCGTTTGGCGCCCCCGCGTCGATGGGCATGGCGGGTGCAGCATGGCCGGGCGCCAGCGGCGGCATGGGCGGCATGGGCGGCATGGGCGGCATGGGCGGCATGGGCGGATTCCCGGGGATGGCTGCTTTTTCAGGTGCGAGCGGTTTTCCCGGCGCATTCGCCATGCCCGCACTCGGCCCGACGCGCGAACAACAGGAATCATGGCAGCGATTGACGCAACTGGCCGCACGCAGCGCGCAGGCGCAGATGCAGGTCGGCACGCAGTGGAATGACATCATCGGGCGATCGCTGCGTGAGCTCGCCGAGCGCGTGACGCCGCGCCTGAAGGGTGGCGCCGCGCCGGCGACGATGAAGGAGATCTACGACCTGTGGGTCGAGTCGGCCGAGACCGTTTACGCACAGGCGGCGCGCAGCGCGGCCTTCGTGCAGGCGCAGGCGGAACTCACCAACGCCAGCAGCCAGCTGCGCACCGCGCAGCGCGAACTGCTCGAGGAATGGGCGCGACAGTTCGACCTGCCGACGCGCGCCGAACTCAACAGCATCCACCAGCAACTGCGCGATCTGAAGGCCGCGCTGCATCGAGGTTGAGCGTGGGCGACGCCTCAACACCCGGCGGGACTCCGGCGGCCGCAATCGATGAGCTCGGCGAATTGCCGGGTCGCATGGCCGCTACGCTGCGTTCGCTCCAGGCTGCGGCGGGTGTGGAATTCGGCTGCTCTGAAAAAGACGCGATTCATCGCGAAGACAAGCTGACGCTGTATCACTATCGGCCGATCGCGCCAAGCGCGAACCTCCCGCCGGTGCTGATCGTGTACGCGCTGGTGAATCGCCCGTACATGATGGACCTGCAGCCTGATCGATCGCTGATCCGTCGGCTGCTCGAACTTGGCATCGATGTCTACCTGATCGACTGGGGCTATCCCGACGGTGCCGATCGCTACATCGACCTCAACGATTACATCAATGGTTACCTGCATCGCGCGCTCGATGTGGTGCTGCAAAAACACCAGGTTCCGTCGGCGACGCTGCTCGGCGTATGCCAGGGCGGCACGTTCAGCCTTTGCTATGCGGCGCTCCACCCCGAACGCGTGCGCAATCTCATCACGATGGTGACGCCGGTCGATTTCCAGACGCCCGATAATTTGCTGTCACGCTGGGCGCAGAGCATCGATGCCGATGCGCTGGTGGCCGCGCACGGTGTGGTGCCCGGCGCAGTGCTCAACGCCGCCTATGTGTCGCTGATGCCGTTCCGCCTGCTGCAGCAGAAATACGTCAACC
>JBEPVS010000035.1:0-16099 GCA_041690875.1 Gammaproteobacteria bacterium
GACGGGGACAGCATCACCATCTGCGGTCGGCCGTGCGATTCCACACACACGGGCTCGGATTGCACGATCTGCTGGATCGCACCAAACCGCTTGGCCACTTCGGTACTCTTGAATATCTGCACAGCGCACCTCCGCAATAGTGCGGATTTTACGGATAATACGGAAATACCTCAACTACCCTGTCACGGGCGGCTATTGTCGAGAAGATTCGTGCCTTTGCGGTTAGCCGGCCCGCCGCGATACGGGCTGAGACGATATGAATCAGGATGAGATCTCAAAAGACCGGTGGCTGCGGCCAATATCGTCGTATATTATTGATTTTTAATAATAAATTGGCGGAGAGAGAGGGATTCGAACCCTCGAAGGGCTTTTGACCCTTACACCCTTAGCAGGGGTGCGCCTTCGACCACTCGGCCATCTCTCCGGGCTAAGTTGAATTTTCTCAAGGAATCAAGAAGTTGAATTGATCTCGGCCCCCTTGAATGGCCGGGCGCCATGATACTGACGGGGTACGCGGAGGTAAAGGCGAACAGCGCTTGCGGTCAGTCGCGGCGGCTTTCGACCGCTGCGCCGGCGTTACTCCCGCCAGTCAAGGCGCCCGTCGCGGCAGGCTGCGCATCCGCCGGCTCCTTCACTTCCGCGCGCGCGCGTTCGGAAATTTCCTCGCGTTGCACGGCTACGTTCTTCGGTGCGTTGACGCCAAGCCGCACCTGGCTGCCCTTGACGCGCAGCACGGTGACCGTGATTTCATCGCCGATCAGTACGCTTTCGCCTTCACGCCGGGTGAGAATCAACATGGCTCCGTCCTCCACGTACGCTTGCCCACCAACGGGCCAATACTAGTACCGGTTAGACGCAGATTTGATGACAAGTGCCGTGGTCGCGTCAGTCGCCGAGCCGCGCGCGCACCTGTGGGAGCACACTGGCAAGGGCCGCTTCAAGCGCGGCCGGATTGTTGCCGCCGGCCTGCGCGAAGTCGGGACGTCCGCCACCCTTGCCGCCGACCTGCGCGGCGACGGCGCCGACGAGTTCGCCAGCCTTGATCTTGGCGGTGCGATCGGCGGTGACGCCTGCGACCAGTGTCACCTTGTTGGGCGATTCCACCGCCGCGAGCACGATGATTGCGGAGCCCAGCCGGGTCTTGAGCTGGTCAACTGCGTTGCGGAGTGATCCGCTATCCGCGCCTTCAACGCGTGCGGCGATCACCTTGGTGCCGCCGACATCGACCGCACCGGCGGCGAGGTCGGTACCCTGGCCGGAGGCGAGCTTGTCTTTCAGTGCGCGGATCTCGCGCTCCTGCGCACGAATGCGTTCGAGCGCATCGCGAACTTTATCCGCCACGTCATCGCGCGTGCCGCGCACCAGCGAAGCGACATCGCGCAACGTGGCCTCGCTCTTCGCGACCGCATCGAGTGCGCCCTCGCCCGTCACCGCCTCGATGCGGCGCACGCCGGCGGCGACGCCCGATTCACCGAGGATGCGCAGCAGGCCGATGTCGCCGGTGCGCGCGACATGCGTGCCGCCGCACAACTCGGTGGAAAAATCGCCGAAGTTCAACACGCGCACTTCACGATCGTACTTCTCGCCGAATAGCGCCATCGCGCCGGTTGCAACTGCCTGGTCGTAGTCCATGAGCCGGATGCGCGCCTCGTCATTGGCGCGGATCTCGGCGTTTACCATGCGCTCGATGCGCGCGAGCTCATCCGCGCTGACTGGCTGGAAATGCGAGAAATCGAAACGCAGGCGGTCAGGCGCGACGAGCGACCCCTTCTGCGTGACATGACTGCCGAGCACCTTGCGCAGCGCTGCGTGCAACAGGTGCGTGGCTGAGTGATTGAGGCGGATCGCTTCGCGGCGCGCGCCATCGACACGCGCGCTCACGGCGGCGCCGACCGCGAGCGCGGCACCGCTGAGCGTTCCAATGTGCACGATCGCCTTGCCGAGCTTTTGGCTGTCGGTGACCGCAAAGCGCGCGCCGCCTGCGGCGGTGATCTCACCGGTGTCGCCCACCTGCCCGCCCGACTCGGCGTAGAAAGGCGTGTGCGACAGCACGACTTCGCCCGATTCGCCTGGCTGCAAGGCCTGCACCCGCGCGCCGTTGCGTCGAAGCGCAACGACTTGGGCTTCAGACTCGAGCGTTTCGTAGCCCTTGAACTCGCTCGTCGCGTCGATCGCTTCACCCGCGGTGAGATCGACGCTGAACTTGCTCGCCGCGCGGGCACGTTCGCGTTGCGATTCCATCTCACGCTCGTAGCCCGGCATGTCGACCGTCAGGTTGCGCTCGCGAGCAATGTCGGCGGTGAGATCGGGCGGAAAACCGTAGGTATCGTGCAGCAGGAACAGCAATGGGCCCGACACCGTGTTGCCGCCCGCTTCCTTCATGCGCGCCTCGAACTGCACCATGCCCGATGCCAGTGTCTCGGCGAAGCGTTCTTCCTCGGCGCGCAGCACGCGTGCGATCTGCTCGGCGCGTTCGTTCAGCTCCGGGTACGCATCGCCCATGACGCGCGCCAGTACCGGCACGAGCTTGTAGAAGAACGGCTGCGACTGGCCAAGCTTGTAGCCGTGGCGCACGGCACGGCGCACGATGCGGCGGAGTACGTAACCGCGCCCTTCGTTCGACGGCACTACGCCATCGCTGATGAGAAAACTGCAGGCGCGGATGTGATCAGCGATGACGCGCAGCGATGGCGAGGCGGGATCGACGGAGCCGGCGCCCGTGGATGTGGCTTCCGCAGCGGCGCTGACGAGGTCCTTGAACAGATCGATGTCGTAGTTCGAGTGCACGCCCTGCATCACCGCCGCGAGCCGCTCGAGGCCGGCGCCGGTGTCGACGGAAGGTTTGGGGAGCGGCGTCAGCGTGCCGTCGGCCGAGCGCTCGTACTGCATGAACACGAGGTTCCAGATCTCGACGTAGCGGTCGCCGTCTTCATCGGGCGAGCCCGGCGGTCCGCCGGCCACTTCCGGGCCATGGTCGTAGAAAATCTCGGTGCACGGGCCACACGGCCCCGTATCGCCCATCGCCCAGAAGTTCGACTTTTCGCCCATGCGCGTGACTCGCCGCGCGTCGACGCCGGCTTCGCTGACCCACAGCCGCGCCGCCTCGTCGTCTTCGCGGAAAACCGTGACGTGCAGGCGTTCTGGATCGAGGCCGAGCGTCTTCGTGATGAATTCCCAGGCGAACACGATCGCGTCGCGCTTGAAGTAATCGCCGAACGAGAAATTGCCGAGCATCTCGAAGAAGGTGTGGTGGCGCGCCGTGTAGCCAACGTTCTCGAGATCGTTGTGCTTGCCGCCGGCGCGCACGCACTTCTGGCTGGTGACCGCGCGCTTGTAGTCGCGCTGCTCCTTGCCGAGGAACAGATCCTTGAACTGCACCATGCCCGCGTTGGTGAACAGCAGCGTCGGATCATTCCCGGGCACGAGCGAAGAGGACGCCACCACCCTGTGACCGCGCTCCTGGAAAAAATCGAGGAAGGCGCGGCGCACATCGGTCGCGCTCATGAAGGGTGGTTGGCGTTTAGTCATGAATCCAGTTCGAGATCGGGTCCCAGGGCAGAGCGGATATGATCGTTTGAAAAGCCGCGATATTGCAAAAATCTGGCCTGGCGGCCCTTTTCCGCCCAGACGGTCGGGGCCGTGGCGCCGAAACGGCGCCGGCGCACGTCGCGCGCGACGGCCGACCAGTCGGGCACCGCCGCGAGCGCCGCCTCGATGTGCGCATCGTCAACCTTGAAGGATTCGAGGTCACGCCGGATGCGCACGGGGCCTTGCCCGCGCGCGCGGTGGTACTCGACGAAGTGCAGTGCGTAGCGCGCGTCATCGAGCAGCCGGCGCGAGGCGAGATCGGCCACCAGCGATTGCACGACGGTCGCTTCGTAGCCGCGTTCGCGCAATTTTCCCGCCAGCTCGCCGCCGGCGTAATCGCGCCGCGCCAGAAACGCTACGGCCGCCATTTCGGCGGCCGCGGCATCACCCGGATCTCGGGCGGTCTGGCGCTTAGGCGCTCTTTTCCTCAGGCTCGGCACGTTGCTTGGACGGCAGCAGCTTGGCGCGGATCTGGTCTTCGATTTCGGTGGCAATCTCTTTGTGAGATTTCAGGAATTCGCGGGCATTGTCTTTGCCCTGGCCGATGCGCTCGCCCTTGTAGGCGTACCAGGAGCCGGATTTCTCGATGATGCCGTGATTGGAACCGAGCTCGATGATCTCGCCTTCATGCGAGATGCCCTGCCCGTACATAATTTCGAACTCGGTCTCGCGGAACGGCGGTGCGACCTTGTTCTTGACCACCTTGACGCGGGTCTGGTTGCCGACCACTTCCTCGCCATTCTTGATGGCGCCGATGCGGCGGATGTCGAGCCGCACCGAGGCGTAGAACTTCAGCGCGTTGCCGCCGGTTGTGGTCTCGGGCGAGCCGAACATGACGCCGATCTTCATGCGGATCTGGTTGATGAAGATGACGATCGTGTTCGAGCGCTTGATGTTGCCCGTGAGCTTGCGCAGCGCCTGGCTCATCAGGCGCGCGTGCAGGCCCACCTGCAGCTCGCCCATTTCGCCCTCGATTTCGGCGCGCGGCGTGAGCGCTGCGACCGAGTCGATGACCACGAGGTCGACGCCGCCCGAGCGCACCAGCATGTCGGTGATCTCGAGCGCCTGCTCGCCGGTGTCGGGCTGCGAAACCAGCAATTCCTGGATATTGACTCCGAGCTTCTCGGCATAGGCCGGATCGAGCGCATGCTCGGCATCGACGAAGGCGGCGGTGCCGCCGCGCTTTTGCACTTCGGCAACGACCGCCAGCGTGAGCGTGGTTTTGCCGGAAGACTCAGGGCCGTAGATCTCGACAACGCGGCCACGCGGCAAACCGCCAACACCGAGTGCGATGTCGAGGCCGAGCGAACCGGTGGGCACTGCTTCAATGTCCCAGATCGCCGGGGCGTCGCCGAGCCGCATAACCGAACCCTTGCCGAATTGCTTCTCGATCTGGCCGAGTGCGGCCGCAAGCGCCTTCTTGCGATTGTCTTCCATGCGGGTGTTGCCCCTTGAGTTGGTGTGAGTGGAATTATCCCACAACACACGCTGCCAGATGAGGCCGGATTGCTTAAGCGTTCGTGTCGAAATTCGCTGCCGCCGCGGCTTGCACGATCAGCCGCAGCGCGGCGGCAACGGATGCGCGGCGCACCGCGGCGCGATCGCCGGGGAACTGCTCCCGCAGCACGTACACCGCGCCGTTCCGGCGCAACACTGCGAGGAAAACCAGCCCGACGGGCTTGTCGGCCGTGCCACCGTCCGGGCCGGCAATGCCGCTGACAGCGACGGCGATATGCGCGCCGCTCGCGCGCAATGCGCCGGCCGCCATCTGTTCGACGACCGCCGCCGAAACTGCCCCGTGCCGCTCGATCAGCGCCGGCTCGACGGCGAGATCCTGGATTTTCGAGGCATTTGAATAGGTGACGTAGCCGCGCTCGAACCACTGCGAGCTGCCTGCCACGTCAGTGAGCGCGGCCGCCACACCGCCGCCGGTGCAGGATTCCGCGGTAACCACTTTGAGGCCGGCCGCCAGCAGCGCACGCCCCGCCTGTGCCGCGAGCGCCGCAGTGTCGTCGTCAACGGGAGAAGTCGACGTCATGGCAGTGAGGCAGCCACAACCTGCGCCGGCCGGATCGCCTCAGCGCTGCCCGCGCGGTGGCGGTCCCTGGCGCAGGATGATGCGCGGCAAGTGCGACAAGCGGTCGCGCTGCAGCCGCGCTCGCTCGACGGTGGCCATCGAGCGAAAGGCGAGCTCGGGATGCGCGACGCCGTAGCGCTTCTGCAATTCCCGCTGGAATTCTGCAGCGGACAGCGGCAGCGTGATGTCGCCGCTCACCTGCTCCGGTACGACGCCGGCGAGTTCCATCGCAAAACGCACGACCAGTGTCGCACGGCGTTCGAACGGGGATGGACGGCGCGGACTGCTGGCTGACCGCGCGGGAGAGAGGTCTGATTCGATGTGGCGACGCGCGGAATACGGCATGGCGAGCAACTATACAAGAGTATAGTTATGTAAGTCGAAAGCCTTGAAGCAGGCTTTTGTCGCTGCATTAAGTCACATTGCATTCCAGCCGGGCGTCATGCTGCTCGCGCCCGGATTCATCGAGGATCTCGACGCGCGCAACGAATGAACTGGGCGCGCTGTGACGTGCGCACTTGAGCCCGCTATTACCGCAAATAGACTTTGACGCAGAGACTGGTTTGGTGAACACGGTAGCGATCCCTGTGCGTAACACTTAGGAACCGACCGATGGAACACGCAATACCGCTTACCGGCCGCGGCATCACGGTGCCGTGGTCCGTATGGGTAAGACTGCTCATGGTGGGGGTCCTGCTGCTTTATTTGTGGGAACGGCGGCCCGTACTTGCCCCGAGCCCAAGCATCACTCGCAACGAGGTCATCACCGGCCACTCGACGAAGCCGGGAACGGCTGCGTCCCGCATCATGTGTGAGTACGGCCCGGAAATCGTGCTGGTTCTTCCCGTCACCAAGCGCTGCCCCGTTGTCCTGAAGGGGCTCCCCGACGCTCCGAAATAGCCTGGCTGCTAAACGCGAATCGGGACACTCGGAATCTGACGGCACATTGCTGGTACTGCGCGTACCCGTACAGGCACCCTCGGCCGCTGGACCGGAGCGAGAGTCGGCCTTACGCTTGCCCACCCCGCGGTGAGGAGCGCGCAAATGACCGAACGCTATACCCGCCTGCGACAGTTGCCAGTCGTACACGGCCCGGGCGGTTGCAAGGCGTCCAATGAATGATTCCGAGAGGGCAGAAATAGCAAAAAAAGCCCCGAATACCAGACAGCCCAATACACACGGCCCGGATGCCCCTAACGGCGTAAATGCCTTGGGACACACGCCGGTCATGCAGCAATACCTGCGCATCAAGGCGGGTCATCCCGACACGCTGCTGTTCTATCGCATGGGCGATTTCTACGAACTGTTCTACGGCGATGCGCGCCGCGCCGCCGCGCTGCTCGACATCGCGCTGACGACGCGCGGCCAGTCAGCCGGCGAACCTATTCCGATGGCCGGCGTGCCGGTGCACAGTGTTGAGGGTTACCTGGGACGCTTGCTGCGCCGCGGTGAGTCGGTGGCGATCTGCGAGCAAATCGGGGATCCGGCCAAATCAAAGGGACCGGTCGAGCGGCAGGTCGTGCGCGTCATCACGCCCGGCACCGTCACCGAAGACTCGTTGCTGGAGAAGGACCGCTCCACGTTGCTCGCGGCGCTGCTGCGCGATGGCGAACGCTTCGGCCTCGCCTGGCTCGAACTCAGCTCCGGGCGTTTCACGATGCTCGAAGCGCAAGGACCTGCCGCGCTGGCCGCCGAACTCGAACGGCTCCGCCCTGCGGAGTTGCTGGTGCGCGAGGACCAGCCGCCGCCCGCCTCGCCCGTCACGCGCGAGCGTGCGCCGTGGCATTTCGAGTTGGCCGCCGCCTCGCGCGCGCTGACCGACCAGCTCGGCACGCTCGACCTGCGCGGATTCGGCGCCGATGAATTGCCACTGGCCATTGGCGCGGCCGGCGCGCTGCTCCAATACGTGCGCGACACGCAGCGCACCGCGCTGCCGCACATTCGCGCGCTGCATGTCGAGGAAACCGGCGACGCGCTGGCGCTGGACGCCGCGACGCGGCGCAATCTCGAGCTCGACTCCAGTATGAGCGGTAACGAATCGGCGACGCTGCTGGCCGTGCTCGACAGCACCGTCACCGGCATGGGCTCGCGCGCCTTGCGGCGCTGGCTCGGCCGTCCGATCAACCAGCGCGGGCCGCTGCGGCAGCGTTTTCACGCCGTCGGCGCGCTCGGCGCCGCGCGCGCCTTCGCGCCGCTCCATTCGCAACTGCGCGCGATCGGCGACCTGGAGCGGATCCTCGCGCGCATCGCGCTGCGCAGCACGCGCCCGCGGGACCTGGTGCAGCTGCGCAATGCGCTCGGCGAGCTGCCCGTACTGCGCGCGACTCTGGGTGCCCTCGATTCACCGCTGTTGCGCCAGCTGCATGCGCAGACCGCCGATCACGCGGAGGAACAATCCTTGTTGGCGCGCGCGATCGCCGCCGAGCCGCCGGTCTACCTGCGCGATGGCGACGTGATCGCAAGCGGATACGACGGCGAACTCGACGAACTCCGGCACATCAGCGCAAACACCGATGGATTCCTGCTCGAGCTCGAGCAGCGCGAGCGCGCACGCACGGGGCTTTCGGGGCTCAAGCTCGGCTTCAACCGCGTGCAGGGGTTTTTCATCGAAGTGCCGCGTTCGCAAGCCGAGCGCGTGCCGGCCGACTACCTGCGCCGGCAGACGGTGAAATCCGCCGAACGATTCATCACACCGGAATTGAAGGGGTTTGAAGACAAGGTGCTCGGTGCGCGTGAACGTGCGCTGGCGCGCGAGAAGGAATTGTTCGATGCCTTGCTGACGCGGCTGATCGAAGCGCTCGGCTCGCTGCAGGGCACCGCGATGGCGCTCGCCGAAGTGGACGCAATTGCGGCGCTCGCCGAACGCGCCGTGACACTGGGGTGGAACGAGCCCGAACTCGTCGATGAACCCGCCTTGAGCATCGTGGGCGCGCGCCACCCGGTCGTCGAACGCTTCAGCGACTCGCCGTTCGTGCCGAATGACCTTGACCTGCATGCGCGCCGCCGCATGCTGATCATCACCGGCCCGAACATGGGCGGAAAATCCACGTACATGCGCCAGACCGCGCTCATCGCGGTGCTCGCGCACATCGGCAGCTACGTGCCGGCGCAGAGCGCGCGCATCGGTCCGCTCGATCGCATCTACACGCGCATTGGCGCGGGCGATGATCTCGCCGGCGGACGCTCGACGTTCATGGTCGAGATGTCGGAGACCGCGAATATCCTGCACAACGCGACCGAACGGAGCCTCGTGTTGATGGATGAGATCGGCCGCGGCACCAGCACCTTCGACGGACTTTCGCTCGCCTGGGCCGTCGCACGCCACCTCGCCACGGAGGTACGCGCGTTCACGCTGTTTGCGACGCATTACTTCGAGCTGACGGCGCTGGGCGCCGAGCTCGAGGCCTGCGCCAACGTGCATCTCGATGCAACTGAACACGGGGATTCACTGGTGTTCCTGCATGCCGTGCGGGAAGGACCCGCCAATCGCAGCTATGGGCTCGCTGTCGCGAAACTCGCCGGCGTACCCGCCGGCGTCATCGCGCGCGCGCGTGACTACCTGGCTGAACTGGAGGCGACGCGCGATGGCGGCGCGCTGCATGCGGTGAGCGGCCATGCCCACGGACAGGGCGAGTTGCCGTTGTTCGGGGCTGCAGCCCCAGGCGTGGCGCCCGCGCCGCCGACTGTCGCTGGCCCAAGCGAGCTGGAATTGAAACTCGCTCAGATCGAGCCGGACGCGCTCACGCCGCGCCAGGCGCTGGCGTTGATGTACGAGCTCAAGGGCCGCAAGCAGACTTAGCAGCGAAGCGAAGAGCACAGGGCGCCTGGGGCCTGTTCACAGGCCCTGGTCCTGGAAGGACTTCAGGCGCCCCGCGCACCGGCAGCGCGCTGTGCCAAGGCAGTGTCATACACAGCGTGCGCCGGAGAAAAACTCGCTTCGTAGACGTTCTGGTGCGTGTCGCTCGCCGCTTCCTGCGCCGTGGCGTGCGTATCCACCGCAAGCAACGCGGCCTGTCCGACGACGATGAAGGCGGCAGCCAGCAGGCTGATGGTCTTGTGCGTGTTCATGATCGATTCTCCAGAGGTCAGTTTAAATTCAGTTGCTGCTTAAACCCGGCACCGCGGATTTGGTTTCACGATGCAGGTCAAGGCGGCTTCCATGGGGCAAAGTCTGGAGCGGAGGGCCGGCACCAGCAAATGGAAGGCCTGACGAACCGTTAAGGAAAACTAAACTTTGGGGCGCGCGCCGTGGTACTGGAACACGTGTTCAAGCGGGCGGCCGAAAACGGCGGCGATGCGGAAGGCCACTTCGAGCGAGGGCGAATATTTGCCGGCCTCGATCGCATTAACCGTCTGGCGTGTCACGCCAATGCGCTCGGCCAGGGTCTGCTGCGTCATTTCGTCGTGCTCGAAGCGCAGCCGCCGGATGCTGTTGGTGAGCGTGTCCATGGTGGCTACGCGCTGCGGTAGGTGCCCGATCCAAGCGCTCTATTCACGGAAGGACATGGGAGACTCGCCTGTAAATCAAGCTGTACCTAATGTACGTATTATAGTACCTCTTGTCCAAGATGTTTGTCATTTCACCGCGGCGCGCGCCCGCTGAGGATCAGTCGCTCGCTTGGGTTCTCTCTATGGGGTCGTTGCGGCGGCAACGGCAGGGGCCGCACCGAAGTGGCCCAGTTCGAGGAACTGCCCTGCTTCGTGCGCAACCCGCGCAGACAGCAGCATCCCCGAATGGCTCACCGGCAGCACGATGTGCGCGGTGGCGCCCGGCAGCCGCGTTTCAGACACGGCCACTGTGCCGTCATTCGCCTCGTCGAAATCGGTGACCAGGCGTCCGAGGCTGAACGACTGGTTGCCGGCGATGATGCCGAGTTCGCGGCCTGGCTTCCATGCACGTTCATGCGCGTACAGCAATTCCTCGGTCGCGGCCTGGCCGAGGATCGCGCGGCCAAATCGAAAACGCGCGACGGCATTCGCGCTGCGGCTCGCAAGGCAGGGCGTGCCCAGGAACACAACGCGGCCCGGCGGCTGGTCGGGATGCCGTTCGAAGCAGCGCATGATCGCAATGCCGCCGAGGCTGTGGCCGACGAGATGCACGATCGGGGCGTCGATGGCCTTGATGGCCGCGTCGAGCGCATCGGCGATCTGCACCATCGTGAGGAGCGTCGAGGCGTAGCCAAAGGCATGCCATTCGTAGCCGCGTTCTTTCTCGAGGCGCCGCCGCAACATGAAACCCTCATGCCCCGAGAGCCAGAGACCATGGACGTAGACAACGGCGGCGTTCACGCAGGCGAAAAGTTGCTCGCTAAGCCGGCGGAGGCTGGCGCACGCGGATATGCAGTTCACGAAGCTGCTGCTCGCTCACTTCGGTCGGTGCTTCAGTCAGCGGGCAGGCGGCGGTCTGCGTCTTCGGGAACGCGATCACATCGCGGATGCTGTCGGCGCCGGCCATCAGCATCGCAAGCCGATCGAGGCCAAAGGCAATGCCGCCATGCGGCGGTGCGCCGAAGCGCAGCGCGTCGAGCAGGAAGCCGAACTTCGATCGAGCCTCATCGGCGCTGATCCCGAGCAACTCGAATACGGCTGACTGCAATTCCTGGCGGTGGATACGAACCGAACCGCCGCCGACTTCGCTGCCGTTGAGCACCATGTCGTAGGCCTGCGCGAGCGCGGCGCCAGGATTCGCCTTCAGCGCGTCGGCGTCGGCGTTTTGCGGCGACGTGAACGGATGGTGCACGGCGACCCAGCGCTTCGCCTCATCGTCGTACTCGAACATCGGGAAATCGAGCACCCACAGCGGCCGCCAACCGGTCGTCGCCAGCTTCAGGTCTTCGCCCACCTTCAATCGCAGCGCGCCGAGCGCATCGTTGACGACTTTGGCGCGATCGGCGCCGAAGAACACGAGGTCGCCATCGACGGCGCCGGTGCGCCCGAGAATGCCCTGCACGGCGGCTTCGTCGAGGAATTTCACGATCGGCGATTGCAGCCCATCGCGCCCTTTAGCGCGCTCGTTCACCTTGATGTAGGCGAGTCCGCGCGCGCCGTAGCGCGCAACATAGGCCGTGTACTCATCGATCTGCGAACGCGGCATCGCGCCGCCGCCCGGTACCCGGAGCGCGGCGACGCGGCCGCCCGGATCCTTCGCAGGGCCCGCGAACACCTTGAAATCGCAGTTCGCGACCAGGTCCGCGATATCAACCAGCTCGAGCGACAAGCGCAGGTCCGGCTTGTCGGAACCGTAGCGGCGCAGCGCTTCGGCATGGGTCATGCGCGGGAAAGGCTGCGGCAGCTCCTGCTTCATCACTTCGCGGAACAGCGTGCGCACCAGCTCTTCGATGAGCGTGATGATCTCTTCCTGCGACAGGAAGCTGGTCTCGATGTCGAGCTGCGTGAACTCGGGCTGGCGGTCAGCGCGCAGGTCCTCGTCGCGGAAGCACTTGACGATCTGGTAGTAGCGCTCGAAGCCGCTGACCATCAACAGCTGCTTGAAGATTTGCGGCGACTGCGGCAGCGCGAAGAACTTGCCCGGATGCGTGCGGCTCGGCACGAGGTAGTCGCGCGCGCCCTCGGGCGTCGCCTTGGTCAGCATCGGCGTTTCGATGTCGATGAAGCCGCGGCTGTCCAGGAAACCGCGCATCGAGCGCGTGATGGCATGGCGCTGGCGCAGCCGCGCGGCCATCACATCGCGCCGAAGATCGATGTAGCGGTAACGGAGCCGTACTTCTTCGCTGACCTGCTCATCGAGCTGGAAAGGCAACGGATCGGCGCGGTTGAGGATCTCCACCGCATTCGCCACGATCTCGATGCGGCCGGAAGCGAGGTTCGCGTTGACGGTGCCGGCCGGCCGCTCGCGTACCGTGCCGGTGACGCGCACGACGAACTCGTTGCGCAGTTTCTCGGCGTTGGCGAACACCTCGGCCGCATCGGGATTGCAGACGATCTGAACCAGGCCCTCGCGATCGCGCAGGTCGACGAAGATCACGCCGCCGTGGTCGCGCCGCCGATGCACCCAGCCGACGACCGCGACCTGCTGGCCGCTCAGGGTTTCGTTGACTTGTCCGCAATAGTGGCTGCGCATGGTCGGGTCCGGAAAAGGGACGCGATGTTACGGGCATGTATGCGGACGCGCAAATCAGGCCAGTTCGTCGAGCGCCGCCCCGAGATGCGTCAGCAGGCGGTCGACCGCGGCGGGCGCGGTCTGTGGCGACAGCAGCATCATGTTGTGGAACGGCGTGAGCAGCACGCCGCGGTTGAGCAGGTACAGGTGCAGCATGCGCTCGAGATCCGGCAGCATCACGGCCGCCGATTCGCGGCCGTTACGCGGCGGCGCAGCGCCGAAACCCAGCTCGACGCGTGCCCCGATGCGCTGCACCTGCCAGGCCAGAGAACGCTTGGCAGCCAACGCGGTCAACCCCGACTCGAGGCGCACAGCCTGCGTTTCCATGTGCTCGAAGGCGGCATCGGTCATGACCTCGGCGAGGCAGGCGTCGAGCGCCGCGAGCGCCAGCAGGTTGGCCGACAATGTCGTGCCCAGTCCCGAATGGCCGTGCTCGGCGTTCGCAGGCATGTTCTCGATGCGCGCGCGCAGTTCGGCGCTCATGCCGTAGACCGCGCAGGGCATGCCGCCTGCAATCGCCTTGCCGCAGACCAGCATGTCGGGATCGAGGGCATGCCGGCGCGTGTAGCCGCCCGGGCCCGCCGAGAGCGTGTGGGTTTCATCGATGATGAGCAGCGTGCCGTATTCGCGCGTCAGCGCCCGCAATTGGGCATGAAAGCCGGGCTGCGGGAGCACCATCCCCATGTTCGTCAGTGCCGGCTCGCACAACACCGCGGCCACGTTGCGATCGGCGAGCGCGGCGGCCAGCGCCGGAACGTCGTTGAATTCCACGATGCGCGTGTGCGCGGCCGCATCCGCCGGCGGCCCGCGCAGCCCCGCGCGGGCGCGCGGCTGGCCATCAACGAGGCATACCAGCGTCTCATCGACGGTGCCGTGGTAGCAGCCGTCGAACACCAGCACTTCGCTGCGCCCGGTGATCGCGCGCGCGAGACGCAGCACCGAGCGGTTGGCGTCGGTTGCGGTCTGCGTCATCTGCCAGCACGGCAGCCCAAAGCGCTCGCTGAGCAGAGCGCCGATCGGGGCGACGCGCTCGCCCGGCAACATCGCCGTCAGTCCGCGCGCTGCCTGCTGCGCGAGCGCGCGCGCCACCGGTGCCGGGCTATGACCGAACATTGCACCGGTATCCCCGAGACAGAAATCATCGTAGGAATAGCCATCGACGTCGTGCAGCGTCGCGCCCGCCGCATCGCGCACGAACACCGGGTAGGGCAGCGGCCAGTCGCGCATCCAGTGAAACGGTACGCCGCCCTGCCAGTGTTGCTCGCTCTTGCTGGTGAGCGCCGCCGCGCGCGGATGCGCGCCCTCGAAGGTCTGCAGTTCGCGCAACCGGAGCAAAGCGAGCTTTTCGGCAGCGGGCCAGCGCGCCGACGCATTCACTGACGCGACTCGCGGGCCGCCTTATCCAGGAATTCCTTGTCCGCGTGCGCAACCGCGGCGGTCGCGGCAGAGTGGTTCGACGGGCCGACCACGCCGAGCGTGACGATCATCTTCATCGCCGCATCGACGTGCATGTCGAGTTCGATGCATTGCGCCTGCGGTACGAAGATGATGAATCCCGACGTCGGGTTCGGTGTCGTCGGGATGAACACGCAAACCTGCGGCACGCCGAGTTTCGCGTTGATCTCGGGCAGGTGATCCGTCGTCTGGAATCCGATGCTCCACGCGCCGGCGCGCGGATACTCGACCAGCATTACTTTCTTGAATGAGTTGCCGGAATTTGACAGCACGGTCTCGGAGAAGCTTTTGACGCCGCCATACAGCGCGCGCACGAACGGGATGTGCTCAAGTACTTCCTCACCGATGCCGATCAGCGCGCGGCCGATGAAATTGGTCACCAGCACGCCGGTGAGCAGCACGATCAGCACGGCCAGCAACGCACCAAACCCCGGAACGTGCAGGCCCAGCAGCGAATCGGGACGCAGCGATTTCGGCAACACCAGCAGCGTCTGGTCCATCAGCTGCAGGATGAAACGCACGACCAGCACCGTGACCAGCACCGGCACCCAGATCAGCAATCCGTTGATCACGTAACGCCGCAGCGCGCGCCCAACACGCGCCCGCTGCACCGTCTGCGCCCGATTCACCGGCGCCCTCTTCCGCGTTTCGCTGTCTTCGCGGACCGTCGAGCGCTGCTCTTTGCGGCCGGCTTGGCGGAAGGCTTTGCTACACGCTTCGGGCTGCGCGCAGACGCTGTCTCCTTGGCAGGCTTCGAATCCGGTTTCTCATCCGCTGTGGATTCGGCCTTCGCATCGGCCGCCGGCGCGGCCGCCTTGTCGTCGCCCTTGGCCTTGGCGTCAGCAGGCGCGGCTTCCTCGCGTTCCGCGCCCGCGAGGTTGCGCTGGCTTTCCTTATCCGACTTGAAATCGGTCTCGTACCAGCCCGAGCCCTTGAGCCGGAACACGGGTGCCGACACCAACCGCCGGAATCCGGATTTGCCGCAGGACGGACATTTCTTCAGCGGCTTGTCGCTGATCTTCTGCAGCACCTCAGTGTAGAACTTGCACGCCGGGCACTCATATTCGTAGAAAGGCATGACCACTCCCTCTAGGTCGCGCTGCGGATTATAGGGCGTGACGCTCGCCGGGTGTCGGCGCTGAAAGGCAGTTTGCCAAAGCGAGTTACGGGGAGCGACGCAAACTGCCTTTCAGCGCCGGCGGCCGGCGAACGGCATGCTCGATGATGCTCAGCGCGACTTTGTGAAAGTGAGCGCGCCTTTCTCGACACCCACGCGGATGCGGTCACCGGGGATGAAAGTGCCGGCAAGGATCCGCTGCGCGAGCGGGTTTTCGATCTGCTGCTGGATCGCGCGCTTCAACGGGCGCGCGCCATACACCGGATCGAACCCGGCCTCGGCCAGTGAGTCGCGCGCGGCGTCATTGAGCGTGAGCTCAATGTCGCGCTCGAGCAGCCGGCGGCGTAGCAGCGCGAGCTGGATATCGACGATGACGCGAATCTGTTCCGTACCCAGCGGATGGAACACGACGATGTCGTCGATGCGGTTGATGAACTCCGGTTTGAAGTTTTGCTGCACGATTTCCATGACCGCATTCTTCATGCGCTGGTAGTTGCCTTCGCCGGCGAACTCATGGATCACGCTCGAGCCGAGGTTCGAGGTCATGATGATGACGGTGTTGCGAAAATCGACGGTGCGGCCCTGGCCGTCGGTGAGGCGCCCGTCGTCGAGCACTTGCAGCAGCACGTTGAACACGTCCGGATGTGCCTTCTCGACTTCATCGAGCAGGATCACCGCGTACGGCCGCCGGCGCACCGCTTCGGTGAGATAACCTCCCTCCTCGTACCCGACATAGCCCGGC
>JBEPVS010000036.1:0-16089 GCA_041690875.1 Gammaproteobacteria bacterium
AATGCGCGCCGGCTACCGGGAAGCACGGGGTGGCGCGGGAAAAAAACCCCCCCCGCAAGCGGGGCTCAAAGGTATTGCGCGGAAACGGGGGGGGGTCTTGTTCCGCGACTTACGGGCTGCGCCGGACTTGCGTTCGGCACCACCCATGAATCACATAATACGTGAAAGAATTGGTTTGTAAAGTGAACTATTTGTAACGCGGCGGGATGTACTCATAACATCGCGCAATCAGCATTTTTTGCTGTAGCAGCGCGCAGTTAGCGCGCGGCTACAGCCTCGCTTTTCGCGAGCCCGCAGGGACCACCCGCAGCGTATGTGTGTCGCCGAATCGCTTGTAGGAATCGTCCTATTTCTCGCTGGCGTAGATGGCCGTGTGCTTAAGGGTCGAAGCGCCGACCGAGCCGCGGTACATGCCCGGGCTGTTCATCGCAAAGGCCACACGGCCGCGCGCGTCCATCGCAACCAGCGCACCGTCCCCGCCCATGTCGCCGATGTCCTTGATCGTGTTATCGGCGGCAGACTGCACGCCTTCGCGATGCCATGCGAGGCGATCGCGCACCTGGCGAGCCGCGGAGGCGCGGATGAAAAATTCGCCGGTACCCGTCGCCGACACTGCGCAGACGCCATCCTCGGCATAGGTGCCCGCGCCAATGATCGGCGAATCGCCGACGCGGCCCCAGCGCTTGCCGGTCAGGCCACCGGTCGATGTGGCTGCGGCAAGGTGCCCGGACTGGTCGAGCGCGACCGCGCCGACAGTGCCATAGGCATGCGTGCGGTCGAGCAGCGAAGTGTGATGGTCGCGCCACTGCATGAATTGCTGCCAGCGCTCCTCGGTGCGGAAATACCCGGGGTCGACCTGCTCCAGGCCCTTCTCAACCGAGAAAGCGTCCGCGCCTGCGCCCGCCAGCATGACATGCGACGATTTTTCCATCACCGCGCGCGCGAGGCTGATCGGATTGCGCGTGCGCGTTACGCCCGCGACGGCTCCCGCCTTGCGATTGCTGCCGTCCATGATCGAGGCATCGAGTTCATTGCGACCCTCGGCCGTGAACACCGAACCCTTGCCGGCATTGAACAGCGGATCATCTTCCAGCACGCGAACCACCGCCTCAACGGCATCGAGACTCCGGCCGCCCTTGCCGAGGATCGCCGCACCCGCCTCCAGCGCGCGATTGAGGCTGGCGCGGTACGCCGCATCCATCTCGGGACTCAACGAACCGGGATCGACGACGCCGGCGCCACCATGGATGGCCAGTTGCCAGTTGGCCGCAGCCTGCAACGGTACGCCAAGCGGCGCCATGCACAAGATTGCAATCATTGTCTTCATCTATTGGACTCGCAAAGGATGCGAAGTTGCCGCAATTGTAACGCGGGATCCGCCTCAACCGGAGCGCGAGTGCTTTTCAAGCTCGCTGCTGGCGCTCAGCCATTCAACTTCCGCCTGCGATTGCACCCGCGCCAATTCCGCCTGGCGTGCGAGCGCCGCCTGCAGCGTTGTCCGGGCCTCCGGCAGGTAGAGCCCGGGCGTGGCCAGTTGTTGTTCGAGAGCGGTTCGCTCGCGCGCGATCTGCTCAAGCTGCCGTTCGTACTTCTGCACCGACGCGCGCAGCGGCGCGATGCGGCTACGGGCTTCGGCCTCCTCGCGCCGCCGTTGGCGGCGCTGGGCGGCGGTGTCCGCAACCAGCGGGGATTGCGCCGCGATCGCAGCGGCAGAAGGATCGGCCTTGTCGCCATCATTGATCGCGCGCACGGGGCCGCCGCTCGCCAACCATTGCGCGTAGTCATCGAGGTCACCATCGAAGCGCACGGCCGCACCGTCGTGCACGACGATCAATTCGTCGGCGACCGTGTTAAGCAGATGGCGATCGTGCGAAACGAGCACCACGGCCCCGGGGAAGTCCTGCAGCGCGACGGCCAGCGACTGGCGCATCTCGAGGTCCAGGTGATTGGTCGGCTCGTCGAGCAACAACAGGTTCGGTTGCAACCAGGCCACCAGTGCGAGCACCAGGCGCGCCTTCTCGCCGCCGGAAAACGGCGCGACCGCCTCGAACACGCGGTCGCCGCGAAAACCGAATGTCGCCAGGTAATCGCGCAACTCTGCTTCGGTCGTGCGCTTGGCGCGCACCCCGCCGGTGCGCCGCAGGTTCTCCAGCGGGGATTCGTCGACCGCGAGTTGCTCGAGGTGATGCTGCGCGAAATAGCCGATCTGCAGGTCGCGAGCCTCGGTACGCGTGCCGCTGCGCGCCGCCAGCTCGCCGGCCAGCAATTTCATGCAGGTCGACTTGCCGGCGCCATTGCGGCCGAGCAGCGCCAGCCGGTCGCCTGGCATCAGTGTCAGTTTCACGTGCTGCAGGAGCGGTGCCGCGCCGTAGCCGACGCTCTGGTCATCGATCGCCAGCAGCGGGCGCGGCAATTTCGCAGGCGTGGCGAACGAGAATTCGAACGAGGCCGAGTCCACGTGTGCCGGCGCGATGCGTTGCATGCGTTCGAGCGCCTTCAGGCGACTCTGCGCCTGGCGCGCCTTCGTGGCCTGGGCGCGAAAGCGCTCCACGAAGGATTCCATGTGTTTGATCTCGCGTTGCTGGCGCGCATAGAGCGAGGCCTGCACGGCCAGTTCCGCGGCACGTTGCGTTTCGAAGGCCGAATAGTTGCCGCGGTACGCGTGCGCCTCGCCATGCTCGATGTTGACGATGCGGTTGCAGACGCGGTCGAGGAATTCCCGGTCATGCGCAATCAACAAGAGCGTGCCCGGGTAGGCGCGCAGCCATCCCTCGAGCCACAGGATCGCATCGATGTCGAGGTGATTGGTCGGCTCATCGAGCAGCAGCAGGTCCGAGCGGCACATCAGCGCGCGCGCCACATTGATGCGTACACGCCAGCCGCCCGAAAAGCTGCGGATCGGCCGCTCGTCTTCGGTATGGTCGAACCCCAAACCGTGCATGAGCTGCGCCGCCCGCGCACGCGCATCGTATCCGCCCACTTCCGCATAGCGCGCGTACAGCGCTCCGAGCCGCGCGCCGTCATCGCGCTCGTCCGCCGCCGCGATTTCCGTTTCGATCGCACGCAGCTCGGCGTCGCCATCGAGCACGAACTCGATCGCCGCCTGATCGGTGGCCTCGATGTCCTGCGATACGTGCGCCATGACGAGATTGCCGGGCATCTCGAAACTGCCGGCGTCAGCGTGCACCGTGCCGCGCACCAGCTCGAGCAGCGTGGATTTGCCGCTGCCATTCTCGCCGGTGATGCCGATCTTCTCGCCTCGGAACAGGTTGAAGGTGGCACCCGAAAACAGCAGCCGCGGGCCGCGGCGGATCGCGATGTCGGTGAAGTTGAGCATCAGCCGACAAGTTTGCCACGTCTCAACTGGCACCATAGGTCTTGCGGAACTGGCTCTATAGCTGCCGATGCAGTCCTGTCAACTTGCCCGACATGGCGACCCGGAGTCGGCCGTGGGGTGGGGACTACTCTTGAGCCTGGCTGGTGCCCGGATCATTGTGCGAGAAAAGCGGGGGGCAGGTGTACAACACTGCGCCGGTCATCAATCCCGACGGCGTCGTCGTGGCGCGCTACCGCAAGATGTTTCCCTTCCTTCCTGCGCTACCAGCACGGCTTCTGGGCGCGCAATGTGCGCAACGTATTGGGATGCGAACACGACACCTGGGTGCCATTCATGTCCGGCTTCGGCGGGATATCGCTGGTGTTGTTCCCGAACGGCGTCGTGTACTACAACTTCGCCGACGACGGGCAGCTCGCAAGCTTTGATTGGGCCGCGCCGGCGCGCGAAGTGCGCAAGCTCGGCGACTACTGCCAATAACGCGCGCCGCGCGGGGTCGCTACTCCGTCGCGCTTCGTCCGCCAAGCAGGCGCTGGATGAACACGAACAGCACCGGCACGAACAGCACGCCGAAGATCGTGCCGGCGATCATGCCGCCGAAGATGCCCGTGCCGATGGCGCGCTGCGCGCCGGCGCCCGCGCCGTGCGCCAGCGCCAGCGGCAGCACGCCGAAGCCGAACGCGAGCGAGGTCATGACGATCGGACGCAGGCGATCATGCACCGCATGCAGCGTCGCCTCGACCAACTTCATGCCCGCGTCCATGTTCAGCTTCGCGAACTCGACGATCAGGATCGCGTTCTTGCTGGCGAGACCGATCGTCGTCAGCATGCCGACCTGAAAATAAATATCGCGCTCGAGCCCGCGGAGTGACGTAGCGAACACTGCTCCGATGATGCCGAGTGGTACGGCGAGCAATATCGGAATTGGCATGATCCAGCTTTCATAGAGTGCGGCCAGGGCGAGGAATACGATGATCAGCGACATCGTATACAGGATCGGCGTCTGCGCGCCGGCGGCGCGTTCTTCGTACGACTGGCCGGTCCATTCGATGCGGTAACCCGGCGGCAACTTGGCCGCAGCCTGCAGCACGACATTCATCGCTTCGCCCGAAGACACGCCCTTCGCGGCGTCGCCGTTGATGTTGACGGCCGCGCCGCCGTTGAAACGTTGCAACTCGGGCGCACCGAATTCCCAATGCGCACTGCTGAACGCAGATACTGGCACCATCTTTCCTGAAGTGCTGCGTACATACCAGCGGTTAAAGTCTTCCGGATTCATACGGAACGGCGCATCGCTCTGCACGTAGACGCGCTTGACCTTGCCACGGTCGATGAAGTCGTCGACGTAGCGGCCGCCCCAGGCGATACCGAGCGTCTCGTTGACCTCGTCCATCGTCACATCGAGCGCCGCCGCTCGCGCCGCGTCGATGTCGAGCCGGTATTGCGGCGAGTCTTCCGAGCCGTTCGGGCGTACGCCGTTGAGGCGTTTGTCCTGCGATAACATGCCGAGCAACTGGTTGCGCGCTGCAATCAGCGCCTCGTGTCCCTGGCCCGCCTCGTCCTTCAGGTAGAAATCGAATCCCGATGACGTGCCCAGTTCGGTGACCGCAGGCGGCACGATCGGATACACCAGGCCATCCTTGACCTGGCTGAACGGACCCCACGCACGCCCAACGATGGACGACACGCTCTGGTCTGCATGCGGCCGTTCGTCCCAGTCCTTCAACAACACGAAGCCAATGCCGGAGTTTTGTCCGGTGCCGCTGAAGCTGAATCCCTGCACCGTAAAGACCGAGTTGACCAGCTTGCTCTCGTTGTCGAGGAAATGGTCCTGCACCTTGTCGAGCACGGCGTTGGTGCGATTGGCGGTCGCGCCGACCGGCGTCTGCACGAACACCAGCATCCAGCCTTGATCCTCGGCGGGCAGGAACGAGGTCGGCAGGCGGATGAACAACACGCCCATCAGCGCCGCGAGCGCGCCGTAAATGATCATGTTGCGGCCGGTGCGCCCCAGCATGCGCTGCACCGTGGAGTGATAGCGCTTGTGCATCGCCTGGTAGCCGCGGTTGAAACCGGCAAAGAAGCGCGTCGCGCGCGCGCCGTGCGTTTCCTTGTCCACCGGCCGCAGCAGCGTCGCGCACAGCGCCGGCGTCAACGTCAACGCGATGATCACCGAGAGCACCATGGCCGCCACGATCGTCACCGAGAACTGGCGGTAGATCACGCCCGTCGAGCCATTCAGGAAGGCCATCGGGATGAACACGGCCGTCAGCACGGTACCAATGCCGACCAGCGCACCGGTGATCTGGCCCATCGAGCGGCGCGTGGCTTCGACCGGCGAGAGACCTTCATCGGTCATCAGTCGTTCGACATTCTCGACCACGACGATGGCATCGTCGACCAGCAGGCCGATCGCCAGCACCACGGCGAACATCGTCAGCATGTTGATTGAAAACCCGAGCAGCAGCAGCACCGGGAAGGTGCCGAGCAACACGACCGGCACCGCGATCGTCGGGATCAGCGTCGCGCGCAAATTCTGCAGGAACAGGTACATCACGAGGAACACCAGCAGCACCGCCTCGAGCAGCGTCTTGACGACCTCGCGGATCGACACGCGCACATACGGCGTCGTGTCGAACGGGATGAAGTCCTTCAGGCTGCGGGGAAACTCCGGACGCATCTGCGCGAGGCGCTCCTTGATGCGATCGGCGGTCGCCAGCGCGTTCGCGCCGGCGGCGAGCGAGACGCCAAAGCCGGTGGCGGGCTTGCGGTTGTAGATCACGGAGAAGTCATACGTGCCGGCACCCAGCTCGACACGCGCCACATCACGCAGTCGCAGCACCGCGCCGGTGGCCGAACCGCGCACGATGATGTTCTTGAAATCCTCGATGCCGGTGAGTCGCCCGCGCGCCGTCACGGTCGCGTTGATCTGCTGGTTATCCAGTTGCGGCATGCCGCCGAGCTGGCCGACGGAGAACTGCGCGTTCTGGGCCCGCAGCGCTGCGGTCACATCGCCGGGTGTCAGCGAGTAAGCGCGCAACCGGTCAGGATCGAGCCAGATGCGCATCGCGTAGCCAGCGCCGTATTCCTGCACGTCACCCACGCCGTCGACGCGACGGATTTCCTCAGCGACCTTGTTCATGACGAAGTCGCTCATGTCGGTGGCACTGAGCGAACCGTCTTCAGAATAGAACCCGATGGCCAGCAAGTTGGAATTGATGATCTTGTTGACCGCGATGCCCTGCTGCTGGACGATCTGCGGCAACAGCGGCACGACGGCCTGCAGGCGGTTCTGCACCTGCACCTGCGCGATATCGGGATTCGTGCCGCTGGCAAAGGTCAGCCTGATGCTCACTCGCCCGTCGGACGTGCTGCCCGATGACATGTAAATCAGGCCATCGAGGCCGCTCATGTTCTGCTCGATGATCTGCGTCACCGAGTCCTCGACGCTCTTTGCCGCAGCGCCCGGATAATCCGCGTTGATTGCGATCGACGGTGGCGCAATTGTCGGATACGGGGTCAACGGCAGCCGTGTGATTGCCAACACACCGACCAGCGACAGCATGATCGCCAAGACCCACGCAAAAATGGGCCGGTCTATGAAGAATCGCGACATGGCCGGCTCCGGCTACTTCGCCGCAGGCGCTGCCGGCGCAGCAGCACCGGCCGGTGCCGTCGCGGGCGCGCTCCCGGGTGCTTCGGCCGATTTCTCGGTGGGCTGCACGGGCATGCCCGGCTGGATCTTCTGCAGACCATCGACGATCACGCGGTCACCGGGCGATAGCCCTGCGCTCACCAGCCACTGATCGCCGATCGCGCGCACCGTCGTGACGTTGCGCAACTCGACCTTGTTGTCGGCGCCGATCACCATCGCGGTCGCGTTGCCCTTCGGATCGCGCGTGATGCCGATCTGCGGCGCGAGCAGCGCGTTGCTCAGCTCGCCTTCGTTTATCGTGGCGCGCACGTACATGCCTGGCAACAACAGGCCATTCGGGTTAGGCATCAACACACGCAGCAGAAAGCTTCCGGTACCAGGCTGCACCGTCACGTCGCTGAATTGCAGTTCGCCGACCTGCGGATAAGGGCTGCCGTCTTCGAGAGCGAGGTGCACTTCGCTGTGGCCGCCGCCCTTGCCGCCGGCCGCCAGCTCCTGCTGCAGCTGCAGCCACTCGCCGCTCGACTGCGTGACATCGACATAGACCGTATCGAGCTGTTGCACAGTGGCCAGCGCATCGGCCTGGTTGGCAACGACCAGCGCGCCCTGCGTCACGGCCGATTTGCCGATGCGCCCGCTGATCGGTGCACTGATATGCGCGTAGTTGAAATTGACGCGCGCCGTGTCGGCGGCCGCCTGGGCTGTCGCCATGTCTGCCTCGGCGCGATGCAGCGCTGATTGCAGGTTGTCGTTGTCCTGCACGCTGATCATGTGTGCCTTCACCAGCTCGGTGCCGCGATCGGCGCTGCGCTGCGCGTTTTCGAGCGAAGTCTTCGCACTCAGCTGCACCGCCTCGGCGCTGCTCAGCGCCGCGCGAAAGACCGCATCATCGATCAGGTACAGCTGCTGGCCCTCCCTGACGCGGCCGCCTTCGGTGAACAGCACGCGCTTGACGATGCCGCCCACCTGCGGACGCACCTCGGCAACCAGCCGCGCGCTGACGAGTCCCGGGAGTTCGCGTTTCAACTCGACCGCTGAGGTCTTCAACGTCACGACCGTGACAGCCGGCGGCGGCATGCCACCTTGCCCCTGTCCGGCCGAGCCGCAGCCGGCCAGCGCGAGGACAACAGTAGTGCTCACGGCCGCCGCCAAGGCAGCTGGAATCTTGCTCAATCGCATGGTCTGGATCCTGGGTCGCTGGCGGGCCCGCGGGCCGCAGGGCGCTATGATCCACTGAATCGGCGGGCGCGGCAATTGTGACGCCACCGATTTGCGGGGCGGCTTTTTCAGCGCCAGCGTGCCTTGGCAGCCGCGGCTTCCTGTGCCGCGTCGAGCGGTTCCCCATTGATTTCCGCCTGAACTTGCGCGAGCAACGCTGGCGGCAAGCCGCTGGCAGCGGTGCGATAGGCCCCCACCGCTTGCCGATCATCGCCGGTCAGCAAGCGCAGTTGCCAGGCGTCATGCGCATGGCAGGCGAGTCCCTCAAGTGCCGCGCCGCGGTCCGTTGAAAACGTGCGGCAATAACTGCCCTGCGCATTTCGAAAGCTCAGACCCACGTGCACGGTTTCGGTGCGCGATTGCTGCGCAGCCAGCTGCGTGTCGAGCGCAGCCGCCAGCGTGCCTTGCGCAATCAGTTTGCCGTCGCGAATCTGCAGCATCTGCGCACCGTCGCGATGCGGCAGCGCATATCCCAACGCCAGGCCCAGCAGCACGCTGGCCGCCGCAGCCAGCCACGCTTGAGAACGCCATCCGCGCGCAGCCCGCGCCTCCGCGGCAGCCGCTCGATGTGCGGCGAAGTCCGCCACGGCGGAGGCCGCCGGCGTTGTCGACACATGCGCGCGTAACGTCTCGCGCATGTGCTCGGGCAAGGGCTCGGCAAGCACGCCGTCGTACGTGCCGCGCAATCGCTGTTGCAGCGCCCGGTAACGCTGCAGCCGCGCGGCGAGCTGCGGATTCGCGGCCAGCGCCCGTTCGACATCGGAGCGCTTCGCGCCGTCGAGTTGGCCATCGGCGTATGCCGTAAGGACTTCTTCGCTCACTTCCATAGACGGCTCCAAATCAAAGCTCCAGCCATTTCATCAGCGCTTCGCGCGCACGCGCCAGGCGGCTCGTCAGCGTGCCCACCGGCACTTCCATCACCGCCGCTGCCTCCTGGTAGGAGAGTCCCTCCACCAGTACCAGCGCAACGGCAAGCCGCTGCTCGTCAGGCAGTTTCTCCATTGCCTGCTGCATGGACAATGCAGCGACCATCATCTCGGCGCTGTGTTCGCCGACCCCTAAGCCCGCTTCCTCCGGAGCGAACACCGCCGCAGCGCGGCTGCGGCGGCGCAGTTCGTCGATCCAGGCATTCTTGATGATTCCAAACATCCAACCCTCCAGAGGCGCGTCTTCGCGCCATTGGCCGCGATGCGCCAGTGCGCGCTCGAGCGCCACTTGCACCAGGTCGTCGGCGTCGGCGACGTGGCGCGTCAACGCACGCGCAAACCGGCGGCAGCGCGGCAGCGAGGCCGCAAGGCGGGAGCCAAACTCCACGGCATCTGTTGCGGACTCATGCATGGCAGGACGACTGGAGGGATTGTTTTCTTCCATCGAATATCAAATTTTGTCGATCGCGGAACAGATGGCGAGCGCCGTTCGTCGTAACGTGGAGACCGAATCGGAGCACGCCATGATCCCTACAGTACGACAAATCATCCGTACCCTGACGGCGCGGCTCCGCGCCGGCGGGCCCTTGGCTTGCGTGGCCGCATCGCTGGCATGCTCGATGCTGTGTACCAGTCCCGCGCAGGCGCAACTCGGTTTGCCGAGCGTCGGCTTGCCTTCGTTGCCGGCCACGCTGCCGTCCGTCGTTCCGTCCATCGTCACGGCCGCGAGCGATACCGTCGAGTCCACCGCGCGCACTGCCTTACGGGCAACGCGGGTCGCAGCATTGTTGCGTACACATCGCGACGAACTCGAGACGGACCTGCAAGGCAATCCCATCGTTCGCTCGCAGCTGCTGGCCATCGCGCCCAGCACTGCAGCGCTCGCCGCAGCCACCGCGGAGGGTTTTTCCGTGCTGCGCACGCAAGAACTCACCGGTCTCGACCTGAGCGTCGTGACCTTGCAGGTTCCCGGGCACGTGCGGATTGCCCGCGCGCTACGGCGCCTGCGCGCGCTGGACCCCGCCGGCCAATACGATTTCGATCACGTCTACCTGGAAAGCGGCGAGCCCGCGGCGTCGCAGGCCACTGGTCAGCCGGGAAATGCGGACACAGCGACAACGCTCGCCGTGACCGGCGGGAGGCGATCCGTTCGAGTCGGGTTGATCGACGGCGGCGTTGACGCCGCGCATCCGGCGTTGAAATCCGGGGAGCTCGTGCAGTGGGGATGCGATGCGCGATCCTTTCCGACCCGCCACGGCACCGCGGTCGCATCACTGCTGGTCGGCAACAGTGCGGTGTTCCGCGGCGCCGCGCCAGGCGCCCGCCTTTATGCGGCGGACGTGTATTGCGGAGAGGCCACTGGCGGCAATGCCGCGACGATCGCACAGGCTTTTGCATGGATGGCGCACGAGCAGGTGCCGGTGATCAACGTGAGCCTGGTCGGGCCATCCAACAAATTGCTCGCAGCAGTGGTCAATGCCGTGCTGTCGCGCGGAACCATCATCGTGGCGGCTGTGGGGAACGATGGGCCAGCGGCGCCGCCGCTGTATCCGGCTTCTTATACAGGCGTGATCGGCGTGACCGGCGTTGACGCGCAGCGGCGCGTGCTGTTCGAGGCGGGGCGCGGAACGCAAGTGTACGTCGCAGCGCCTGGCGCCGACCTTGATGCCGCAACGCTGGGCGAACAGTATGAACTCGTGCGCGGCACTTCCTATGCCGCTCCGCTGGTGGCGGGCTTGCTCGCACTGGCGCTTTCGCTGCCCGATCCTGCGCTGGCACGCGTTGCCGTGCAGCGCCTGGCCGCCGGTGCCGTTGACCTGGGCCCGCGTGGCTACGACACGACCTATGGCCATGGGCTCGTGGCCGAAGCGCTGCGTTCGCGTGGCGCGGTTGACATAAGTAGCGAAAATATTGGCCGCGGAATGGAAGAAAGGAATTCGAGCCAGCGTCATTGACTGCAGAAGGATTCGGAATGACCGCAATCCCAACTGGAGAAATGACCATGAATACTCGCAATTTTTTCAACACCACGTTGTTGATGGCCGGCCTGGTGCTGGCGGACGCTGCGCAGGCGGGCCTGCTCGGCGGATCGGCGGGCGGCGGGCTGGGCGGAGCGCTCGGTGGCAGCTTTGGCCGCGGCTCGCAGGGCATCGGCGGCACGATGGACAGCCAGCTCGGTGGCAACTTCGACAACGACCTGCAGCCGGCGAAGCGCGTGCGCGAGATCGGTGGCCAGGTGGATGGCCACGCCGATTCAGCGGCGCGAGCTGCGCAGAGCCAAGGCAAGAATGTCGCTGCGGCGAGCGCGAATGACCTCGCGGGCAACGTGAACGGCGTGGCTGCTTCGGGCAATACCGCCGGGAATGCCGCGGGCAATGCAACGAGCAGCGCGGCGGGCAGCAGCTCGGGCAATGCCATGTTGCCGTCAATGGCCGACACGAAGCCCACGCCGTCGCCTGCTCCTTCGAAGCCAGCACCGTCGAAGTCCGAACCGTCAAGTCCTCCGCAGCCGCAGCCGCGACTCACCACCGCTGCTGACGGCAACGCGCAGGGCAGCGTGCAGCGTTCCGATGATCGGCATGTGCATGCGGAAGCTTCGGATGGCCACCAGGCCAGTGCTTCCGCTTCGCATTGAGCGAGGCAGACCCTCGACCTCAAGGCTCCCCCGGCCGCCGGGGGAGCCTTTTTTCCATGCTGCTGATACCAGGCTGCGCACAGCAACGGAAGCAGCGCGAGCAACACGCCGGCCGCATGCGTGAGATAAGGCGCCGATGCGGCGAGGGCGACAACGACGCCCGCTCGATCGACACGGGATTCAGCCTGGGGCTCGGCGCCTATGCCGTGCTGATCTCGGGCGCCTATCTCACTTTTCGCGGCATCAAGCGCTATCTCGGCCGCCAGGGCTGAAAAAGAAAAACCTCCGGCAGTTTCCCACCGGAGGTTTTTCCGAAACGCAAAGCCGCGAGGCTTTACATATCCATGCCGCCCATGCCACCCATGCCGCCACCCGGCATGCCGCCGCCGTGCGCATGATCGTCATCCTTCGGGGCCTCGGCGATCATCACCTCGGTCGTCAGCAGCAATCCGGCCACCGACGCCGCATTCTGCAACGCCAGGCGCGTCACCTTGGTCGGATCGAGAATGCCCTCGTCGAGCATGTCGCCGAACTCACCCGTGGCTGCGTTGTAGCCGTAGCTGCCCTTGCCGGCCTTCACCTGATTGAGGATCACGGCGGCATCTTCACCGGCGTTCTCGACAATCTGACGCAGCGGCTCTTCGATGGCGCGCTTGAGGATCGCGATGCCGACCGTCTGGTCTTCATTCGCACCCTCGAGCTTCTCGAGCACCTTCTGCACGCGGATCAGCGCGACGCCGCCGCCCGGGACCACGCCTTCCTCGACCGCCGCACGCGTCGCGTGCAGGGCGTCTTCGACGCGGGCCTTCTTTTCCTTCATCTCGACTTCGGTTGCCGCGCCGACCTTGATCACGGCCACACCGCCGGAGAGCTTGGCAACGCGCTCCTGCAGTTTTTCCTTGTCGTAATCGCTGGTGGCTTCCTCGATCTGCTGGCGCACTGATTCCACGCGCGCCTTGATGTCGGATGCCTTGCCGGCGCCGTCGATGATCGTGGTGTTCTCTTTTTCGACCAGCACTTTCTTCGCTTCGCCCAGGTCGTTCAGCGTCGCCTTCTCGAGCGACAGGCCGACTTCATCGGAAATCACCGTGCCACCGGTCAGCACCGCGATGTCCTGCAGCATCGCCTTGCGACGATCGCCAAAGCCCGGGGCCTTGACCGAGGCCACTTTCAGGATGCCGCGGATGTTGTTGACGACGAGTGTCGCGAGCGCTTCGCCCTCGACGTCCTCGGCGACCACCAGCAGCGGACGGCCGGCTTTCGCCACGCCTTCCAGCACCGGCAGCATCTCGCGGATGTTCGAGATCTTCTTGTCGACCAGCAGGATGTAGGGCTTCTCGAGCTCAGCGGACTGGCTCGCCTGGTTGTTGATGAAATACGGCGAGAGGTAGCCGCGGTCGAACTGCATGCCCTCGACGACGTCGAGTTCATTGGCCAGACCTGAACCCTCTTCAACCGTGATCACGCCTTCCTTGCCGACCTTTTCCATCGCCTCGGCAATTGTCTTGCCGATGCTGACGTCGGAGTTGGCGGAAATCGTGCCGACCTGCGCGATCGCCTTGGTGTCCTTGCAGGGCTTCGAGAGCTTCTTCAGCTCGTCGATCGCCGCCGTCACACCCTTGTCGATGCCGCGCTTGATATCCATCGGGTTGCGGCCCGAGGCCACGGCCTTCAGGCCCTCGCGGACGATCGCCTGCGCGAGCACGGTCGCCGTCGTGGTGCCGTCGCCGGCCTCATCGGACGTGTTGGAAGCGACTTCCTTCACCATCTGCGCGCCCATGTTCTCGAACTTGTCCTTGAGTTCGATTTCCTTGGCGACCGAGACGCCGTCCTTGGTAATCGTCGGGGCACCGAAGCTCTTGTCGAGCACCGCATTGCGGCCCTTGGGGCCCAGCGTCGCCTTGACGGCGTTCGCCAGGATGTTCACGCCGCGAACCATGCGGGCGCGGGCGTCGTCGCCAAAACGTACTTCTTTAGCTGCCATGTGTGCTTTCCTCTACTTTCCTTCGATGACGGCCATGACGTCTTCTTCACGCATGACCACCAAATCGTCACCGTCGACTTTCACTTCGGTGCCGCTGTATTTGCCGAACAGGATCTTGTCGCCGACCTTGACGTCGAGCGCACGGACTTTGCCGTCTTCGAGGATCTTGCCCTTACCCACTGCCATGACCTTGCCCTGTACGGGCTTTTCGGCCGCAGTGTCCGGAATCACGATGCCGCCTGGTGAGGTGCGCTCTTCTTCGAGACGCTTCACGATCACGCGGTCATGAAGAGGACGAATCTTCATGGATCAAACTCCTTAACGTTTGTTTTTGAACCCACCGGCTAACCGGCATCTAATAATTCAGCCTGAGGGAAAGCGCTGTTAGCACTCTCACTCGGTGGCTGCTAATGATAGGGGCTGATTTGAGAGATTCAAGAGGCCCGACACATGACGGCAGGGTTCCTTCGGGCTATGCTTCGCTGTTAAGCGCCGCGTTTTTCAACATAACCCGTTGATTCTGGAAGCCTAATGGACACATCTGTCGTTCGTGCAAATACCCGGCGCTGGCGGCTTTACATAACGCGCAGCGCGTTGCTGCTGGTCGTTGGGTTGCCGCTCGCCTGGCTGCCTGCTGTCGTCAACGCGGCGGACGCCAATGGCAACACGCTGCTTCCAGGCAGTGCGCGAACCGATACTTTCCTGCCGCCCGATGTCGCCTTCCGCCTTGCGGCCACAGTGGAATCGCCGGATCGCGTGCGCCTGAGCTGGGCCATCACGCCCGGCTACTATCTCTATCAGTCGCGATTGAAATTTGCGACGGCGAGTCCTGGCATGACACTCGGCTCGCCCGATCTGCCGCCCGGCGACACGAAGAATGACGAGTACTTTGGCAAGCAGGTCGTCTATCACAACGGTCTGATTGCGCACCTGCCCGTCGCGCACGCCGCCGGCACGACGGCGCTGACGCTGTCGGTCACGTACCAGGGCTGCGCCGAAGCCGGGTTGTGTTATCCGCCGATCACGAAACAGTTCGACCTGACCATGGCGAGCGCCGCTGCGCCCGCTGCGAGTGGCTCAGCCGCGAACACGACCTCCGCGAGCGCTTCGGGATCCGCGGGCGCTTCGAGTGCGGCGCCATTCGTATCCGAGCAAGACCGGCTGGCGAACATGATCCGCACCGGAAGCCTCGCTGCGATCATCGCCAGTTTCTTTGGATTGGGATTGCTGCTGGCGTTCACGCCGTGCGTGCTGCCGATGGTGCCGATCCTGTCCGGCCTGATTGCGGGGCAAGGCACGAACGTCACGACAAAACGCGCTTTCCTGCTGTCGCTCACGTATGTGCTCGGCATGGCGATCACGTACACGGTGGCGGGCGCGGCTTTTGCGGCGGCGGGCCATCAGGTGCAGGCCGTGTTCCAGCAACCGTGGATCATCATGCTGTTCGCTGCACTGTTCATCGTGCTGGCGCTGTCGATGTTCGGACTCTTCACGCTGCAGATGCCCGCCGCGATCCAGGAGCGACTCGCCTCGACCAGCAATCGCCAGCGCGCCGGCAGCTTCGGCGGCGTCGCAGTGATGGGCGCGCTGTCAGCGTTGATCGTAACGGCATGCGTCGCACCTGCACTCGTAGGTGCGTTGCTGGTTATAGGGCAGGGCGGCGATATCGTGCGCGGCGGGGTCGCCCTGTTCTCGATGAGCATGGGGATGGGCGCGCCGCTCCTCGTGATCGGCACATCCGCGGGCAAATTGCTGCCGCGAGCCGGCGCGTGGATGGACACGGTCAAGCAATTGTTTGGCGCCATCATGCTCGGCGTTGCTGCGTGGATGCTCGCGCGCCTCGTCGGCGATCACTTGAGCCTGCTGCTGTATTGCGTGCCGCTCATTGCGATTGTGGTCGTGCTCTGGAAATCACAGGCTCGCGGAGCCGCCCGTGCGCTGGGACGAGTTGTCGCGCTCGGCGCTGCCGCGTGCGTCGTGCTGCTCGGCGTCGGATACGCGCGCGGCGCCACTGATCCGCTGCGGCCGCTGGCCGCCCCTTCCGTGATGCAGGCTGCTGAACTTCCATTCGCGCGAGTGAGCACCGTGGCTGAACTTGATCGCGCGGTGCAGGCCGCCAGTGCCAGCGGCCATGCCGTGATGCTCGATTTCTACGCGGACTGGTGTACCTCCTGCAAGGAGATGGAGCGTTACACCTTTTCGGCTTCGCAAGTGCACGCCGAGCTCGCGCAGCTCACGCTGCTGCGTGCCGACGTGACAGCCAACAATGCCGATGACAGGCCTTGCACAAGCGCTTCGGAAACTTAGGCCCGCCGACGATACCCATAGACGGCAACG
>JBEPVS010000037.1:0-15821 GCA_041690875.1 Gammaproteobacteria bacterium
ACAGTGATTCCGCCTGGCCCGTGCCCGCTGCGACCGTGCCTCAGCCCAATGCGCTCTACACCGAGACGAAATGGGAAGTGTTTCCGAAGGGGCTGACCGACACGCTGCTGTGGATCAGGCAACGCTACGGCGATGTGCCGCTGTACATCACTGAAAATGGCGCGGCATTTGCCGATCCTGGCAGCGTCGCAACGACCGTGCTCGACGATCCGCTGCGCGTTGACTACCTGCGCTCACACATCGATGCCGTGCGCGAAGCGATGAGGCAGGGCGTAGACGTGCGCGGCTATTGCGCCTGGTCACTGCTGGACAATTTCGAATGGGCACTCGGCTATTCGAAGCGCTTTGGCATCGTGCACGTCGACTACGCCACGCAACGGCGCACGTTGAAGGCCAGCGCGAATTTCTATCGGCGAGTGATCGCGAGCCACGGCGCAGCGCTGTAGGCAGCGAATACGGCCCCTCAGCCTTTGATGCTGCCTGCCATGATCCCGCGCAGGTAGAAACGCTGCAGCGCGAGGAACAGCAGCAGTACCGGCAGCACGGTCACCACCGCTCCGGCCATCATCAGTTCATTGTCCTGCACGTGCTCACTCGCGAGTCCGGCGAGCGCGACGGGGAGCGTGAGCATGTCGCGGTCGCTGAGCACGATCAGCGGCCACATGAAATCATTCCAGGTCGCGAGGAACACGAAGATGCCGAGGGTCACCAGGATCGGTGCGAGCACTGGCACGACCACCGAACGGAAGATGCGCCATTCGCTGGCACCATCCACTCGCGCCGCGTCGAGCAGTTCATCGGGTATCGACAGCGCGTACTGGCGTACCAGGAAAATCCCGAAGATGCTCGCCACGCCGGGGACGATGGCGCCAGCGTAGGTGTTGACGAGGCCCAGCAGCTTCAGCAACCCGAACAGCGGGATCATCGTTACCTGTGCCGGCACCAGCAGGCCGGCGAGCAGCAGCTGGTAAAGCGCCTCGCGGCCGCGAAAGCGCAGTTTCGCGAACGCGTAGCCGGCCATGCCGTTGAACACCAGTGCCAGCAGCGTGGCGCTGCTGGCGACGATGACGCTGTTGAGGAGGAACCGTCCCATGTGCTGCGCGGCAAACAGTTCGCGATAGTGATCGAGCGTGATGGTGCGCGGCAGGATCGGCGGGGGCGAAGTGGCCGACGCACCGCCCGGCATCAGTGACACCGAGATCATCCACAGCAACGGGAACAGCGTTGCCGCGGCGCCCAGCCACAATGCGCCATTGACGACCCAGCTCCCCACGCGCGATGTCATGCCTGGCCCAGCCGGCGCGTCAGCCGCAGCTGCAAGGCCGTGAACAGCAGGATCAGCGCGAATAGCACGAACGCGACGCTCGATGCGTAACCGAGCTTCCACCAGCTGAAACCCTGCTCGAACATGTAGTACAGCACGCTGACGGTGCTTTGCAGCGGGCCGCCTTGCGTCATGACGTAGGGCTCAGCGAACAGCTGGAAATATCCGCTGACGGTAACGATGGCAACCAGCGCCAGCGTCGGGGCCAGCATTGGCAACGTGACATGGCGTAACCGCGACCACGCGCCCGCGCCTTCGATGCGAGCCGCCTCGTACAGGTCTTCCGGAATGGCCTGCAGTGCGGCCAGCAGGATGATCATGTTGTAGCCGAAATTCTTCCAAACGGCGAGCAACACGATCGAGGGCATCGACCAGTGCGGATCGCCAAGCCAGTTGATGGGCCCCAGCCCCATATGCGCGAGCAGGTCATTGAACAGGCCGTAGCGCGTATGCAGCAGGTAACGCCAGATCAGCGCGACCGCGACCAGTGTCGTCACGACCGGCGCGAACAGCGCGGTGCGCAGCAGGGGCTTGAAGCGTGCGAGTCGCGAATCGAGCAGCAACGCGGCGCCGAGCGAGGCGAGCAACGAGAGCGGCACTCCAAGCACGACGAACTCCGCTGTGTTGCCGAGCGCCTGCCAGAAGATCGGCGTGACCAGCAGCGTGCGGTAGTTGTCGAGGCCAATGATGCGCAGGTTCGCGGGGTCCGCCAGCGCGTAGAGGTCGAAGTCCGTAAAGCTCAGCAGGAGCCCGGCAACGACCGGCAGCAGGAAGAACACCACGATCATCACCAGCGCGGGCAGCGAGAACCACCAACCGGCGGAGGTCCCCCGGTTCACGTCGCCGCCTTGCGCGCGAGCAGCCAGCGGCGCTTGGCCAGCATCGCATCCACCTCTTCATCGAGGCTGGCGGTCGCGCTCGCTTCGTCTTGTTCGCCGCGCGCGACGCGTTCGCCCATCGTGCGCATCGCCTGCATGATCTGCTCCCACTCAGGCAACTGCGGGAACGCGCGCAGGTGCTCGAGCTGCTCCCGAAAGGCACGCGTGTACGGATCGCTCCCGATCGCTCCGCCTTCCCAGCTGCTGCGACGCGGCGGCAGGTCGCCGGTCAGTGCATGGAAACGCTGCTGCACCGCGGGCTGGGAGAGGTACTCGATCACCGCGAAGGCGCTGTCCTTGTGGCGCGACCGGTTAAAAATGACGAGGCTGGAGCCGCCGGCGCTCGACAGGCCCGGCCCATCCGGCCCAGGCATCGGGGCGGTCATCCAGCTGCCCTGGAGCGAAACCGGCAGGCGTCGCTTGAATTCGGCGATGTTCCACGGGCCCGACACGTAGAAGGAAAAATAGCCGCGCCCGAATTCGTTCCACACGTTCGACACCTGCGTCTCGGTCAGCGTGGGCGCGAGCAATTGCTGGAACAGCGCGTGATAGAACGAGAGTGCGCGCCGAAACGAGGCGCTGCGGAAATTCCCGTAACGGTCGCCGTCGCGCAGCATCGATTCGGGCTGCTGCAGCGCCAGCACCTGCAACGGCTCGAACTGGTTCAGTGGCAGCAGTACCGCGTATCGATCAGCACCCGCGAGGCGCTTGATGGCCTGCATCTGCGCCAGCCACTCGGACCACGTCACGGGCGGCGCTGCGTAGCCCGCTTCGCGCAGCAAATCGCTGCGATAGAACACGAGCCGGGTATCGACATACCACGGCACGCCGTACAGCGATCCGTCGAGCAGGTTCGGCTGCCACACACCGGGGAAATAATCGTCCTGGGTGATCTGCGTGGACGCGGCGACGCGCGCCTGAAGAGGTTCGAGCGATTGCAGCGCGACCAGTTCGGGAATCCATGTATTGCCGAGCTGGCACAGATCCGGCGTCGCATCGCCGGCGATCGCGGTGAGCAGCTTCTCGTGCGCGGCGGTCCACGCCAGCTGCTGCACCTCGATGTGCACGCGCGGATGCGTGCGTTCGAACTCGGGCAGCAATTGTGAGAGGACTTCGGCCTCCGAGCCGACGGCCCAGAAATGCAACGTCTCGACTTGTTGTTCATGCCGACCGCAGGCGCAAAGAAAAAGCGCCAGCGCAAACGGCAGCGTGCGCTTCAGCCCAGCCATCCGCCGGTGAAGCCCGCGCGCAGCAGGCCACGGCGAATGACCGGGTCGTTCTGCATCATCCGCCAGATAAGCCCGCTCCGATGGTTCTCGATCATCGCCACGATGGGTCCTTGCGTCAGCCCATAATAGCGCGAGTCAACCCAGCCGAGATTCCCGAGCCTGCGACCGCTCAGCAGGGGAACCTCATACTTGAAGCTCGGGTTGTAGCAGTCCACGAAACCGTAGTCGGTAAAGATCACCGAGCCGTAACGCTGGTACATCGCGGATATTGCGGGCGTGACGAGCTCGGGAGCGAACGGCAGGCAGGCGAGTGTGGCGCTGACCGACAACGTGCCGTCATCGATCTGGTCCTCCGGTCGGAGGTACACGCCGCGCGCCGCATAGGTGTGGAAGCGCGCGATGTTGCCGCGGTAAGCGAGCGTGCCGTCATACGGTCCGTCGCAGGCGCTCAATCCCCAGGTGTCGGCGCCGTAGCCTTCCCAGCCCATCGGGTTCGCGATCGCATAGGCACGCTGCGACAGCACCGCCCGCCGGCTGTTCTCGAAGTAATCGAAGCCCTTCGCGCCCATGTACGCATCGTTGATGCCGCGCAGGTTCACCCACACCTGCGTGAACTGGTGCGCGAACAGCGCGCCGAAGGTCAGGTGTTCAATGCCCTGAATCGTGCCCCAGCTGTTGTCGTAGCCGCTCGTCCACACCGCCCAGGAATCAGGTCCGACCGCATGTGATTGCGAGCCGAGCGCGAGCAGGTAGACGAACATCGCTTCGTTGTAGCCGGTCCAGTCGGCGCTGAGGAATCCGGTCTCGGGACGCCAGCCCATGCAGATGCCCGGGCTGTTCGCCTGCATCCAGTTCCAGTCGGCGCGCTCGCACACGAAATCGGCGATTGCACGGATATCGGCTTCATCAGACCCCGCGCCATCGAAGTACTGCGCGCAGAAACGCACCCCCATGAACAGCAGTGCGCTGTCAACGGTAGACAGCTCTGAGTTCCGGAAGCGCGTGCCACTGTTGGCGTCGAGGAAGTGGTAGAAAAAACCCTGGTACCCGGTCATGCCGCTGCCATCGGGACCCTGCGGCGCATCGCGCAGGAATTGCAGCCAATTGCGCACGCGCTGCGCGGCGTCAGCGCGCGTGACCCAACCGTGCTCAACGCCGACCGGCACCGCGGTGAACGCAAAGCCCATTGCCGCAATGCTGACCGGTGCGGCATCGGGCGAAAGATCGGGTGCAAGTCCGCGAGTGATGTCGGTGGTCTGCCAGAAATAATTGAACGTGCGTCGTTGCGTTTCACCGAGCAGCGCATCGGATGACAGCGGTGGCGGGGCGGGCAGCGTCGGCGCACTGCCGGGCAAATAGCGGTTGCGGCCGGCGCACGCGGCCAGCACGGCGGCTGCCGCAGCCCCTTGCAGGAACCAGCGGCGGTTCATTTGCCTGGCGCCTTGCAGTGCCGGTCAATGAACTGTTGGTGCATCGGCATCGCCTCGACGCAACCCGCTACGACTGATTTCACGTGATCGACGAAGGCGCGCAGGTCCGAATCGCTCATCTGGTTGACCATCGGATGCCAGCCTTGCGGCAGGATGCGCTGGCCGATCATGACCTGCACCCAGCTGACCTGGCCAAACAACTCTTCGCCGCGGCGGAAGAAACGCCCGCCATCGCGAAACAGCGCGATCGTGTCGCGCAATTGTTCAGGAATCGGCATCGTGCGGCAGTAATTCCAGAACGCCGAGTCGTCGCGCTCGGTCGCGCAATAATGAAGGATCAGGAAATCGCGGATGCGCTCAAACTCGAGCATGGCGATCTCGTTGTAGCGATCGATAATGACCTGCGTGATGCCCTCGGTCGGGAACATCAGGACGAGCCGCCCGATCGCGGACTGGATCATGTAGATGCTGGTCGACTCGAGGGGCTCCATGAAGCCGCCGGCGAGGCCGACCGCAAGCACGTTCTTGTTCCAGATCTTGCGCCGCCGGCCAGTCGTGAATCGTAGCTGGCGCGGTTCCGCGAGCGCCTTGCCGTCGAGGCTCTTGAGCAGGATCGCCGCCGCTTCGTCGTCGCTGATGAACTTGCTCGAATACACGTGACCATTGCCGGTGCGATGCTGCAGCGGAATGCGCCACTGCCAACCGGCGGTGCGCGCTGTCGATCGCGTGTACGGCGTTGGCGGCCCGACGATTTCGCAGGGCACCGCGAGCGCGCTGTCGCAGGGCAGCCAATGCGTCCAGTCTTCGTAGCCGGTGTGCAGCGCGCCTTCGATCAGAATGCCGCGGAAGCCCGAGCAATCGATGAACAAGTCGCCCGCGATGACTTCGCCGCTCACCAGCACCACCGATTCGACAAAACCGTCATCGGGCTTCAGCCGTACCTCGCGCACCTTGCCCTCGGTGCGCACGACTCCGCGCGCCTCGGCGTAGCGGCGCAAGTACTGCGCATACAGCCCGGCGTCGAAGTGATAGGCGTAGGCCACCTGGGCCAGCGGCGAGTCCTTTGGCGCATCGGCCGCCGATACCATGAATTTTCCGCGCGGGGCCGCCAGCGTATTGAGTGAATAGTCGCCCAGCTCGTCGGCCCAACCGGATTTGCGCGCCCGCAACCAATACTGGTGGAACGGCACTGATCCGAGCTCGTGGCCCAGCGATCCGAAACCGTGAATGTACGTGTCGCCTAATCGTCCCCAGTCCTTGAATTGGATGCCGAGTTTGAAAGTACCCTTGGTTTCGCGGACGAACTCCGCCTCGTCAATCTCCAGTGACTTGTTGTAGTAGGACAAATGCGGGATCGTCGCCTCGCCGACGCCGACGATACCGATCTCTTCCGATTCGATCAGTCGAATTGAATATGACGTTCCAAAGGTCTTGGCCAGTGCGCTGGCCGCCATCCAGCCCGCCGTGCCGCCACCGACGATGACGATGTTCTTGATCAATCAGCTTGCCCCCTAAAAAAGACAAAGCCCGCAGGGCGGGCTTTGTCCATCGCCTTGCCGTAAGGCCAATCCTAGCCTGCGGCGATCGTTCTCCGTGTTACCACTTCACGCCCGCGGTCAATTTCAGCGTCCTCGGCACGCCGACGATCGGACCGGTCTTGTTGTACTGCGGAGCATTCGGATACGGCCAGCTGCCTGACCCCGAATCGAAGTTAGAAGAGTCGAAGGCATTCAGCAGGTCGACGCGTATGTAGGCGTTCATTTCCTTCGGCAAGTCGAAGCTCTTCGTCGTCTGCAGGTCGAGCGTGCGGTAGCCAATTCGCTGGTCGAAGTTGGCGGCAGCCGGGTAGGCATTGGTGCCCGTGGCGTTGCACGTTGTATTGACTGCGGCGCCGAGCTGGCTGCATCCCAGGATCGCCGTGAACGGGATGGGCGAGGCCAGCGTCAGTTTGGCGGCGAACGACAGTCCCCAGGGGCCGTCGATACTGCCCGTGGCCACCAATCGCTGCTTGGCCACAGCGGTTGAAGTGGTAAACGGATAGTCCGAAACGTGCGGTAGGTCGAACGCATAGCCGTCGCTGAACAGCCGGTTCTGCGTTGCATCGGTGTACGTGTACGCGATCGTCGCACCCCAATGCGACTCCCTCGTATACGGCTTTTCTGCCTCGAGGAGAAGCTGCGTGGTGCGCGTCTTCTGCCCGTTTTCCCAGAAAATCAGGTTGCTCTGCAGTTGTGCCGGAGCGGCCGAGCACCATTGCGCCGGCGCACCGCCCCAGGCCACGCCGCAACCCGCCGCAGCAAAGCTGCCATCGGCATAGCGGTTGCCCAAGACGCCCAGCAGGCCCTCGTAGCTGTTGATGCGCACGATCGTGGCGCTGGTGTTCCAGTCACCCAGCTTGTTGCGCATGCCGACGCTGAACTGGTCGGAATAGGGCACCTTGAGGTTATTCGGGAACAGGTTTGCTTCACCGCCCGGAGCGCCCAGTCCCTGCAGGTTGGCCGCATCTAGATACCGGGGGTCCCAGACGACGCAGCCCACAGGATTGCCCGCTGCATCCGCAGGATTGACGCAATTGTTTTCGCTGTAGCCGCCGCCGGTGAAGTTGATGGTCGGCTCCGACAACGCGTTCTTCGAATTCTCGAGCTGCAGCTTGTCGAACAGGTTGCGGTCATACGCGCGGCCGATGCCGCCAAACACCACGTGCTTCTCATCGCCGGCGAGGTCAAAGGAGAAACCGAGGCGCGGCGCGATTTCACCGGCTGGCGGCTTGCGGTTGTGGCCGTTGCTGATGTAATCGTTGATGTTGAGGCCGCCCTTCGCCAACGCGTCGGCGTAAGTTTCGCCGGGAGTGGGGCGGGGTAGCTGTCCATCAGCGTGAGTAAGCGATCCAGGGCAATTGGGCGCCAGATCCACCGGATGAGGGTCGGAGTCAGTTGGCCCGCAATGGACGATGCCCGGATCCGGGTACGCCAGCGCCAGCGAGTCGATGATTCTCTGCAGCGTGTGGTACTTCTCGAACGACGGCGTGATCTCGTAGTCCCAGCGGACGCCGAGGTTCAATGTCAGTCTCTGGTTAACGGCCCAATCGTCCTGGATGTACAGGCCGTACTGTTTGTTGTCCGAAGTCGCGCTCAACGGCAGGCCAAAGCTGACCTTGCCGAACACGGCCTGGAAGGGTGTGGCCTGCACGCCGTTCGCATCGACGGCGTAGTAGTAGTGCGCCGCATCCGAGCCGTCGCGTGCGACCAGTTGTACGGACTTGAACTTGAAGCCAGTCTTGAACGTATGTTCGCCGTGCCATTGGATGGCGCTGAAGGTCAGGTCATCCTGGATGCCCGTGCCGTCCTGGTGCTTGTCGGTGTACTGGCGCGGATCAGCACCGTTGATGGTGATGATGTCCTGGCGGAAATTGTTGGTCGCACCAAAGTACGTGTAAGTGATGGCAGGATCGTTGCTCAGTGGTGACGGGTTGTCGACGGTCTTCTCATAAAGCGCCATCAACTCGTTGACCCAGCGATCAGCGCTGTGCTGCCAACGCAGATTGAGGCGGGTTTCATCGTTCCTGAAATTGAAACCACCGGATACCGCCACGTTGCCGGAACCGCCCTGGATCTCGGTTTCACGTCGAATCTTGGTGCTCAGTTCCACGCGATCACGGTCGCTCGGTTCCCAGTCCAATTTGCCGAAGTAGAGATCTTCCTTGAAGGGCGTCGTGCTGGGCCCAAACTGCGAATAAACGCCGGCCGGCAGCAGCGTCGCTAACGGCACGTTGGCGAGACTCCCATCCGGGCTCACAACGGCCGGGAGCGAAAAGTCCTTGTGCTCCCAGGTCACGAAGTAGTGCAGCACGTCCTGGATGATCGGACCGCCAACGGCCATGCCGTACTCGGTGTTCGCCGACTTGACCTTGGTGCCGCCGGCGGCGCTCTCCGAGGGAGTCGGTGAGCGGAGCGATTCGTTGGAGTAGTCGCCAAAGATTTCGCCGTGCAGCGCGTTTGTGCCTGATTTCGTTTGCGCAGTGATCGCGGCGCTGGAAATCTGGTCGTATTCGGCCTTGTAGTTCGACGTGATGACCTTGTACTCGCCAATCGCGAGCTGTGGGAACGGGTTGCCCGGATCACCGCTCCCATTCGGGCCGGACTGGCCGGCGATGCCGCCGGTCTTGACGTAGTTCTTCTGGCCGACGCCATCGATGAACACGTTGATCGAGCTGTTGGCCTGTGCACCGCTCTGTATGGACGTGTTGCCCTTCGCATCGACGCTGAACACCATGCCCGGCACGGTGTCGGCGAACTCGAGGAAGTTGCGCGTGATCTGCGGGGTGGTTTCGATCTGGTGCAGCGATACGGTGGCGCCGATTTCGGAAGTCTTCACTTCGACCAAGCGCGTCGCCCGGACGATGACCTCTTCGAGCGTGCCGCCGGCCGCTTCGCCACCGCCCGCCACGAGATCCAGTGTCGCGGTGGACGCGACCGTGAGAGTCACTGTCTGCTCGGTGCCGGGGCCTGCGTCGATGCGCCAGGTTCCCGGCTGCAGGCCGAGCAACGAATAGTTGCCGTCTGCGCCCGTCGTCGTGCGGCGCGTGGCGCCCGTCTCAACGTTCTTGGCCGTGATGGGGCTGTTGGCGGCCGCCTTGCCCTTCACGGTGGCATCGGCGGTCTGCGCCCAGCCGGCGGTGGGCAGTACCACTGCCGATACGAGTGCCGACGCAATGGCTGGGCCGTACAGTTTGTGGTGACGTTGCGTTCGCTTCTTCATTTCCGATTCCCCGTTTTGGAAATAACTCAAATCAATTCGGTGTGCGATGGCACGATTCGCGTACCACCAGCTGCGTGCCCAGCGTGTGGCGCATGGGCTTCATGCCTGCGGGCGCATCGATCGTGCGCGCGAGCTCATCGCGCGCCTGGCGCCCGAGTTCGGTCGTCTGTGCGCGCACCGTGGTCAGCGGCGGGCTGATATAGCGCGCGATGGGAATGTCATCGAACCCGGCGATCGCGACATCGGCAGGGCAGGCGAGGCCCGCATCGCGCAGTGCGAACAGGCAGCCGATCGCCATCATGTCGTTGGCGGCAAAAACTGCATCCGGGCGCGGCGTTGCAGCCGCGAGTTTCTGGCCCGCCAGGTATCCTGATTCCTCGGTGAAATTGCCGGGCAGCACGAGCGCTTTCGCGGCCAGCGTGCGCCCGAGCGCGGCCTGGAATCCGCGCAGCCGCTCGGCCGATTCGTAGTTGCCTTCGGGACCCGCGATGTGTGCGATGCGCTGGAAACCTTGCGCGCGCAGGTGCTCGACCATGGCCTTCGCGCCGCCGAAATCATCGATGACGAACGCGGTCGTGCGGCCGGCATCGCCCGGTGTGTTCAGCAGCACGGCCGGCAGCGTTGGCGGCAGCGCGTCATCGAGCGCGTGCGCATCCAGATAAGGCGACATGACCAGCACGCCATCGACGCGGCCGTTCATCGAGCGCAGCGCGAGCGCCGCTTCATCGGCATCGCCATGAGAGCTGGACACGAGCAGATGCAAACCGCGCAATCGGGCCGCACGATCGATGCCGCGGATCAGCTCGGAGAAATATTCACCGTGGATATCGGGCAGCAGCACGCCGATGGTGTGGGTGCGGCGGGTAATAAGGCTGCGGGCGGCTTCGTGTGGCGTGTAGCGCAGGTGCTGGGCGGCGCGCAGAACGCGCTGACGCGTCGGCTCAGTGACAGCGCCACTGCCGTTCAATACACGGGATACGGACGCAGTGGATACGCGAGCGCGTATCGCCACGTCTTTGATCGTTGCCGCCAACAATTCCCCCAACGTTTCGGCCTCGTTTCATGTAAGCGTTTACTAGCGAGAAAGTAAACGCTTACGGCCGATGGTAGTGTCCGAAACGCCACGCTGTCAATGCGCGATTGTTGTATTTTCGACACGACCTGCCGACGCTAGCGACCGATGCTGAGCTCCGCCGGTTGGCCGTGCGCTGAATCCGCGCTGATCCAGACCCGCGCGCTGGCGGGCTCGACGCTGAAATGCTGCTGCTCATCCCACAGCGCGAGGGCTTCCGGGCCCAGCTCAAAGCTCACGCGCTTGGTTTCACCAGGCGCGAGCGCGATGCGCTGGAAGCCAGCCAGCGCACGCACAGGTTGGGCGACGCTCGTACCGCGGAGCGATACGTAGAGTTGCACGGTCTCGACGCCGGGGCGGGTTCCGGTGTTGGTCACCTCCGTGCTGGCGGTGAGCACCGGCTTGACCGAGGCCGGATGAAGTGCTGCATCACGCAACGATCGGTTCAGCATGTCCGCGCTCAGTTCGCGTGGGCTGACCTCGACGGCGCCATAGTGATAGCTCGTGTAGGACAAACCAAAGCCAAACGGAAACTGCGCGCTGTTCTGCTGGTCGATGTAGCGCGAGACATATTTGTCGTCGCCACCGCCTGCCGCAGGCTTGGTCAAGTCAAAGTTGCCCGCCGGCCGGCCCGTATTGAGCGCGTTGTAATAGAGAGGCTCCTGGCCCACGCTCCGCGGCCAACTGACGACGAGGCGGCCGCTCGGGTTTGAGTCGCCATATAAAGTGTTGACGAGTGCAGGTCCGGCCTGGATGCCCGGGAACCACGCCGCGATAACGGCGGGCACGTGCTCGAAGGCCCACGGCGCCGAGAGCGGGCGTCCGCTGAAGATGACGAGCACGACGGGCTTGCCGGTGGCGACGATCTTCTCGAGAAGTTCCTGTTGACGGCCGGGCAGGACCGGCGATGAGCGCGAGGCCGCTTCGCCTGTCATCGAGCCGGCTTCTTCACCCAAGGCGAGGATCGTCACGTCGGCCTTTTCTGCCGTCGCGACCGCGGTGGCGATATCCGCATCCGTTCCATCGAGCACGCCGGCGCCGTGCGCGCGCAACAGGTGCTGCTCGCCGACGCGCGCGGACAGCGCGCTGTGCAGCGAAATGACGTCCTGCGCTCGGCCGAGGCCGGCCCACGATCCGAGCATGCTCGGCGGATCATCAGCGAGCGGACCGATCAGCGCGACGTCGTGCACGTCGGCCGATAGCGGCAGCACTGCCGCACCGCTTGCCGTCGGCGCGTTTTTCAGCAGCACCAGCGAGCGCTCAGCGGCCGTGCGCGCCAGCGCCACGTAGTCGGGGCGCAGCATCGCGCCTGCCTCCTGCGACTCGTCGACGTAAGGACGATCAAAAAGGCCCAGCGCGAATTTCAGGCGCAGCACGCGCCGCACGCCTTCATCGACGCGCGCCATCGGTACTTGTCCGCTGTGCACCAGTTCCGCAAGATGGTCATGGTAGAGGCTGCTCGCCATGTCCATGTCGACGCCGGCCAGAAATGCCTTCTTTGCCGCGGTCGCGCCGTCGTTCGCAATCCCGTGCGCCATCAGCTCGGCGACCGAGGTCCAGTCGCTGTCGACGACGCCGCGGAAACCCCACTCATTGCGCAGCACCTGCGTCAACGTGAACGGATTGGCGGAGGAGGGCACGCCGTTCAGCGAATTGAAGGCGCTCATGATCGTTGCGCTTCCCGCATTCACCGCAGCATGGAACGGCGGCAGGTAAAACTGGCGCAGCGTGTGCTCGGAAATCTCGGTCGTGTTGTAGTCGCGCCCGCCCTCGGCCGCGCCGTAGCCAACGTAATGCTTTGCGCAGGCCGCGATGCTGTCAGGCGCATCGAGCGTCTCGCCCTGGTAACCGCGCACGTACGCCGCCGCCATCGCGGAACCCAGGTACGGATCTTCGCCGGCGCCCTCGGCCATGCGGCCCCAGCGCGCGTCGCGAGCGATATCGACCATCGGCGAGAACGTCCAGCGGATACCGGTTGCAGACGCTTCACGCGCGGCGACGCGCGCGGCCTGCTCGACCAGCTTGGGGTCCCAGCTTGAGGCGAGGCCCAGCGGGATCGGAAATTCGGTGCGGAATCCATGGATGACATCAAGCCCAAACACGACCGGGATGTGCAGCCTGGATTTCTCGACCGCGACATGTTGGTAGGCGTTGGTCTCGCGCGCGGTGGAGATGTTGAACAGCGCGCCGATCTGCCCGTGCGCGAGCATGTCGTTGTAGTCGGTGCGCCCGGTGCCGGGGCCCGTGGCCTGCCCGGCCGAGTACTGCGCCAGCTGCCCGATTTTTTCCTCGAGCGTCATTTTCTTCAGCAACGTTTCGACTTTCAAATCGAGGCGCGAGTCGTAGAGCCCAGTGTGGAGCGGCACCGGCGAGGCTGCGGCGCCGAGCGAGGGCAGCGGCAGCACGAGCATCAACGCAACGATTGGGGTCGCTATACGCATTGTTCTTGTCCTGGTGGGCCTTGAGTGGAAAGCGCAGCTTTACCGTATGGTAAACGTTTACATGATGCTATTGTGTAGCCGGCGACGCTGTCAATGAGGGGTCGATCATGAGACACAGTATTTTGCTGGTCGGCATCTTGCTCTCCGGCATGGATGCTCCTCTATTTGCGGAAGACACGCCGCCGGCCGATTCAGCAACGACCGGTAGCTGGCAAATGCACGAATACACGTTTACCTTCACCGGCATTAACGCCGCGTACTCCTGCGACTGGCTCGCGGAAAAGCTGCGTCTCCTGCTGAATCGAGCCGGCGCGCGTGCGGACATCAAGATCCACACCCGTTGCCAGGAGCCGAGGGGTCCTTCACCCGGTGCCGAGGCACACCTGGGTTTCTTTGCGCTGGTCCCCGCCACGGGCGCCGGTGATACGAGCGCGGTATGGCACAAGGTCGTTCTGCGCGATCATATGCCGCTGGCGATCGAAGCCAGCGATTGCGATCTGGTCGAACAATTCCGCGTCGAGCTGCTGCCGTTGTTCACAACGCGTGCGATCGAGAATCGCATGAGTTGCCGCGGCGTCGACAACGATGCGGTGGGGCTCAACCTGCAGTTCGAGGCGCTCATGCCGGCCGGCAAGGCGGGCGACTAACGCATGCGCGACGCTAGGGCTTGACGCAAGCCGAGGCGCAGATCGCATGCGCCACGTAGCCCGCGGCCGTCGCGAAGGCGCGACCGGCGAAATCCATGCGCGCGGTTTCCGGATCGATGCCCTCCGACACGATGCCGCCGTCCCACGGGCTCGCAAGCAAGATATCCGCCGCGCGATCGTGCGAACGCTTCAGTAATAGCTCATCGGCTATCACCCACGAAGTCGTGAACGGCAGCCGATAGCTCCCGGGCAGGCCGTAGCGCGTTCCGGAATACGAATACTTGTAGTTGGCCGAGTGCAACCAATCGAAGGTGCGCCGAAACAGCGGGTCGTCTTCGGCGACGAAACCCAGCGTGGGCAGTTTCAACAGCGATCCGGGTGGAATATCGGTGGTCGCAAAATTCCGGCCGTCGGTCGCCGAAGCGAAAATGCTGCCGCCAGCGCCCGGCGCAGCGTCCGTCACCATGCGTGCCAGTATGGCCGCATGCAACGCCGTTGCGCGCCGCTTCATGTCGGCGGACGCCGCGCCGTCGTGCAGCGCGCTGTACAGCGCCGACAGGTCGACCAGCGCACGCCAGCTAAGCACATTGTCATAGGTGAGGAAGGGCAGTTTCTGGAATTCATCCTGCGAATCCTGCAGCGATGAATACAGGCCCGTGGCTTCATCGAACCGCCCGAGCAGCCGGTCGCGCAGCAATGCAAGCGCGTCCCGGTGCGATGCCACGAACGCCACATCGCCGGTGGCGCGCCAATACGATCCGAGCGCAACCAGCGGTGCGACGGCCTCGTCGAGCTGGAAACCGTCTTCGAGCACCACACCATCGATGAAACGGCTGTGCGTGCCGGCATTGCGCAGCTGCAGCGTGAGCGCATAGTCGAGCGCGTCGCGCGCCAGCGCATGATCGATATCGAGCAGCGCGGGGAAACTCCACAGCATCGCGTCGCGGTCCCAGTACGCGGCGGAGACGTAGTAGCGTGGGCTGCGGGAAGTGACACCGACGAGTTGTTCGGTATCAATCGTGCGACCCCACGCGTAAAGCGCACTGAACAGGAAATTGCGGTTCATCAGCAGGTCGAGGTCCGCGCGACCGGTCGTGCGCGTGTGCGCGCGGCACCACGCGGCAGCGGCTTCGATGATGGCATCCGACCCGGAGCGATCGAGCATCTCGCGCAACGCGCGCGCATTGTGCGCGGCGCTGAACTCCTCGACTCCCGGCGCCAGCACGTACAGCGCCTCGGTGCTCTCTCCCGGCTGCAGCACGATCTCGTGCGCCGCATTGGCTTCCGGCGAGAGCGCGAGCGGCGGCACCGTCGTCGTGGCCGTCGAACCCGGATGCACGAGCGCCCAGGCGAACTGCGTGTCATGCGTGATGTAGCTGAACACTTCGCCTGGCTCCACCCACGGTGAAGGTCCCACCGTGCGTTCGCCGCGCAGCGCGACCGGCACGTAGGTGACCCGGCTCAGGCGTCCGAACGAGGCTTTCATGCCCAGGGTGACCGGCACGGCAACGTTGCGATGGTTCGTCGCCGTCAGCCGCGCGAAAGCCGCGCGATAACCATTCGGTGCACACCAGGCCAGCGTGAGTTCGAGCCCATCGATCGTCTGCCGCGCCTGCGGAATCCAGTATTCGAGCAGCTGCCACTCCGGATCGCGCCATGGCAGCAGCTTGCCGTCCGCCTCGAAATACGGCTCCAGCACCGGACGCGCGGATTCGCCGCTCGCCTGCAGCAAGCCGCGATCGCGCATCGACAACGCATTGAATGTCGCCAGCGCGCCGTCACCGGCGCGGATATCGGGTAGCGAGAGCCACTCGTTGCCGGTCGCGATCGCATCGTCGGACCGCAGGTGCAGTGTCACGCGCCGCGGAGTGTCCGCAGCGTGGACCAACACGGGACCGATCAGCGTGAGCAGCAAAAAAATACGGTGCATTGTGCTTACCTTCGGGCGCCGATTATGGCACCTTGCATAACATGCGCATCCCGAATTGGTTCTTGCCGCTCGCCGCTTGCATCATGTTGGCAGGCTGCGCCCAGGATAAATG
>JBEPVS010000038.1:0-15480 GCA_041690875.1 Gammaproteobacteria bacterium
CCCGACATCACCACCCTAGAGTTCGCCGGCCGGGTCATTTGTTTATACGCGCCTGGGCCCCGCCCGCGTAGCCGGGCGCACGTCCGGAAAACATGTCATCGAACTGCGTGATGGCCTGGCACAGGGGCGCGCTCGACGTGCCGGGCCAGGTGGAGGCAAAAAGCTGTTCGATCGCCTGCAGCACCGCCAGCGCGGAACTGACGCGCACCGTGTTGGTGATGTCGTAGTCGCTGCGGCGGATGCTGATCGAACCGGTGCTCGTGCCCGGCGCGGGAGACCGCTCGTTTGGCGCTTGTGCCATGAGAAACGGGAGTGTAGAACAAGGTGCTGCGCCGGACCAGCGACCTGCCGCACACTACCCCTGTAAGACCTATCTATATGTCAAACGTTCCGATGACCGGCGTGTGATCGGAGGCTCGCTCGCTGCCGCGTGGATTGATATCGATCGTGCAGGCGATGCAACGGGCCGCCAGCGCGGCCGATGCCAGCAGCAGGTCGATACGCAGGCCGTTATTGCGGCGGAAACCGCCGGCGCGGTAATCCCACCAGCTGAATGAGTTGGCCGGCTGCTCGAACTGCCTGAAAACGTCGCTGAAACCCAGCGCCAGGGTGTTGCGCAGCGCCTCGCGCTCCTCGGGGCTGACCAGCACCGATCCGGCCCATGCTTTCGGGTCGTGCACGTCGCGGTCTTCCGGCGCGATGTTGAAATCGCCCAGCACGAGCACGTGTGGGTACGCTGCCAGCTCGGTGCGCAGCCAGTCGCGCAAGCTGCGCAACCAGCCAAGTTTGTACAGGAATTTATCTGATCCGACGCTCTGCCCGTTCGGCACGTACAGGTTGATGACGCGCGCGGCGCCGACAGTTGCCGCCAGTACGCGTCGCTGCGGATCATCCAAGCCCGGCATGTCACGCACGATGTCGGCGGCTTCAATGCGCGAAAGCAGCGCGACGCCGTTGTAGCTTTTCTGCCCGCTGCAGACGCTGTGGTATCCGGCCGCGCGCAATTCCGCGCTGGGGAAGCCCTCATCGGTGAGCTTCGTTTCCTGCAGCGCCAGCACGTCGATATCGGCGCCCGGCAGCCACTCGAGCAGCTGCGGCAAGCGGACGCGGAGTGAGTTGACGTTCCAGGTGGCGATACGCATGCCGGGGGCCGGCGCGCCGCTTAGGGCCTGTTCACACTTAGGACGTCGATGCGGCCGTGCCCCAGATTGCGCAGGGCAAGGCGCGACGACCGAAGTGTGCTCATTGCACATGAGGGAGAAGCAACGCCGCCCTGCGCAATGTCGGGCCGGCCCGCCTGTAAAGGTGCGCCGGCGTGTAATTTGACCGCAACGCCTGTACTGACGGGGGTTGCGCTCAAAATGCTTCCATACGGCGTTGCTCGGCGCTCACGTGGAACAACCACGCAGCGCGCCTCGCGCCTTGTCTGAAAGCATTTTGAGCAGCAACGCATCGATGTCCTAAGTGTGAACAGGCCCTAGGCGGCCTTCGGCCGCGCGATGCCGTGCAGTTCGAGAAGCGCCTCGATCTCGGGTTTGCGGCCGCGGAATTCGACGAAGGATTCCAGCGCGTCGCGGCTCCCGCCGCGCGCCAGGATGCTGTCGAGGAAACGTGCTGCGGTGGCGCGATCGAAGGCGCCTTGACCGCGGAACGCGCCGAAGGCATCGGCCGCCAGCACCTCGGCCCACTTGTAGCTGTAGTAACCCGCGGCGTATCCGCCGGCGAAGATGTGCGAGAAGCTGTGGGGATAGCGGTTCCACTCCGGGATGCGCGTGACCGACACTTCGGCGCGCACTTCAGCCAGCAATTCGTACAGGCGCGAACCGCGCGTCGGGTCGTACTCGGCGTGGATACGCATGTCGAACAACGCGAATTCCACCTGCCGCAACGTGTGCAATCCCGCCTGGAAACTGCGCGTCGCGACCAGCTGCCGAAGTTTCGCTTCCGGAATGGCCTCGCCCGTCTTGGCGTGCGCGCCGATGCGCGACAGCACTTCTTGCAGCCAGGCGTAGTTCTCCATGAACTGGCTGGGCAGCTCGACCGCATCCCACGACACGCCGTTGATGCCGGCGATACTGGGATATCCGATACGCGTCAGCATGTGGTGCAGGCCGTGGCCGAATTCATGGAACAGCGTCACAACATCATCGTGCGTCAGCAACGCGGGGCGGCCATCCTGCGGCGGGAGCGAGTTGCACACGAGGTAGGCGACCGGCAGCGTGAGCTCGCCGCCCAGCTGCATGCGGCCAACGCAATCGTCCATCCATGCGCCGCTCCGCTTGCCGGTGCGCGCATAGGCGTCCAGGTAGAAACTCGCGAGCGGCGCGCCCGCCGCCGTTTGCACCTCGAAGTAGCGCACGTCCGGGTGCCAGACCGGCACGCCCTGCTTCTCGGCCAGGCGCACGCCGTACAAGCGTTCGGCGACTTCGAACAGGCTGGCGAGTGCGCGCGGCAGCGGCAGGTATTCGCGCAGTTCCTCCTGCGAGACCTGGAACAGGTTCTCCTGCAGGCGTTCAGAGTAATAGCTGATGTCGTAAGGCTCGAGCGGCCGGCCTGCGAACGCTTCCAGGTCAGCGAGCTCGGCCTTCGCCCGCTCGCGCGCCGCGGCGGCCAGCTGTCGCAGGAACGTCGTGACCTCGCTCACCGTGTGCGCCATGCGATCGGCCAGCGCGTACTCGGCAAACGACGGAAAATCGAGCAGCCGCGCAGACTCATGCCGCAGCCGCAAGATGTCTTCGATCACCGCGGTGTTATCGAACCGTCCCGCGGACGGCCCACGATCGGAGGCGCGCGTGCACCAGGCCTCGTAGTACAGGCGCCGCAGCCCCGGTGAAGCGGCGTCGGTAACGACGGCCACGTAGGTGGGTTGGTCGAGCGTCAGCACCCATCCTTCCACCCCGCGCTCCTGCGCTCGCCGTGCCGCCTGTTCGACGATCGCGGCGTTGAGCCCGGCGAGCAGAGCCTTGTCCGTGACCGTGTGCGACCAGTCGTTGGTCGCATCGAGCACCTGCTCCTCGAACTTCGCCTGCAGCTGCGCCAGTTCGCTCATGATCGCCTTGAAGCGCGCCTTGCGCGCCGGCTCGAGTCCGACGCCGGCGAGCCGGAAATCACGCAGCGCCCGCTCCAGCACGGCACGTTGCACGTCGTCGAGCTTTGCGCCCTCATGCTCGCGGATATACTGGTAAGCGCGGTACAACGCTTCGCTCTGCGACAGGTCGGTGTAGTACTCAGTCAGCAACGGCAGGCAGGCGTTATAGGCCACGCGCAGCGGCTCGGAGTTCATGACGCCATTGAGGTGGCTGACCGGCGACCAGGCGCGCGCGAGGCGGTGCCGCAGCTCTTCGAGCGGCACGACCACACCCGCAAAGGTGGGATGCTCGAGCGCGGCGATCTCGGCGAGCCGCGCGCGGCAGCGGCCAAGCAGCTCGCGGATGGCCGGTTCGACGTGTTCCGGGCGTATCTGCACGAAGTCCGGCAGTGCGCCGTCGGCCAGCAGAGGGTTGGCCAGCAGCGGGTTGGGTGTTGCAGTCATCCGGTTAGGTTATCACGGCGGAATATGGCAATGAATTACGACCTTATCGTCATCGGTGGCGGCAGCGGCGGATTGGCCTGCGCGCAGCGGGCTGCCGAGCACGGCGCGCGCACGCTGGTCATCGAATCACACCGGCTCGGGGGCACCTGCGTCAACGTCGGTTGCGTGCCGAAGAAAGTGATGTGGCACGCAGCGCAGCTCGCGCACGCGGCCCACGACGCGCATGACTACGGCTTCGATTTGACGCTGGCAGGCCACGACTGGGGCCAGCTAAAGCTGAAGCGCGACGCCTACGTCGCAAGGTTGAACGGCATCTACGCCGCCAATCTCGACAAGCGCGGCGTGACGCTGCTGCGCGAGCGTGCACGCCTGAGCCCGAGTCAGGGTGTGGTCGCGGGCGGACGTGAATACCGCGCACCACACATCGTCATCGCGACCGGCGATCACCCAGCCGTACCGAAGATTCCCGGCGCCGAGCACGGCATCACATCCGACGGATTTTTTGATTTGACGACACGGCCTGCCGGTGTCGCGATCGTCGGCAGCGGCTATGTTGCCGTGGAGCTGGGCGGCGTGTTCTCCGCGCTCGGCTCGCATACGACGATCGTCGTGCGCGGTGATGGCCTGCTGCGGCACTTTGAACCGTTCATCGGCGATCACCTGCGCGAGACGATGCGCGATGAAGGCGCGGAGGTCATCACGCAGGCGACAGTGAAGTCGGTCGAACGAGATGCGGCCGGCCAGCTGCGCCTCGCGCTGGCCGACGGACGCCAACTCGGTCCCTTCGATTGCGTGCTATGGGCCATCGGCCGCAATGCCGGCGGCGGCGACCTCGGGCTCGATGCGCTACGCGTGATGCGCGACGCCAATGGATTCCTGCGCACCGATGCGTTCCAGGAAACCAATGTCTCCGGCCTCTACGCGATTGGTGACGTGACCGGCCGTGCGCAGCTGACGCCCGTCGCGATCGCCGCGGGCCGGCGGCTCTCCGATCGCCTGTTCGGCGGACAGACCGAGCGCCACCTCGACTACGACAACATTCCCAGCGTCGTCTTCAGCCATCCGCCGATCGGCGTCATCGGACTCAGCGAAACAGATGCGCGGGCGAAATACGGCACATCGGTGAAGACTTATACCAGCCGCTTCACGCCGCTCTACCACGCGATCACGGCGCACAAGCCGAAGACCCTGATGAAGATGGTCACTGCGGGGCCCGATGAACGCGTCGTCGGCATCCATGTCATCGGACCGGGAGCCGACGAACTCCTGCAGGGCTTTGCCGTCGCGGTGCGCATGGGCGCCACCAAGAACGACTTCGACGACACCGTCGCCATCCATCCGACGGCGGCCGAAGAACTGGTGACGATGCGATAAGGCGCGCTGCGACTAGGTCTTGGCGAGCTGCGCCGCGAGCTGGTTGAGCGCGTCGTCGATCGCGTCCTGGAACGCCGCGACGACCGATTGCATACGGTTCGCAGACGCCGGCTTGCTGCTCTCAGCCGTAACGCTTCCGAGCAGCGCGCGATCGCTGCGCTGGCCGAGCGTCGCGAGCAGCTGCACATGCACGACCGGCGAGCCATCGCCCGCGTATTCCACCTCGCAGTGGCGGATCTCGATCTGCAGCACATCATCGGAGAGCAATGCCGTCGCGTCCGGCTGCACCGCGCGGAAGTGGCCGGCGGCGCGCAGCGCATCGACGGCCAGCGTCTGCAGCAGGTCAGGGAGGGGTGCGGGCCAGCGGCTCGCGCTGTAGTAATCGAGCCGATGCGTGTCGCGCAGCAACGCGATGCCGTCCGTATCGAGACCGGGTGCGGCCAGCGGACGCAACACCTGCACCGTCACGGCGGCTGCGGGAGTGCTGACGACCGCGGGCGGCACAACTGAAACGAGCGTGTACGTTTGTGGCGCGCCTTCCTTGCTGTGCAGGCCCGAGCAGCCGGTGATCATCACCAGCGCGGTAGCCGCGGCGGCCGCGGCACCGGCGCACGACAATGCTGGGCGCCTCATCGTGGAATCTCCACGCCGGATGCCGGCGGTTGATACAGCAGGCGCGAGGGATTCTCGCGTAGCGATTTCGACAATCCCTGGAATTCGCGTGCCGCCTCGCGTGCATCGTGCACCAACGCTTCGATCTGCGGCAGGCCCTGCTGCGTGAAGCCACGCAACGCACCGCGGTTGTCGGCCAGCATGCCGTCGAGTTCCACGCTCGCCTTCGCGAGGTGATCGGATGTTGCCCGCAGTTGCGTCATGGTCGCAGCGAAATCAGGACCCGCTGAATCGGCGGCGGAGCGCACTTCGGCAACGACCGCGTGGCTTTCGGCCGTGACGGCCCGTAGCTCGGCGACGAGCTGCTGCGCGTCGTGCATCGTCTGCGGCAGCGTGGCGCCGGCACGATCGAGGTTCGCGACGACGCGGTTGTACACGGCGATGTTCTCGTCCGACAGCAAGCGATTCGCCCGTATTGCGAGCTCGGCGACGCGGCTCGCGACCACCGGCAGGCCGCTGAGGAAAAGGTCGAAGTTCGAATGGATCGAGCGGATCACCGGATAGTGTTCGCCCGCCACCGGTTCCATCAGTTGCTCGGTATGCGCGCCCGGTTGTTGCTGTTGCAGGTCGATATAGAGCAAACCCGTCACGCCCTGCAGCGAGAGCTCGGCGACGGTGCGATCGGAAATCGGCGCGCTGCCGGTGTCGATGTCGACGATCACCTGCACGCGATCGGCGGCGCGCTGGTCCACGCTGATGCGCACGACGCGGCCGACGTCGACGCCGAGGTAGCGCACCGGGCCGCCGGCGCTCAGGCCGCTGACACTGCCGTCGAAATAGACCTCGTAGCGCGTGTAGGAATGGTGGTCACGTCCGTCGCTGTACCAGTACACGAACAGCGTCGCCATGGTGACGACCAGCAGCACGAAGGCGCCGACGGCGACGTAATTGGCCTCACGCTCCATGCCCCGGCTCCCTTTGACTAGACTCCCGCTGCTGCGCGCGCTGGCCCTGGAAGTATGCATGAATCCACGGCTGCGGGTTGTGCACGATATTCGTCAGCGTATCGGTGATCATTTTCCCGTCGACCAGCACGCCGACGCGTGTGCAGGTGCCGAACAGCGTATCGAGGTCGTGCGTGATCATCACCACGGTCAGCTGCAGCTCACGCTGCAGGTAGACGACCAGCTCGTCGAAGGCCTGCGCGCCGATCGGATCGAGCCCGGAAGTGGGCTCATCGAGGAACAGCAATTTCGGATCGAGCGCCAGCGCGCGCGCCAGCGCCACGCGCTTGATCATGCCGCCCGAGAGTTGCGAAGGAAACTTGCGCGCCGCGTCGGCCCCAAGGCCCACGAGCTTGAGTTTCAGCAACGCCAGCTCATCGAGCGTGCGGCGCGGCAACTGCAGGTGTTCGACCATCGGCAATTGCACGTTCTGCAGCACATTGAGCGAACTGAACAACGCGCCCTGCTGGAACGTGACGCCGTAGCCAGCCTTGGCGGCGCGCAGTTCAGCTGCATTCATGCTCGTGATGTCGCGGCCATCCAGCGATACGCTGCCTGCATTGGGTTTCTGCAAGCCGAGGATGGTTCGCAGCAACACGGATTTGCCCGAACCCGAACCGCCGACGATGCCGAAGACCTCGCCTTCCTCGACGCTCATGTCGAGGTCCTGATGCACCGTTTGCCGACCGAAACGGTTGACGAGTCCACGAACTTCAACCGCAGCGGCCATCAGATGTCCATCTCCATGAACAGTACGGCGAACAACGCGTCGGCGAGGATCACGCAGAAGATCGCCTGCACGACCGCGAGCGTCGTCAGCCGCCCCAGGTCGCGCGAGGAACCACGCACGCGCAACCCGCACCAGGTGCCGGCGAGTGCAATCAACAGCGCGAATACCGGCGCCTTGATGATGCCGACCCAGAACGTCGTCGAAGCAATCGATTCGTTGGCGCGATTGATGAACTGCGACAACGGCATGTCGAGCAAGGTGTGGCACAGCAACCCGCCACCGACGAGGCCGATGCCATCGGCGATCACGGTCAGCAGCGGTAGCGCGATGACGAGGCCCACCACGCGCGGCAGCACCAGCACCTCGATTGGATCGACGCCGATCGCCTGCAGTGCATCCACTTCCTCGTTGAGACGCATCGCCCCAATCTCGGCGGCGAAGGCACTCCCGGAGCGGCCCGCGACGATGATCGCGGTGAGCAGCACGCCCAGTTCGCGCAGCATGCCAACGGTGACGAGGTCTACTACGAAGATATCGGCCCCGAACTTGCGCAGTTGCTGCGCGCCCATGTACGCGAGGATCACCGCGATCAGGAAGGCGATCAGCGCGACGATCGGAATCGCGGTGATGCCGGTGTCGTAGACGTGGCGCGTGATCGAGGTCGGCCGCCAGCGCTTAGGTCCAGTGGCCGCGCGTCCGGCGGCGACGCTGACGCGGCCGAGGAATTCCAGCAGCGATTCGAGCAGCCGCCAGCCTCTCACTGTCTTGCGACCCAGGCCCTCCACCGCAGAGGCCGGGTCGAGCCACGCGGTCTGCGACGTGTCTTCAACGCCCGGCAGGCCCGCATCGTTCTGCAGCGTGCGCGAGATCAGTGCCAGTGCGGGTGGCGGTTCGCCGGTGAATTCCGCCGTCACGCCCGCGGCGGCCAGCCGGGCGATGGAATCGTGCAGGAGCCAGGCACCCGAGAGGTCGAACTGCGCGCCGTTCGCGTCGATCTGCACCTGGCGGGTGCCGCTCAGGTCGACTGCCGCAATTTCCGGCTCGATCGCGGCCAGCGTCGTGGCGCGCCACTCGCCGCGCAGCGCCAGCTCGACGCGCTCGCCTTGCCGTCGCGCTACGCAGTACACGATTGAGCCATGCGATAAGACCTCGGCCGGATGCTATCAGGCCCGGCAAGGCCGCGCTGCCGCGCGAACTGCGGTGCTAGAATCCGCCCCACTCATTCTGTATTGCCCCTGGAGGCGATCTCGTGAAGAAGCCCCTGAACGTCGCGATCACCGGCGCGGCCGGCCAGATCGGCTACGCACTCGCCTTTCGCGTAGCATCGGGGCAGATGCTTGGGCAGGACCAGCCCGTGAACCTGCACCTGCTGGAGATCACTCCGGCGCTTCCCGGCCTGAACGGCGTCGTCATGGAGTTGAACGACTGCGCGTTCCCGACATTGAACAAGGTCATCGCCACCGACGATGCGAAGGTAGCGTTTCGCGACTGCCACGCCGCGATGCTGGTCGGGGCGCGGCCGCGCGGACCGGGCATGGAGCGCAAAGACCTGCTGCTCGCCAACGCGCAGATCTTCTCCGCGCAGGGAAAGGCCCTCGATGCGGTCGCCGACCGGCAGGTGCGCGTGCTGGTAGTCGGGAACCCCGCCAACACGAATGCATTGATCGCGCGCAGCAACGCGCCGAGCCTGCCCGGCGACCATTTCACCGCGATGACGCGGCTCGATCACAACCGCGCGCTCTCGCAGCTCGCTGAGAAGACGGGCACGCATGTGAACGACATCCGCCGTATGACGATCTGGGGCAATCACTCGTCGACGCAATATCCGGATATCAGCCACGCGACGGTCAACGGTAAGGGCGCGCAGAGCCTCGTGGACCAGGCGTGGATCGAGCAGACTTTCATACCCACGGTGCAGCAGCGTGGCGCGGCCGTCATCAAGGCGCGCGGCTCCTCGTCAGCCGCGTCGGCGGCCTCGGCCGCGCTCGATCACATGCGCAGCTGGTTCCTCGGCACGAACGAGGGCGACTGGGTCAGCATGGGCATTCCGTCCGACGGCAGCTACGGCATCGGCGAAGGCATCATCTATTCCTATCCGGTCACATGCCGCGATGGGCGTTACCAGATCGTGCAGGACCTGAGTGTCGATGCGTTCAGCCGCGGCAAGCTCGAAGCCACGGAGAAAGAACTGCGCGAAGAACGTGACGGTGTACGGGAGCTGCTGGGCTAAAAACCCATGGCCGGCGCGGCAATCACCTTGGTATTCGTGCTTGCGGTGGTGTACCTCGCCTACCGCCGGCTGCCGTTGCTGACCTATACGCTGACTTTCACGTTGCTGCTGGCGGCGTACCTGCGCTTTGGCCGCCCGGGAGGGATCTGGCAAGGCACGCTGTGGTTGCTGCTGGCGCTGCTCTGGTTGCTGAACGTGCGTCCACTGCGCAAGGCGGTCGTGAGCCGGCCATTTTTGCGCGCCTATCTGCGCTTGCTGCCCAAGATGTCCAGCACCGAACGCGAGGCTCTCGAAGCCGGCACCGTATGGTGGGACGGCGAGTTGTTCAGCGGCAAACCCGACTGGTCGAAGTTGCGCGCGATTCCCCCGCCGCGCCTATCCGTCGAAGAGCAGGCATTCCTCGACGGCACTTGCGATGAGTTGTGCCGGATGCTCGATGACTTCGACATCACGCATCGGCGCGGCGACCTGCCGCCGGAAGTGTGGGCGTTCCTGAAGGCGCGTGGCTTCTTCGCAATGATCATCAGCAAGCAATACGGCGGACTCGGATTCTCCGCCTACGCGCATTCCTGCGTGCTCGTGAAGCTCGCGAGCCGCAGCGTCACCTGCGCGTCGACGGTCGCAGTGCCGAACTCGCTCGGTCCCGCGGAACTGCTCAATCATTACGGCACCGAAGAGCAGAAGAATCACTATTTGCCGCGCCTCGCGCGCGGCGATGACATTCCCTGCTTTGCGCTGACCGGCCCGCGCGTGGGCTCCGATGCGGCCGCGCTGCCGGATACCGGCGTCGTCTGCCGCGGCCCATGGAAAGGCCAGGAAGTGCTGGGCCTGCGCCTGAACTTTTCCAAACGCTACATTACCCTTGCGCCCATCGCCACGGTTATCGGTCTCGCGTTTCGCATGCTCGATCCCGACCGCCTGCTCGGCGGCGAGACCGATCTCGGTATCACGTGCGCACTGATTGACCGCGACACCGCAGGCATCGAAATCGGCAAGCGGCATTTTCCGTTGAACATTCCGTTCCAGAACGGACCGGTGCGCGGCCGCGATGTGTTCGTGCCACTCGATGCGATTATCGGTGGAGTCAAGATGGCGGGCCAGGGCTGGCGCATGCTGGTCGAGCAGCTTTCGGTCGGGCGTTGCATTTCGCTACCCTCGAACGCGACCGGCGGCTCGAAAGCGGCCGTCTTCACCACCAGCGCGTACGCGCGGATTCGCCGGCAGTTCAACATGCCGGTCGGCAAGTTCGAAGGCGTCGAGCTCGCGATCGCACGCATGGTCGGGCTCACCTACATCGCCGATGCGGCGCGCAGCGTCACCATCGCCGCGATCGATTCCGGCGCGCGTCCGGCGGTGCCGGCGGGAATATTGAAATATCACGTCACCGAAATCGGCCGGCGCGTCGCAAACGATGCGATGGATGTGCAGGGCGGCAAGGGCATCATGCTCGGGCCGCGCAATTACCTGGGCCGTGGATACCAATCGATTCCGATCGCGATCACGGTCGAGGGCGCGAACATCCTGACGCGCAGCCTGATCATCTTCGGTCAGGGAGCGATCCGCTGCCATCCGTATGTCCTGCGCGAGATGAATGCCGCGCGCAATCCCGACCGAAAGCGCGGCGTCGACGAGTTCGATCGCGCACTGTTCGGCCACATCGGCTTCACGATCTCCAATGCCGCCCGCTCGCTCGTCATGGCGCTGACGCTGGCGCGCTTCCGCAATGTGTCCGACGCCGGACCGACGCGGCGCTATTTCCAGCACATCGAGCGCTTCAGCGCTTCGTTCGCATTCGCAACCGATGTTGCGATGCTGACGCTCGGCGGCTACCTGAAGAAAAAAGAGAGTATTTCCGCGCGCCTGGGCGATGTGCTCTCATCGATGTACCTGGCCTCAATGGTGCTGAAGCACCACGAGGACCAGGGAAGCCCGGCCGCCGACCTGCCGATTGTCGAATGGTCCTGCCGCGAACTGCTTTATCAGGCGCAGGAGCAGCTACACGGCGTGCTGCGAAACTTTCCGGCGCGCCCGATGTCATGGCTGATGAGGCTGTTCATTTTTCCGCGTGGGCTGACGTATTTTGCGCCGGGCGACCGCCTTGCCCGCTCGGTCGCGCAGCTGGTGCAAGACTCCGGCGAATCGCGTGACCGCGTCACCGCGGGCGTGTATCGCGAGCAGTGCGAAGGCAGCGCGCTTGGCGCGCTGCAGCGCGTGCTCGAGCTGGCGCCCGTGGCCGAGCCCATCGAGAAGAAGCTGCGCGTCGAAGGCGTGCGCACCGGCCGCATCAGCGCACTCGACCTGCCGGGCCAGGTGGAGCAGGGCCTGGCGCTCGGCATACTCACCGCCGACGAGGCGGCCACGCTCCGGCACTATGATGAATTGGTGATGGACATCGTCAACGTCGATGAATTCGAGCCCGACGAACTCGGCACGCATGCCGCGCCGGCGCCTGCGGCTGTGTAACAGCGGTGCACTGACAGGCGCGCGCAGCCCATGTACATAGCCAGCTTCGGTCTTGCCGAGAAACCCTTCGCGATCACGCCCGATCCGCGTTACCTGTATCTTGGCCGCCAGCATGCCGATGCGCTCGCGCATCTCGTGTATGGCATCAACGATGCCGGCGGATTCATCCAGCTCACGGGCGAAGTCGGCACCGGCAAGACGACGACGATCCGCTCGCTGCTGGCGCGCTCGCCGAACAATGCCGACATCGCGCTGATCATCAACCCGCGGCTTTCACCGGTGGAGTTCCTGCAGGCGATCTGCGAGGAACTGGGCGTCGAGGTGCCATCCTCTGCGATCGGCAACGGCAAGATGCTGGTCGATCTGCTCAACCGCAAGCTGCTGCGCATCCATGCGGAAGGCCGGCGCGCGGTGCTGATCGTCGATGAGGCGCAGAACCTCACCGCCGAAGTGCTCGAGCAGGTACGGCTCCTGACCAACCTCGAGACCGATTCGCAAAAACTCCTGCAGATCATCTTGATCGGGCAACCGGAGCTGCGCGATCTGCTCAATCGCAACGACTTGCGGCAGCTCGCTCAACGCGTCACGGCGCGCTGCCATCTGCAGCCGCTGGCGCGCGATGACACATTTGCTTACGTGCGCCATCGCCTGCGCGTTGCGGGGGCGACGAGCGACATCTTCACGACTGCGGCGCTGCGCGAAGTGCATCGGCGTAGCCGCGGCATTCCGCGCGTCATCAATGTCATCTGCGATCGCGCGCTGCTCGGCGCCTACACGGAAGATCGCCATGAAGTCGACGCCGCGCTGGTGCGGCGCGCAGCCGGCGAAGTGTACGGACGCACGCTCGCGCCCGCGTGGCTGCTGCCGCTGGCGGGGGCGGGCGCGGTGCTGTTGCTCGTAGGTGGCGCGGCGGTTGCGCTTCATTACGCACCGCTGCCGCACATCAGTTTCGCCGACAAAAAGAACGTTGCGCACACCGTGGTGGAACCGGCGCCCGTCGCGCGGCCCAAGCCCCCGCCTACGCTGGCGGAGACGCTGGCGCTCGACAACAACGCCACGACCGCCGACGCGGCATTCACCACGCTGTTCGCGCTGTGGAATGCGAGCTACGCACCGGGCCCGACCGATCCCTGCACGCAGGCCGTCACGCAATCGCTCAATTGCGTATCGCTCCACAGTTCGCTGGCGCAGCTGCGCGACATGAAGCGCCCGGCCATCCTGATGCTGGTCGACGATGCCGGAGCGCAGCACCAGGTCGTGCTGGCCGGCATCGGCGCCGACGGCGCCGATCTGCAGGTCGGCGCACACGCCGTGCGCGTACCGATATCCGAGCTGTCGCGCTACTGGTACGGCGACTGCGTGGTGCTGTGGCGGCCGGCGCGCCTGCCGGTCTACGTGTTGCATCCGGGCATGCATGGGCCGGCCATCCACACGCTGCGTACGCGCCTGCTCCAGGCGAACGGCGCCGATATCGCCGATGAACACAGCTTCACTTTCGATGACGAACTGTCGCAACGCGTGGCGGATTTCCAGCGCGCACACCACCTCAACGTCGACGGCATCGCGGGTATCGAAACGCAGATGCTGCTCGATGCCCTGCTGGCCGCACCCGGCACGCCGGTGCTGCAAATGCTCGACAAACCATCATCCGACAAGCCGACGACCGTGGCGACAGTCGGCGCGGCGACCTGAAGCATGTCATTCATCCTCGACGCATTGAAGAAATCGGAATCGGAACGGCAACGCCAGGCCGGCCCGGCGCTGCTCGAGATGCGAATCATTCCACCTGCGCGCGGATTGCCCATCTGGGCCATCGTAATCGGGGCGATCTTGCTCGTGAGCGTGGGCGTACTCGGATGGCTTGCGCTGCGCTCGCATCCGGCGCCGATGCCAGCGACAGCGCATGCTGCCGTGCCGGCGAGCACGTCGCCGCCCAGTGCCGGCGCAACGCCGGCGCAGGAAAATGTGCCGCTGTCCGCCACCGCGCCCGAGGTGCCGGCTCGAATGGCGCCGGAGGCGCCATCGCGCGGCGCCGCTGATGCCGGCGATGCAATTGAGGCGAACCCGCCAGAGGCCAATGAATCCGACAACGAACCGGCGGTCGTCCCGCAGGCGGGTTCACAGGCGGGTGGCAGGAACGCTGCGCAATTGCGCAAATACAGCGAGATCAGCGGCACGGTGCCGGAACTGCGCCTCGAGCTGCACGTGTATTCGGCCAATCCGGCAGAACGCTACGCCTTCATCAACATGCACAAGGTGCACGAGGGCGACACGACGCCCGAAGGTGCGCAGGTGCTGCAGATCACACGCGACGGCGTGGTGCTCGACTACAACGGCTCGGAGTTCCTGCTCGGAAGGCAGTAGCGCGCAGCCGTCGTGCTGCGTCAACCCGCCTCGCAAGCTCAGGCAGCGAGCAAGGACTGCAGGTTGAAGTCTTCGTCCGCCGCCTGCACCGGCGTCGGCGACAGGCCGCGATCGAGGAGCTTCCGTCCGAGCATGTGGTATTGCACGTGGTTCAGGGAATCGACCGCGAGCAATCGTCCGGCTCGAAAATAGAACGCTGAGAACGCGAGCTGCGCCACATCGCCGCGCGTGACGACTTCCTCGTAGCCTTGGCTCAACCCCACCATCTGCAATCGCGCATCGTACTGGTCAGACCAGAACCAGGGCGCCGCCTTCACCGGTCGTTCGCGTCCGCACAATGTTGCGGCGGCGGCCATGCCTTGCTCGACGGCGTTCTGCACCGATTCGAGCCGCAGCAGCACACCATCTCGCAGCCGCCTCGCGCAGCAATCACCTGCGGCAACGATGAGCGGATCGGAGGTGCGCGAGCACTCATCGACGACGATGCCGCGATCGCACTCGAGACCCGCGGCTCGCGCCAGCGAATCTTCCGGCTCGACGCCGACACCGAAGACGACGCAGCCTGCCGGATATTCGCGCCCATCCGCCATGCGCACCGCGCTCACCGCGCCATCGTCGCCCATCAGTTCTGTCACCCGCGCACCGAATACGAGTTCCACGCCGTGCGAGCGATGCAGCCGCGCCGCAGCCTCCGAGACGATCGGCGCCACGACACGCGACATCAAGCGATCGAGGCCCTCGAGCACCGTGACGGCGATGCCGCGTTTGCGCGCGGCTGCCGCGACTTCGAGTCCGATGAAGCCGCCACCGATGACGACCAGCGGCTTCCCGCTCGCGACGCACTGATCGAACGCCGCGCCGATCTGTTGTGAATCATCGAGTGTGCGCAGGCCGAGCACGCCTTTCAGGTTCGCGCCGGGCACCGGCAACATGCGCAAGCGCGCACCGGTCGCGAGCGCCAGCCCGCCGTATTCGTATTGCTTGCCATCGGCGCACCGGACGAGGCACGCGGCGCGATCAATCGCGGTCACCGTGGTATGCGTATGCAGCTCGATCTTGCGTCGTTCGAGCACCTCCAGGCCGCGAATGGCCAGCGATGCCGTGCTGCCGCGTTCGTGCAGCCATTTCTTCGATAACGGCGGACGGTTGTAGGGGCCGTGGGCCTCCAGGC
>JBEPVS010000039.1:0-15298 GCA_041690875.1 Gammaproteobacteria bacterium
TAACAGGCCCTAAGGGTCCGCATGAACGACAAGCGCAGCTATAGCTATCGCGATGCCGGCGTAGACATCGACGCCGGTGATGAGCTGGTCGAGCGCATCAAACCGCTCGTCAAGCGCACTCAACGTCGTGAAGTGCTGGCCGGCATCGGCGGCTTCGGTGCGCTGGTGGAATTGCCCAGCGGCTATCGCCATCCAGTATTGGTATCGGGCACCGACGGCGTTGGTACGAAGCTCCGTCTCGCGATCGACACCGGACGCCACTCGACCATCGGCGTCGACCTGGTCGCGATGTGCGCCAACGACGTCGTCGTGCAGGGCGCCGAGCCGCTGTTCTTCCTCGACTACTACGCCACCGGAAAACTCGACATCGATGTCGCTGCCAGTGTCATCGGCGGCATCGCCGAAGGCTGCGCGCAAGCCGGCGCTGCGCTGGTCGGCGGCGAGACCGCCGAAATGCCAGGCATGTACCACGGCGCCGACTACGACCTGGCCGGATTCTGCGTCGGCGTCGTCGAGAAAGATGCGATCCTGGACGGCTCCAGGGTACGCCCCGGCGACTCCGTATTAGGCCTGTCATCGAGCGGCCCGCACTCGAACGGTTATTCGTTGATCCGCAAGCTCATTGAAGTGGCCGGTGCAAATCAGCACACGCAGCTCGATGGACGATCGTTGTTCGAACGATTGCTGGTGCCGACGCGCATCTACGTGAAACCGCTGCTCAAGCTCCTGCGCGATGAATCGCTCGCTGGCGGCGTGCACGGGCTCGCCCACATCACCGGCGGCGGCCTCACTGATAACATTCCCCGCGTGCTGCCCGATGGCTGTGAAGTGCGCCTCACGCGCAGCAGCTGGCCGCGCGATGCGGTGTTCGAGTGGCTGGCTCGCACTGGCAATATCAGCGATGCCGAAATGCATCGCACCTTCAACTGCGGCATCGGCATGGTGGTACTCGTCGACACTGCGAGCACCGAGGCGGCGCTGCGCGCGCTGCGCGAGGCGGGCGAAACGGCGCAGTTGATCGGCGAGGTGCGGCGCGGCAACGGCGGCGCGATTATCGATCCATGAGCACCGCAGCCGCGCCGCCATTTCCGCTGGCAGTGCTGGTGTCGGGACGCGGCAGCAATATGGTTGCCATCGCGCAGTCTTGTGCGAGCGGTGCCATCAACGCCCGCATATCGCGCGTGATCGCCGATCGCAGCAGTGCCGCCGGCATTGGTCGGGCGCAAGAGCTCGGGCTCGAGACCCGGGTGATCGCCGCCAGGCAATTTTCCGACCGCGCCGACTTCGAGGCGGCACTGCAATCCGAAATCGAGTCGAGCGGCGCGCGCCTGGTCGTGCTGGCCGGATTCATGCGCATCCTGTCGGAAGAATTCGCGGCGCGCCATGCCGGCGCGATGCTGAACATCCATCCCTCGTTGCTGCCGAAATTCACCGGACTCCATACGCACAAACGCGCGATCGCAGCAGGCGAAGTGCATCATGGCGCCAGCGTACACTTCGTTACTGGAGAGCTTGATGGCGGGCCATTGCTGCGCCAGGCGCGCGTGCCGGTGCGGCCGGGCGACACGCCGGGAAGCCTTTCAGCGCGCGTTCAGGCGGTGGAACACATCATCTATCCTGAAGTCATCGGCTGGATCGCCGACGGGCGCCTCAAAGCGATTGGCGGATTGCCGTGGCTCGACGGACGAGCGCTCCTCCAACCGGTGGTGACAGATTAGGAATCGCACAAATGAAAGGCCTTCGCTACACAATCGGGTTGGCGGGCGCATTCGCAGCGGCAGCGATGGCGCAGGCGCCGTCGCCGCAGCCAGGCGCCGTGCCCGGCGAGCTTCGACCGTACGACGCCAGCTACGAACTCGTCACGCACGGCCTGCACGCCGGGGTCTCGAGCTTCAGCTTGACCAAGGACGGCATCGACACCTGGATTCTCGTATCGCGCAATCGGCCGCAGGGCCTGTTCCGCCTGTTCTCCGATGCTTCGCTGACGCTGACCAGCCATCTGCGCGTCGGTCCGGATGGCGTGCAGCCGCTTCAGTTCACGGCCGCACCGCCCGATGGCGGAGCGCCGCATGCGGAACTGCGTTTCGACTGGGAAAAAAACCGTGTCACCGGCGTCCAGGATGGCACGCGAATCGACGCTCCACTGCAGCCGGGCGTACAGGATGACCTGTCGGTGCAGGTCGCTCTGGAGCGCGCGCTGCTGGCCGGGCAGGCACCCGACGGCATGTCGATTTTTGACAAGAACGGCATCCGCGAATACGGCTACACGCGGGTGGGCGAGGAGACACTGCACACGGCGGTGGGTGATGTGCCGACCGTCGTCTATGAAAGCCATAAGGCGCACTCACCGCGCCGCACGCGTTTCTGGTGCGCGCCCCAGTACAACTTTGTTCCCATGCGCGCCGAGCAGAAACGCGAGGGCCAGGTCGAGTGGACGATGAACCTGCTGTCAGTGCAGCTGCATTAGGGCCTGTTCACGCCCTACGCCTTCGGCAGCGTGACGCCTTGCTGGCGCATGTATTTGCCGCCGCGGTCGCGGTAGGAAGTCTCGCAAACCTCATCCGATTCGAAGAACAACATCTGCGCCACGCCCTCGTTCGCGTAGATCTTTGCAGGCAGCGGCGTGGTATTCGAGAACTCGAGCGTCACGTGGCCTTCCCATTCGGGCTCTAGCGGCGTCACGTTGACGATGATGCCGCAGCGCGCGTACGTCGATTTGCCGAGGCACACCGTCAGCACAGAGCGCGGAATGCGAAAGTATTCGACGGTGCGCGCCAGTGCGAAGGAATTCGGTGGAATGATGCACACATCGGCCGAGACATCGACGAAGCTTTTCGCATCGAACTGCTTCGGGTCGACGATCGTCGAATTGATGTTGGTGAAGATCTTGAATTCGCGCGCGCAGCGCACGTCATAGCCGTAGCTTGACGTGCCGTACGAAATGATCTTGCGCTCGCCATCGACGCGCACCTGCGAGGCGGCGAAAGGCTCGATCATGCCCTGCCCCGACATGCGCCGGATCCACTTGTCTGACTTGATGCTCATGCGAGGCCCTTTTTGGAAATGGCCGACAGCCTAGTTTTCTTCAACGACGATGCGCGGAAACGCCCCGCGCAGATCGCGGCCGCGCCGCGCCAGCGCGCCGGCCGTGCGCCGCGCCATGTCAATATAGGCCTGCGCGCGCGCCGTGCCCGGCGCGCTGACAACCGTCGGTGCACCACCGTCGGCTTCGGCACGAATGCGCGCATCCAGCGGCAGGCTGCCCAGCAATTGCACGCCATTCTCGGCCGCCAGCCGCTCGCCGCCGCCGGCGCCAAAAATGTGCTCGACATGGCCGCACTGGCTGCACACGTGCAGGCTCATGTTCTCCACGACGCCAAGCACCGGCACCGCGACCTTCTCGAACATCGCCAGCCCCTTGCGCGCATCGGCGAGCGCCAGGTCCTGCGGCGTCGTCACGATGACAGCGCCCGAGACCGGTACACGCTGCGCCAGCGTCAGCTGGATGTCTCCGGTTCCCGGGGGCATGTCGACGACGAGGTAGTCAAGCTCGCCCCACGATGTATCGCCGAGCAGTTGCGTGAGGGCCTGCGTGACCATCGGTCCGCGCCACACGACGGCCTGCGCGGCATCCACGAGGAATCCGATCGACATGGCCTTCAAACCGTGCGCCTCCAGCGGCACAAGGTGCTTGCCATCCGGCGCCGAGGGGCGCTGGCCCACAAGTCCGAGCATCAATGGCTGGCTCGGACCGTAGATATCGGCGTCGAGAATGCCGACGCGGGCGCCGGCGGCGGCCCATGCGAGCGCCAGATTGGCTGCGACCGTCGACTTGCCGACGCCGCCCTTGCCGCTCGCGACTGCGACGATGTTGCTGACACCCGGCAGCGGTTTAAGCGGCCGCTGCACGCTGTGCGCGACGATGGCGGCACGCAATTCGCAACGCACTGCGAGCCGCTCGAAACCGGCTGCGGCGAGGTGCGTGGCGAGGCCGGCGCGAAAAGCGTCGGCGTATCCGCCAACGGGAATACCCAGCTCGATCGTGCCGCCGACTTCATGGTTCGTGACGGCAAGTCCCTCAAGCGCCCCCGCTTCCAGCAGTGTTTGCTGCAGGAACGGATCGCGATACTGTTCCACGACGGTGCGGATTTGATCGGTCGGCTCAGGCATCGGAACTCAAGGCCTTCATGGGGCAATTTCGGGGACGCGATTCTAGCCTGTCGAACGGCGCGCCGTCGCCGCAGCCCACGGAGACTCCAGACCGGACACAGGTCACAGGCGGGCCCACGGCCCATGGCATAATGTTCAATCCATGGCCTTTCTTTCGAATTATCGCGCAGACCGGCTGATCGCCCAGATCAAGTCGTCCAATGACATTCTGGGCGCGGAAGCGCAGAAAGCCGTCGCCAGGCTCAAGGACCTGGGTGCGGCGTCCATCACCCCGATCCTGGCCTCGCTTCCGGATGCGGACAAGCATTCTACGGTGGCCTTCGTCGACGTGCTGGCCGCGCTGGCGACTGCGAAGTCTTTTCCGTTCTACGTGGACGCGTTGGTACAAGGTAGCCCAAGAGTCATTGCCGGCGTCGCCTGGGCGCTGACCAGCAGCCGCAACTATCCCCCGCATTTGTTGCTCGAGGCGCTCACCAAGCCCGGCATATCGAAATCCGCCATGCTCGAAGTCATCAACGCCCAGCGAACGCGCTTCTCGATTCGCGAACTGTTGACCGCAGCCTACGCGCAGGAGCCCAACGAAAAAGCGGCGCTGTTCCGCATCATCGGCGAAACGGTTGATGATGCCGGCGTCCCGGAGCTGCTCGGCCGCTTGCAGGGCAAGGATGCGATGGCCCGCTTGCTGATCCTTGGCGTGCTGGGACGCTTCAACCGGCCGGATGTGCGCACCGCGCTCCAGGCCCAGCTCAACGATGGCAACAAGCTGATCCGCTCCGCAGCGCTGAACGCGCTCGCGAAGATGGACGGCCCGATCGAAGTCGAACGCATCTGCGCGCTGCTGCTCGATCCCGAAATCGAAGTGCAGAACCGCGCCGTCGAGGTGCTGATCAAGGCGAAGGACCCGCATACCATCCGTCATCTCGTGCCGGTGCTCAAGGACGAGAACGAATACGCGCGCCGCTCTGCCGTGGAGGTACTCAACGAAATCGGCAATGCCGGCTCGGTGAAATTCCTGCTCGCCGCGATCAAGGATTCCGACTGGTGGGTGCGTTCGCGCGCCGGCGATGCACTCGGCAAGATCGGTGGTCCCAAGGTCATCGATGCGGTCCTCGAACTGGCGCGCGACAAGGACGAGGACATCCGCCGCGCGGCGATCGAGATCCTGAACCAGACGAAGGACGAACGGGCGATCGCACAGCTGATCACGGCAACGCGCGATAAAGACTGGTGGGTCAGCGAACGCGCCGTCGATGCACTGGCCGAGATCGGCAGCTCCAAGGCGATGCCGCGGCTCATCGAGATGTTGCAGACCGCGCCGGCCAAGGCACTGCCGGTCGTCGTGCGCGCGATCGGCAAGGTCGGCAGCGCCGAACACGTTGGCCTGATCGTGCCGTTCCTGTCGCGCAGCGAGAAGGAAATTCGTGTCGAGGCTATCGGTGCGCTCGCCAAGCTGGCCACCGAGGAGGTCGCCGAACAGATCGGCGCGCAGATCAAGATACAGGCGAATGGCCCCGACCAGACCATCGCACTGGCCGCGCAGCGCGCACTGACCGAGCTGGACGTGCGCTTCTCTTCCGCCATACAGCCGTTGGCCGTCGCATCCGGCTCGCGCAGCCTCGCGGCGAATTCCGGCAGCCAGCCGCCGCGCACAGCGCGCGCCACCGGCAACACCGCGCAGGCACGCACGCTGCTCATCGCCGAGAAAGATGTGGCCGCGACGCTCCAGGAGGCAGCCGCGGCGTCGGCAAACCAGCGGCTCGACATAGCGACATTGAAGCCCGGCGACATGGTCGAAAGCCGCTACAAGTACATCGACAAGATCGGCAAGGGCGCCTTCGGCACGGTGCTGCTGATGGAGGACACGGTCGTCGATGAACGGCTGATCCTGAAGTTCCTGAACCCCAACGTCGCCGAAGACGAAGAGGTCATGAAGCGCTTCGTCCACGAGCTGCGTTATTCACGCAAGATCACCCACCAGAACGTGATCCGCATCTATGACTTCCTGTTCATCCAGGGCAACTATGCCATTTCGATGGAGTATTTCCCTTCGCACACCCTCGGTGCGGAAATCGTCAACGAGAAGCCGGTCGAGCTCAAGCGCGCGATTCGCTTCGGTATCGACATGTGCACCGGCATGATCGTCGCGCACCAGGTCGGCATCGTGCACCGCGATCTGAAGCCGGCCAACGTGCTGATCAACGACACGGGGCTACTGAAGATCGTGGACTTCGGCGTCGCCGCGGCGCATCGCGAGGGCGACACGCAGCTGACCAAGACCGGCTATGTGATCGGCAGCCCGAAATACATGGCGCCCGAGCAAATCCTCGGCAAGAAAGTCGACGAACGCGCCGACGTGTACGCGGTCGGCGTCATGCTCTACGAGATGCTGACCGGCGTTCCGCCCTATGCCCGCGGCGATCACATGTCGGTGATGTACCAGCACGTGCAGGGCCGCGCGCGGGCGCCCTGCGAGATCAACCCGGCGCTGCCGAAGGATCTGGGCGAGCTGATCATGCGCGCCATGGCCGTAGACAAAACCAAGCGATACCAGAACATGGAAGAACTGCGCACCGCGTTGCAGCGTTTCCAGTAGGATTGCGTTAGGGCCGTTCAATCGCTATACGTCATGGCACGCATCGACGCATTCCTGAAGTTGGGTACGCAGCAGGGCTGCTCGGACATCCACCTCGCTGTCGGCGTCCCGCCGATGTTGCGGCTGCACGGCGATCTCGTGGCAATCAAGTTCCGCGAGCTGCGCGATGCCGAGCTCGAGAGCTACGTCGCCGAAATCATGACGCAAAACCAGAGCGAGCATTTCGCGCGCGGAAACGACCTCGATTTCTCGTACATTTCCGCCGAGGGCGGGCGTTTCCGCGTCAACGTATTTCGCAAGGACACCGGCATCGGTGCGACCTTCCGGTCGATTCCGGCCGAGGTGCCGACGCTCGAGTCGCTCAAGCTCCCGCCAGTGATCACCAAACTCTGCGATTACCACCAGGGCATGATCCTCGTGACCGGTTCAACCGGCACCGGCAAGTCGACGACGCTGGCGGCGATGATCGACCTGCTGAACCGCACCCGAAAGCTCAACATCATCAGCCTGGAGGATCCGATCGAGTTCGTCCACCGCAGCAAGCAGGCGCAGGTGATCCAGCGCGAGCTCGGCACGCACATCCCGAGTTTCGCCGAGGGCGTCCGCGCCGCGATGCGCGAAGACCCGGACGTGATCCTGGTCGGCGAGCTGCGCGATGCCGACACGATTCGCATGGCGATGACCGCCGCGGAAACCGGCCACCTCGTGCTGGGCACGCTGCATACGACCAGCGCGGTCAAGACGATCGATCGCATGATCGATGCGTTGCCCGCCGAGGAACGCGAACAGACCAAGAGCTTCCTCGCGCAGAGCCTGCTCGCGGTGGTGACCCAGATGCTGGTCAAGTCGCACGACGGGCGCGGCCGGCGCGCGATCTGCGAGATCATGATAATGACCAAGGCGATCGCGAAGCTGATCATGGGCGACCAGACCCACCAGGTGCCCAGCCAGCTGCAGACCGGCAAGGAGTTCGGCATGCAGATGTTCGACCAGGCGTTGCTGGCGGCGGTGCAGGCGCGCGAGGTCGATCCGGACGATGCCTACAGCTATGCGACTGAAAAACGCCTGCTGCAGAAATTTGTCACCGATACGACGATGATCAGCAAGCTCGACGGACCGCCGTTGCCGCCTCCGGGCGCGGCGGGCTGAGCCCAGCGCATGCCACAAGTCGACGCACTGCTCGAGGAACTCCTCAAGAACAAGGGTTCCGACCTGCACCTGATCGCGGGCGACCCGCCCCGCGTGCGCCGCTATGGAGACCTGGCGCCGCTTCGCAATGAAGTGTTGACGCCCGATTTCGTCAAGGCAACGCTCTACGAAATCATGCCGCGCAAGGCGATCGAGCGCTTCGAAGCGCACGACGGCGCCGATTTCGCCTACGCGCTGGCGGGTCACGGACGCTTTCGCGTCAATGTACTGCGGCAGATTGCCGGCATGGGCGCGGTGTTCCGCGCAATTCCGTCGAGTGCGCTGACGCTCGAGCAGCTGAAGATGCCGCCGGCCGTGCACAGCCTGTGCCGCTCCAGCAACGGGCTGATTCTCGTCACCGGCAAGACCGGCTCCGGAAAATCCACCTCGCTCGCAGCGATGATCGATGAGATCAACAAGCGCATCAAGGGGCACATCATCACGGTGGAAGATCCGATCGAATTCGTCCACCCGCGCCACAATTGCCTGATCAGCCAGCGCGAGATCGGCGCGCATACGCCGTCGTTCTCTTCCGCCCTGCTTTCGGCGTTGCGCGAGGATCCGGATGTCATCCTAGTAGGCGAGTTGCGCGACCTCGAGACGATGAGCACCGCAATCACCGCGGCCGAGATGGGCATTCTCGTCATGGCGACGCTCCACACGAATGGCGCCGCGCCGACCGTTGATCGCATGGTCAACGCGTTTCCAGCCGACAAGCAGATGCACGTGCGCACGATGCTGTCGACGTCGCTCCGCGGCGTCATCTCGCAGCAACTGCTGCAGCGATCCGACGGACAGGGCCGCGTCGCGGCGCTCGAAATCCTCGTCAACACCCCCGCTTCGGCCAACCTGATCCGACAGGGCAAGCTGGACCAGATCGAAACGGTCATGCAATCCGGCGGCGCGCTCGGCATGCGCACGATGGACATGGCGATCCAGCAACTGTACGACCAGGGCATAATCAGCGGCGCCGAGGCGTACAAGAAAGCCATCAACAAGGCAAAATTCGAGCCGGTGAAGGACCAGCGCTAGTGACCCGGCGCATCCTGGTCACGCATGCGTTGCCGTATGCCAACGGCTCGCTGCACCTCGGGCACGTCATCGAAGCGGTGCAAACCGATATCTGGGTGCGCTTCCAGCGACTGCGCGGGAACGATTGCCTGTTTGTGTGCGCCGAAGACTCACACGGCACGCCGATCATGATTCGCGCGCAGCAGCAGGGCGTGTCGCCGGAGCAGCTGATCTCCGCAATGGCGTCCGAACACCAGCGCGACTACCGTGACCTGCTCGTTTTGCACGATCACTTCCACTCGACGCACAGCGCCGAGAATCGCCGATTCACGTACGACCTGTACGAACGGCTGCGCGGCCACGGCTACATTCATCGCCGTGCTGTGCGCCAGGCATACGATGAGCAGGCGCAGATGTTCCTGCCCGACCGCTACGTGCGCGGCACCTGCCCGGTGTGCAGGAGTGCCGATCAGTACGGCGACAGCTGCGAGGTCTGCGGCGCGACCTATACGCCCGCGGACCTGATCGATCCGGTCTCGACATTGAGCGGCAGCGCGCCGGTGTGGCGCGAATCCGATCACCTGTTTTTCCGGCTCGGCGCCTTCGAGACGATGCTGCGCGAGTGGCTTGGGAGCGGCGAGCACAGCAGCGCGGTGCGCGCCAAGCTCGACGAATGGTTTGCGGCCGGCTTGAAGGACTGGGACATTTCGCGCGATGCGCCCTACTTCGGCTTTGAAGTGCCCGATGCGCCGGGCAAGTATTTCTATGTCTGGTTCGACGCGCCGATCGGCTACATCGCGAGCTTCGAAGCACTGCGCACGCAGCGCGGCCTCGATTTCGACCGCTACTGGACTTCCGAAACCGAGAGCGAGCTGTATCACTTCATCGGCAAGGACATCAGCTACTTTCACAACCTGTTCTGGCCCGCGGTGCTGCATGGCGCAGGTTACCGGCGCCCCACCGGTGTCAACGTGCACGGCTTCCTGACGATCAACGGGCAGAAGATGTCCAAGTCGCGTGGCACCTTCATCACGGCGCGGCGCTACCTCGAGCAGCTGCCGCCTGAACCGCTGCGCTATTACTTCGCAGCCAAGCTCACCAGCGGCATCGAAGACATCGACATGAATCTCGATGACTTCCTGGCACGCACCAACTCCGACCTCGTGGGCAAGTTCGTCAACATCGCCAGTCGCTGCGCCGGCTTCGTTGAACGAGGCGGCGGGCAGCTGACCGCGCAACTGCCCGATCCGGGCCTGTACGCGGAATTCGTCACCGCCGGTGATCACATCGCAGCGCTGTACGAGCAGCGCGAATACGGCGCCGCGATCCGCGAGATCATGGCGTTGGCCGATCGAGCGAACCGCTACGTCGACCTGCACAAGCCCTGGGCGCTCGCCAAGGATCGTTCGCGGGCGGCGGAGGTGCTGGCGGTCGCGACCCAGGGTGTCAATCTCTTCCGCGTGCTGATGGTTTATCTCACGCCGGTGCTGCCGCGCATGAGCGAGGCCGCTGGAAAATTTCTTGGCGCGCCGATCAATTCCTGGCAGGACGCCGCCACGCCACTGCTCGGCGTGCCGTTGAATGCCTACCAGCCGCTCGCCACGCGCCTGGAACCGGCGCTCGTCGCGAAGCTGATCGACGCACCGGCCGCGGCGCAGCCCAACGCCACGCCTGCTCCGGTTGTCGCCACCGCGGCAGGCTCCACTGCAATGTCCAGAAAGGCACCCGGCATGATTGGCATCGATGATTTTGCACGTGTGGAATTGCGCGTGGCGCGCGTCAGCGCCGCCGAGCATGTCGAAGGGTCCGAGAGGCTCCTGCGCCTGACGCTCGACGTCGGCTCGGAATCGCGGCAGGTCCTGTCGGGCATCCGCTCCAGCTACGCTCCTGAGCAGCTCGTCGGCAGGCTGGTGATCGTCGTCGCCAACCTGGAGCCTCGCAAGATGCGCTTCGGCGTGTCAGCCGGCATGGTGTTGTGCGCGAGCGGCGACGGCGATGGCGTGTTTCTGTTGAGCGCTGACAGCGGCGCTCAACCGGGCATGAAAGTCAGTTAGGGCCGCAGGCCGCGCACGCCTCGCGCACGCCAATACCGGATCAGCAGGTAGCCGGCCGCCATGCCGCCCAGGTGCGCGAAATGCGCCACGCCCTGGCTGGTGGCGAATACGCCCATGTACAACTCCATGACGCCGTACAGCGTCACGAACAGCCACGCGGGCATCGGGATCGGCGGGAACAGCAGCATCAAGCGCCGCTGCGGAAATGCCATGCCGTAACACAGCAACAATCCGAAGATGCCGCCCGAGGCGCCCAGCGTCGGAAACGGACTCGGATAAATCGTTGCGGTCACGATCAGTTGCGTCACGGCGGCCCCGAGCACGCAGGCCAGGTAGAACACGCGGAAGCGTGCCGAACCGAGCAGGTCTTCGACATCGGGGCCAAACATGTACAGCGCGAACATGTTGAAGAACAGGTGCATCGGACTGGCGTGCAGGAACGCATAGCTGACGAGCTGCCACGGTTCGAATGGCAATCCGCCGGTCAACGGGCTCGAATGCAGCGGCCACAGCTCGAACCACTCGAACGGCAGCTGCGGCACCAGCAACTGCGCGGCATAGATCGCCACGTTGACGATCAGCAGCACGAACACGGTCGGGGTCAGTCTTGCAATCATCGTCGCGCGCCAATTTCATTTAATATCGGACGCCCATTGTGCCATCGCTCCCCCAACGCCATGCGACGAGTTGATGCGGCCGAAATCGACGCGCTGCTGCCGCAGACCCAGTGCACACGCTGCGGCTACGCGGGTTGCCGGCCGTATGCGGAAGCCGTCGCGAGCGGCGCGGCGGAAATGAACCAGTGCCCGCCGGGCGGCGCCGCGCTGATCGGGCAGCTTGCGGTCCTGCTCGGCCGCGCCGCACTGCCGCTGAATCCTTCATACGGCGTCGAGGCACCGGCGCGCCTCGCGTGGATCGATCCGCAAGCATGCATCGGATGCGCGCGTTGCCTGCCGCCCTGTCCCGTGGATGCGATCCTTGGCGCACAGCGCTCGCTCCACACTGTCATTGCTGCGTGGTGCACGGGCTGCGAACTTTGCATCGCATCGTGTCCGGTGGATTGCATCCACATGCAACCGTGGCCGCAGGCCGTGCCGCCGCCCACGCCGACTGACAACCGGCGTCGCCACAGTGCGCACGAAACGCGGCGCACCGCCGCGGCCGCCGAGCGCGAACTCGAGCTGCAGCAGATCAAGCGCGGCGGGCTACCCGATGCCGGGAAGGCGCCATGAAACCATCCGATGTGGAGCACTTCTATCGCGCGCTGCAGGCCACGAACCCGGAGCCCCGCAGCGAACTCGAATACCACTCGCCGTATCAATTGCTGGTAGCGGTCATCCTCTCGGCGCAGGCCACCGACAAGAGCGTCAATGCGGCGACGGCGCAGTTGTTCAGGAAAGCACCCGACGCCGCCTCGATGCTGCGGCTGGGCCTGGCGGGCCTGAAAAAGCGCATCCGCACGATCGGATTGTTCAACACCAAGGCGCGCCACATCATGGCAGCCACCCGCCTGCTCATCGAGCAACACGCCGGCGCGGTGCCCCCCGACCGCGAGGCGCTCGAAGCGTTGCCCGGTGTCGGGCGCAAGACTGCCAACGTCGTGCTGAACGCCGCCTTCGGCGAAGCGACGATCGCAGTCGACACGCACATTTTCCGCGTCGCGAACCGCACCGGGCTCGCGCGCGGCGGCACGCCGCGCGAAGTCGAAGAGGGCTTGCTGGCGGTTACGCCCGCGACTTTCCGGCTGCACGCGCATCACTGGCTGCTGCTGCATGGCCGCTATGTGTGCCGGGCGCGGCGTCCGGATTGTGCACATTGCGTCGTCCGCCGCTGGTGCGCGTATCCCGACAAGACCGATGACTGAGCGGGCGCGCACGGGCGCGCGATCGCGCGCCTAGGGCTTGTCCCACCAGCACCGCGGCAGTGCGAAGTGCGGCTTGCCGGTGTTGTCTGAATCGAGCGGATGTGGAAACCGCGTCGCGTGGCGCGCGGCCGCCGGCATGCGGTCGCGCCGCAAAAAAGTGAATTCAGCCAGCGGCGGAATCGCCAGACCTGATTTCTTCAACAGCGGCGAGCTGTTGTTGGGATGAATATGCACGCACGCATGCGTCTGCAGGATCTTCTCGAACGCGCGCGCGGCCAGCCCGAAGAAGGCTTCGTTCCAGAACTGGTCGAGCAGGTGGAATTCGGCGACGATGAGGCGGAAGCGCCGCATCAGCGCATCGGACGCGGCCAACAGCACCTCGTACTCGAATCCCTCGATGTCGATCTGCAGCAGCAGGTCCGAGCCGGCGCGCACGGATGAACCCGCAACCCAATCATCGAGCGTCATGAACTGCTCGTTGCTCGTAACGCCGAGGAACTTGTGCGTGAAATGAAAGCGCTCGTGCAAGTCGCCGGGGTGCTCGACCGAGGCGTCGGCCAGGTAAACGCTGAGCCCGCGATCGGCGCAATCTTTCTCAAAACCGGAGAGCAAGCCGACGCCAGGGGAGAAGCAGGCCTCGATGCCTTCGAGCTCATCCGGCACCAGATAGCCGCCATCGCCCTTCGGCCCCAGCCTCAACAGCGGTGCGACGGTCTCGAGCGGACGGAGTTTTTCCAGCAGCGCGAGGATGCGGCGCTTGTCGGTGGCATCGGTGGGAAAGACGCCCCACGGACCCAGCAGGTCGATGATCGCGGACTTGAGCGGTTTGGCCACGACCCCCTAACCCCCGTGGCCGCTCAATGCGCGGCGCGCTTCTTCGGCAAATAGAGATCAGTGAGCGTGCCGGCGTAGGCTTCGGCGGCCATCGCAACGGTTTCCGACAACGTCGGATGCGGATGGACCGTGAGCCCGATGTCGTGCGCATCGGCGCCCATCTCGATCGCGAGTGCGACCTCGGCGATCAACTCGCCGGCGTTCGGGCCGACGATGCCGCCGCCGACGATGCGCTGCGTGACCGGATCGAACAGCAGTTTCGTGAAACCCTCGTCCCGCCCGAGCGACAGCGAGCGGCCGCTTGCGGCCCAGGGAAACACGGTCTTTTCGACATTGAGGCCCTGCGCGTTCGCGCCCGACTCGGTCACGCCGGCCCAGGCCACCTCCGGATCGGTGTACGCGACCGACGGAATTACGCGGGCATCAAAGAAACTTTTCTGCCCCGCCGCCACTTCGGCGGCCACCTTCGCTTCGTGCGAAGCCTTGTGCGCCAGCATCGGCTGCCCGACGACATCACCAATCGCGAAGATGTGCGGAACGTTGCTGCGTTGTTGCTTGTCGACCGGGATGAAACCGCGCTCGCTGACCGCGACGCCGGCGGCTTCCGCGTTGATCGCGCGGCCGTTGGGCACGCGCCCTACGGCGACCAGCACACTATCGAAGCGCTGCTCGCTTCCACCCTTCGCGTCCTCAAAGCTGACGTGCAATCCCTCGCCCGTCGCTTTTACCGCGGTCACCTTCGTGCCGAGCATGATCTGTTCGTAACGAGCTTTCAGCCGCTTCTCGAGCGGCCGCACCAGGTCGATATCGCAGCCCGGCATCAGCTGCGGCGTGAGTTCGACCACGCTGACCCTGGCGCCGAGCGCTTCGTACACCGTGGCCATTTCCAGTCCGATGATGCCGCCACCGATCACCAACAGGCGGCCAGGATTTTCCGGCAGCTCGAGTGCGCCGGTCGAGTCCATGATGCGCGGATCGCGCGGCATGAACGGCAGCGCGATCGGCTCGGAGCCGACCGCAATGATGCACTGCTCGAAGCGTACGCGCTGCTTGCTGCTTTCGTGCGTCACCTCGATGACATGGGCGCTGAGGAAACGTCCCGTTCCGCGCAACACTTCGACCTTGCGCTGCCTGGCAAGCCCCGCGAGCCCGCCCGTGAGCTTGCCAACGACCTTGTTTTTCCACTCGCGGAGCTTGGCGAGGTCCACACGCGCTTCGCCGAACTGCACGCCGTGCGCGCTCATTTCGCGCGCATCGTCGATGACCTTCGCCGCATGCAACAGCGCTTTCGACGGGATGCATCCGACATTCAGGCAGACGCCGCCGAGCGTCGCCCAGCGGTCGACGAGCATGACCTTCAGCCCGAGGTCCGCGGCGCGAAACGCCGCCGTGTAGCCGCCGGGACCTGCGCCCAGGACCAGCAACTGGATGTTGCGATCGGCCGCGGGCTCCGGGCCGGCGGCCGCGCCCGCGACGGCCGCCGGATCGCCGGCGCGCGCGGTTGCCGCTGGTGTTGCAGTGGCCGCGGGTTTCCCGGCAGGCGCTGGTGCATCGCCCGCGCCCGCGGCTGCAACGCGCGCGAGC